>JBBPYL010000163.1:0-19469 GCA_038199935.1 Propionibacteriales bacterium | reverse complement strand
GCAGATTCCGCATCAGGTCGAAGGTTTGGTGCAACTCGTCGCTCTCCAGGGCCAGCAGCCATTCGTAGTCGCCGAGGGCGAACGAGGCCACGGTATTGGCCCGGACGTCGGCGAAGTCGCGCGCCATCATGCCGTGCTCGGCCAGCATCCGTCGCCGCTCGGCGTCCTCGAGGAGGTACCACTCGTAGGAGCGGACGAAGGGGTACACGCAGATGTAGGCCCGCGGCTCCTCGTCGGCGAGGAAGGCCGGGATGTGCGACTTGTTGAACTCGGCCGGTCGGTGCAGCGCCAGCTGGGACCACACCGGGTCCATCCGGGACCCGAAAGCGGTACGCCGGAACCGGTGGTAGGCGTCCTGGAGGGCGTCCGCGGTCTCCGCGTGCCACCAGACCATCACGTCGGCGTCCGCGCGGAGACCGGCCACGTCGTACATCCCCCGCACCGTGACGTCCTGCGTCGACAGCGTCTCGACCAGCTTCTCGACCTCGTTGGCCTCGCTGGCCCGGTCGGCGTCCCCAAGCACGTCGCGGAGCCGGAAGACCGACCACATCGTGTAGCGGATCGCGTCGTTGAGGTCCTTGGCGGCCTTGCCCTGGTGGGGACGCTTGGTCGTCTTCTCGGGGCGCTCGGTCATGAGGTCATTCTCCCGGTGCCGCCAAGTGGTCGAGAATCAGGGTCGCGGCCGCTTCCGCCGAGGCGATGCAGGCGGGGATACCGAGCCCGTCGTACGCCGCACCACACACGGCCAGGCCGGGGACCCGGGCCACGGCCTCGCGGACGCGTCGGACCCGGTCGAGGTGCCCGACCGCGTACTGGGGCAGCGCGCCACCCCACCGCCGGACGTGGAAGTCAACCGGCCGGACGGCGAGGCCCACGGCGTCGGCGAGGTCCTCGCACGCCACCTGCACCAACGCCTCGTCGTCGACCTGGAGGACCCGCTCCTCACGGTGACGACCCAACGAGCAGCGCACCAGGACCACCTCGGATCCGCCGCCGTCGGACCGGCCCGCCTCACGGACCCAGTCCCACTTGGAGAAGGAGTACGTCGCGGCCTTGATCCGCCGGCCGTCCACCGGCGGCACCAGGAAGCCCGACGTGGTCGTCTGACGCAGGGACTGCGGCAGGTCCCGGGCGAGGAAGGCCATGGTCACCACGGCCATCGACGCGGTCTCCATCCGACCCAGCTCGTCGGCTGCCCCCGGCGCCAGGTCCGCGAGCAGCCGGGCGCTCGGCGCGGGTGGCGTGGCCAGTACGACGGCGTCCGCACGGAGCAGCTCGGGGTCGCGCGCCGACCCGACGAGCAGGTCCCATCCGCCTCCGTGCGCGTGGGTGAGCGCCCGGACCGTCGCCCCGGTGCGGACCCTGAGACCGGCGCTGGCCACGACGGCGGCCGGCAAGGTGCCCAGGCCGCCGACCAGACCGGCGAACACCGGCGGGGCACCCGCTCCCCCGGCGCTCGCCGTGGCCGTGGCCGCTCGCATCATCGAGCGGTCCCGCGCGAGCAGCTCCACCACTTGCGGTACGGCGGCCCGCGCCGAGAGCTCGCGGGCGTGTCCGGCGTACACGCCGCCCAACAGGGGCTCCAGCAGCCGGTCGACGACCTCGCGTCCGAAGCGCTCCTCGACGAGCCAGCCGACGCTGACGTCGCGGTCGTCGATCCGGGTGGCGGGCAGGACCGCGTCGAGGGCCACCCGCGCGAGCCCGGCGGGGGAGAGGACGCCGCTCTCGGCCAGGGAGGCCGCATCCAGGGGCACCCCCATCAGCGTGCGTGGCATCGGTGACATCCGGCCCCTGCTCCACAACGATGCGCCTGTCGTCCGGGGATGCACCACCTGCTCGGCAAGGCCGGACTCGCGGGCGAGCGTGACTGCCTCGGGCCGACGGTTGAGCATGGCCTCGGCGCCGACGTCGACGGCGATCCCCGCGACCTCCCCCAGCTCGAGCTTGCCGCCCACGGCGGCGGAGGCCTCGAGCACCGTGACCACGGCGTCGGAGCGCTCACGGCGCACCGCGGCGCCGGCGGCGAGACCGGCGATGCCTCCCCCGACGACGACCACGTGCGGGGCGGCGGGCGAGGGGTCTCCGGGGGCGGGAGGACCAGGGGTCATGGTCACAGATTGGCAAACGTTCGGACCGGGTGCGCACCCGGGCGGAACCGGGACCCCCTCGGGGCCGTCCCAGGACCATGACCACGACCTCCACCTCGACGGCACCCCTCTCCCCTGCGCACGGGCCCACCGGCCGTCCGCGACTTGCCCTCCGAGCCCGACGACGGAGCCGCCCGCGGGTTTCCGTGGGCCTGGCGGCACTGGCCCTGCTCGTCGTCGGCCTCGCCGGCTGCTCGGGAGGCGAGGCCGACGTCGCGTCCTCCGGTGCCGCGGTGGCCGGGTCGGGTGAAGGAGTCGAGGACGGGGCGGGCGGGCCGAAACCCGCTCAGGGCGTGGTCGAGACGAAGGCGGGCGACGTGCAGATGGACGCCGCTGCCGCGAGGGTCGTGCAGGTCCGCTCGGTCATCCGGACGGGCGAGGTGGCTCTGGCCGACAAGGACCTCGACGGCGCGCGGACGGCTGTTCTCGACCTGGTCACGGCGCTCGGGGGCCGGGTCGACTCGGAGCAGACGACCAATGACCGCAGCGGCGACGTACGGCGCTCGACCCTGGTGCTCAAGGTGCCGGTGGCGAAGTTCGGTGCGGCGATGACCGCCCTCGAGGGCATCGGCACCTCGTCCTCCTCCAGCCAGGGCGAGCAGGACGTCACCCGGCAGGTCATCGACGTCGACGAGCGGGCGCAGACCCTCCAGAACAGCCTCGACCGGCTCCAGGACTATCAGCGCGACGCCGCCGACGTGGACGAGCTGATTCGCTTCGAGGAGCAGATCACCCAGCGGACCTCGGAGCTCCAGTCCCTGCAGGCGCAGCGGGCCTACCTGGCCGACCAGACCTCGTTGTCCACGATCACGGTGCGGCTGACGCTGCCCGAGGAGTACGTCGAGCCTCCGGGCGCCCTGGACGAGGCGGGCTTCCTGACCGGGCTCCAGAACGGTTGGGGGGCCTTGACCGACACCGTGGTCGTGGCCCTGACCGTCCTCGGCGCGGTCCTGCCCTTCCTGGTCGTCCTGGCTGTCGTCGGGGTCCCCGTGGTGGTCATCCTGCGACGTACCTGGCGCCGCCGTCCCCCCGTCCCCACCCCCGCCGAGTAGGGAAGTTTCCCAGGGTATGCAGGACTTCTGCCGCTCCCCATGGTGAATTCTCCAGGGGGAGCGGCAGTTCTCCGTGGGGAGTACGCCGGGGTACGTCGCCGCCCCGGCCGGTGCCGTCGTACGCCGACGACGTGCATGACCGCCGACTCGGCGGCGCCGACGACGTGCACAAGCGCCGACTCGGCGGGTTCGGGCGGTGGTGCTGGGGCGGGCGCGGTGCTCAGCGGGCGGAGGACTCGTGCACGAAGTCGGTCAGCCGGGCCAGCTGGTCCGGGTCGGTCGAGGGCAGCACGCCGTGGCCGAGGTTGAAGATGTGTCCCGGAGCCGCCCGTCCGGCCTCGAGGACCTCGGCGGCGCGGGCCAGCATCACTTCGGTGGGCGCGAAGACCAACGACGGGTCGAGGTTGCCCTGGACCGCCCGTCCTCCCGCCCGGCGGATGCCCTCGTCCAGCGGCACCCGCCAGTCGACGCCGACCACGTCGGCGCCGGCCTCACCCATCAGCCCCAGCAGCTCGCCGGTGCCCACGCCGAAGTGGATCCGTGGCACTCCCAGCTCCCCGGCCGAGGCCAGCACCCGCGTCGAGTACGGCATCACGTAGCGGACGTAGTCGGCCGGCGACATCGCGCCCGCCCACGAGTCGAAGAGCTGCACCGCCGAGGCTCCGGCCTGCACCTGGACCGCGAGGTACGCCGCGGAGATCGACGCGATCTTCGTCATCAGCGCGTCCCAGACCTTCGGGGCCCCGAACATCATCGCCTTGGTCTTGGCGTGCTCCTTGGAGGGCCCGCCCTCTACGAGGTACGACGCGACGGTGAACGGCGCGCCGGCGAATCCGATCAGTGGGGTGTCCCCGAGCTCGGCGACGAGGGTCCGCACCGACTCGGTGATGAAGGGGACGTGCTCGGCGGTCAGGTCGGGGATCGCCGCCACGTCGGCGAGGGTCTCCACCGGCGAGGCCACCACCGGCCCCACCCCAGGGACGATGTCGAGATCCACGCCGACCGCCTTCAGGGGCAGGACGATGTCGGAGAAGAAGATCGCGGCGTCCACGGCGTACCGGTGCACCGGCTGCAGGGTGATCTCGACGACGAGCTCGGGCCGCATACAGGAGTCGAGCATCGCCACCCCCTCACGCAGGCGGCGGTACTCCGGAAGCGACCGCCCGGCCTGGCGCATGAACCACACGGGGGTGTGCGGGACCGATTCCCCCCGGGCTGCCCGCAGCAGGACCGAGTCTCGCAGCGGTGCGGGGATCGAGTCCTGGGGCGTCACGCTCACCCGGCGATCCTCGCAGGTCAGGCCGCGTGTCGGGGCACCGGTCCCGGGATTCGCACCTAGGGTGAGGCCATGGCCACACGTCAGGAGCCTCGTGTGGACACCTCCGCTGCTCCGGAGGAGTTCCGCTCCGCCGTCGCACAGATGCGTGCGACTCGGCTGCGCCCGGAGATCTTCTGCGAGGAGATGCCCGCCCCCCAGCGGATCGCTCCGTACGCCTCGGCGCTCTCCGCGGACGTCACCGTGGACGGCGAGGACGTCGGCACGGGCCGCATCGTGCTGCTGCACGACCCGGCCGGCAACGACGCCTGGGACGGCACGTTCCGCTGCGTCGCCTACGCCCGCGCCGAGATCGAGCCGGAGATGGCCAACGACCCCCTGCTGGGCGAGGTCGGGTGGACCTGGCTGGTCGACGCCCTGGCCGGGCACGGAGCCCACTTCGTCGCCCCGTCTGGCACCGTCACCAAGGTCGCCTCCGAGAGCTTCGGGTCGATGGACGACGAGGCGGCCACGGCGCAGCTCGAGATTCGGGCCTCCTGGACGCCGGTGGCGCCCGAGGGCTCCGGCGCCGAGCGAGGACGACCGGGGGGGAAGGGCGATCTGGCCATGGACCTCGGACCCCACGTCGAGGCCTGGGCCGAGATGCTGTGCACCGCCTGCGGTCTGCCTCCGGTTCCCGAGGGCGTGGCTCCCCTGCCCAGCCGCCGAGGTCAGCGCGGCTTCCACTGATGGGCGCGGAGGCGGAGACCCCCGCTGACGGTACGGCGCAGGGTGCTGCCGCCGAGCCGGTCGTGGCGCCCGAGCCGACCCCGCTACTGGTGCTGCGCGACGGCCTCTCCGACGTCGTGGAGACCCCCGACGCGCTGGCCGCGACGTGTGCAGCGATCGCGCGGGGCACCGGGCCGGTAGCCATCGACGCCGAGCGGGCCTCGGGCTACCGCTACTCGGCCCGGGCCTACCTGGTCCAGCTGCGTCGCGAGGGCTCGGGCACCCACCTCGTCGACCCAATCGCCTTCGAGCGCCTGGACCCGCTGCAGGAGGCCATCGGAGCGAGCGAGTGGATCCTGCACGCCGCGACCCAGGACCTGGCCTGCCTGGCCGAGGTCGGTCTGCGTCCCACCGTGCTGTTCGACACCGAGCTCGCGGGCCGCCTGCTGGGCTACCCCCGGGTCGGCCTGGCCACCCTGGTCGAGACGCTGGTGGGCCGTCGACTGCGCAAAGAGCACTCCGCGGTCGACTGGTCCACCCGCCCGCTCCCGGAGCCGTGGCTGGAGTACGCCGCGCTCGACGTGGAGGTCCTGGTCGAGCTGCGCGACGTGCTGGCCGACGAGCTGGTGGAGACCGGCAAGGACGACTGGGCCCGGCAGGAGTTCCACCACCTGGTGCACGCCGCCCCGGCCGGGCCTCGGCTGGACCCCTGGCGCCGTACGACGGGCATCCACCGTGCCCGGGGACGGCGAGCCACCGCTGCGGTGCGCGAACTGTGGCTGGCCCGCAACGAGCTCGCCGAGCGGCGCGACGTCACGCCGGGCCGGATCCTCCCGGACTCGGCCATCGTGGCCGCCGCCTCCTCGCTCCCCCGCGACAAGGGCGCCCTGCTCGGCCTGGCCGGCTTCAGCGGACGCGGGGCCGCCCGCTACTCCCGCCAGTGGCTCGACGCCCTGAATGTGGCCCGCGAGCTGCCCGAGGAGGACCTACCGCCCACTGGTGCACGTTACGACGGACCTCCTCCAGCACGTTCCTGGGCCGATCGTGACCCGATCGCGGCCGCGCGGCTGACCCGGGCCCGGGCGGATCTCTCCACGCTGGCCGACTCGGTGAACCTGCCCCTGGAGAATCTGCTGACCCCGGACTTCGTCCGGCGGTTGCTCTGGGAGCCGCCCGCGACCGACGCCGTCCCCAGCGCAGCCGGGGACGGGGACGGGGCCACCGACGCCGAGGACGACACGGGCGAGGACGGACTGGAGGCCCGCGTCCGCGAGCGGCTGACCCGGCTCGGCGCCCGCGCCTGGCAGGTCGACCTCACCGCCGAGGTCCTCACCGCCGCCATCCGGGACGGTGGCAGACCGGACGACCCACGGCCAGAGCCACAGTCACCGTCGGAGCCGGACGCGTCTCACCAGGCACCCTGAGGCTGGGCCTTGACCGGTGGCTAGGGCGCGCTGGTCAGGGGCGGCGCCAGGATGTCCGCCGAGACCGCGTCGATCGACGGCAGGATCTGGTCGAGGTCGATGAACGGCTCGTCGTAGAGCCGCTGGATCTGGGGCTCGATCTGCGCCCGGAGCGTGGGCCACTGCGCGGTGAAGGGGGCGAGCGTGGACCGTCGCAGGGCGTCGGGGAAGACGAAGACGCTCGCCGGATTCTCCCCCGGCTGCGTGAAGGACAGCGAGTTCAGGGTCGGCAGGTACGCGGGGACCACCTCGCCGGTCTCGGCCATGATCTCCGACCCCCGTCCCTGGCCGGCGAACGCGATGAAGTCCGCCGCGGCGGCGACGTGGTCGGTCCCCGCGGCCAGGCAGTAGCCCGACACGTCGGCGACGCTGCGGGTCCGGGCCAGCCGGGGCAACGGAAACACGTCGAAGTCGAAGTCAGTGACCTTCCGCAGCCGGGGCACGAGGGCACGGGTGCCGAAGAACATACCGAGGCGCTCGTCGGCGAACCGGCGGAGCACCCCCGTGCGGTCGACCTGGGCCTGGCTCAACGTGGTCGACGGGTCCCGCACGACCTCCAGGACCGTCTCCATGACCGACCGGGTCAGCGGGTCCGAGAGCGTCAGCGTGGTGGCGTCCCGAGGGTCGTCGACGATGTCCGCGCCGCCCGAGCGCACCAGGGCCATCAGCGTGTCCAGCGACGGGTCGACGTAGGCCCCGGTCACGCCGTCGCCGGCCGAGATCAGGCGGGCGGCCGACGCGAGCTGCTGCCAGCCCCAGCCGGTGCTCGGGGACGGCGGGGTGCGGCCGGGCAAGGTGAGCCGCTGGAACGGCACAAGGCCCGGGTTGTAGAACATCACCAGCGGGGAGACGTCGTAGGGCATGCACTGGAGGGCCTGGTCGGCACTGAAGGCCTCCAGCCCCAGCCGCTGCACGTTGTCACCGAAGGTGAGGCCTCGGTCCGCGAGCAGCTCGTCGACCGGCTGGACCAGCTTCTCCGCGACCAGTTCGGGCGCCTGCTCGTTAGTGGCCACGAAGACGTCGGGCCGACGAGCGCGGACCTCCTCGGCCAGCGACTCACCCTGGTCGAGACGGACCACGTCGATGGTGACCTCGGGGTGCTGGTTGGTGTAGACGCTGGCCACGTTCGCGAAGCCTCGACGGAGGATGCGGTCCCCGCCGACCCCGAAGGTCAGCGTCACCGGTTCCGCCGGTCCGGAGGGCTCCGAGGACGAGGGGGCGCTCTCGCTGGGCTCGCCCGATCGGGGCACGGGTGCGGCCGCGTCGGTGCACGCCGTCAGGACGGCAAGCAGGGCGACCCCGACCACGGCCGACGTGGCGAAGGGACGGCGCGCTGCAGACATCGACACGCGACCTCCCTCCCCGTGGGCCGGCGAGGGCCTGGCGGCTCGCCGTCCGGGGACACGGTATCGGGACACGCCAACGGATATCGGGAGGTGGACCTCCCGCCACCCCTACGCTGATCCTTCTGCGTGTCTCGCGCAGCGACCGGCCCCTCTCGACCGTGCAGCACGAAGGACAACGATGAGCGACCGCTGCGTGATCTCCCCGACCCCGCATCGCGGACGCCGAACGCCGGCACGTCACGGTCTGCTCCGACCGGTCCTCGCGCTTCTCCTGGTCGCCGCGCTGTCCCTCTCCGGCTGCAGCCTCGGGTCCGACGACCCCGAGCCGCTGCCGACGCCCGCGCCGTCCGCCTCGTCTCCCGCACCCTCGAGCGCGACCCCGTCGCCGAGCGAGAGCCCGTCCCCCAGCGGCTCGCCTAGCGGCGCGCCCTCGGAGTCCGCCAGCCCCACACCGGAGCCGTCCCCCAGCGCCCCCGAGCCCACGCCGACGAGCGCTCAGCCGGCACCGTTGACCTCGGCCCTGCTCGCGGCCGGGGACGTGCCCGGGTTCAACGACAGCTTCCGCTGGAGGTCGGGCACGACCCGAGCCCGCGAGCCCCAGCAGCTCGCCGGGACCTGCCACAAGTTCCCGATGCTCTCGGTCGGTGCCACCGAGGTGGCGTACCGGACCTTCCGCCCGCCGACGAACACCAACGCCGTGGCCACCCAACTCGTAGCGGACTTCGCGGACGCCAAGACCGCCGCCCGCGCCTACCGCACCGTGCTGTCTTGGCGTCGGCCGTGCCCGGAGAAGCTCACGAGCTACCCCCGCGTCGACGTCGGCCTGCTCCGTGACGTCGACCTCTCCGGGGTCCCCGGCGGTGGCCCCCGCGAGGGCGGCTGGTGGCTCGCGCTGTACGGACCGATCGGCGACGACCCCGACGTCAGCGCCTTCGACGCCGAGGGTGTCGTCCGGGTCGGCTCCCGGATCAGCGTCATGCACCTGCTCAGCTACGGCCAGGACTACATCTACGAGCCCGGGCAGGAGCCAGCTGCAGAAGCGGTACGCCGGGCAGCGGCCGCCCTGGGCTGAGGCCCAGATCGCCCAGATCACGGCCATTGCCGCGCTGCCCAGACGGACTCGCCCTAGGCTGAGCCCTGATGTCGACCGCACCCCAGCCCCGTCGCCCTGCGCTGCCGGGCGCCCGGCACTTCGAGACCCTGCTGTCCGGGGTCGACCCGGCGGAGCGTTCGGCCGCCGCCGACCGGTGCGCGACGATCCTGGTGCGTGGAGCACGCGACGCCGACGACGAGGCCGTCGTCGCCCGCGTGGTGCGGCTGGCCGAGACCGAGGGCCTCGACACGCTCGCCGACCTCTGGGCTGGGTCGACGGCCGACTCCCTGGCCGGATGTCTGTGGCGGCTGTACCTGCTGCGGACCTGGGTCTACGCCGATCCGGTCGGAGCGTCCCGGGAGTTCGACGCGGGTCGCCGCCACTCCCCCGTCCACGAGGTCGTCGCCGGCGTCGTCGAGCCGCCCGGCCCCGACGAGGTACGGCACCTGGTCGACCTCGTGCTCGGCGGCGTCGTCCGAGGCGACTTCGCCGACACCCTGTGGCGCGCGGCCGCCTTCGCGCGGGTGGTGGCTGCGGGTCGCGGCGACCTCGAGCAGGGCCCGGGAACCTCGCACGAGCGGGCGCTCCGTGCGGCGCGGCTGCTGACCATGGCCGACCAGCTCGAGCACGCCGCTCGGCTCGAGGTCGACGGCGACCTGGCCTGAGCGTCCAGTCCGGCAAAGCCGTCGCGGGAATGCCTTGGGTCGGCGCCCGCGCCGCGTAGAGTGGGTCCTGCGCCGGGCCGTGGCAGCCCCGGGTCCCACATAGAGCCGCTACGAGCGGCCTCGCGCCGTGAGGCGCTCCCGGTCCGGCGCACCAACTCTCTTCAGGCCGGCCGGCGAGGTCGAGGCGCCCGGGCCGGTCAGCCCAGCGCGACCGCGTCCTGATCAGACGCAGGCGATCTCCCCGGCCAGCGCCGCGTTGGCCAGGACCAGCGCGACGTTCGCCGCCAGGCTCGCTCCCTGGCTCTGCTCGTGGAACCAGCCGAGCAGGAAGGGCGTGACCTCCTTGCCGGTGACGCCACGACGGGCGACCTCGGCCAGCCCGGACTCCAGGGTCCGCCGATGGAGCTCGAGGTCCATCTCGTCGGCCGGTGCGATGGGCTGGGCCACGACGACGCCGGCCCGGATGCCCAGCGCGTCGCGGCTGCGCATCACCTGTGCCACCTCCTTGGCGCTGTCCACCCGCCAGGGCACGCCGAGCCCGGTGTCCCGGACGTAGAAGCCGGGGAAGACGTCCGTCCCGTAGCCGAGCACCGTGACCGAGAGCGACTCCAGCCGCTCCAGGGTGGCGGCCACGTCGAGGATCGACTTCACTCCGGCACACACGACGGTCATCGGCAGCTGACCCAGCGCGGCCAGGTCCGCCGACTCGTCCCAGGTGGTCCGCGCGTCGCGATGGACCCCGCCCAGCCCTCCGGTGGCGAAGACCCTGATGCCGGCCAGGTCGGCGAGGTAGGAGGTGCCCGCGACCGTGGTCGCTCCGGTCAGACCCCGAGCCATGACCACGCCGAGGTCGCGGATGCTCGCCTTGACGACGTCGCGGTCCTCGGCGACCCGGACCAGCGCCTCGTCGTCGAGACCGACGCGGACCTCGCCGTCGACGACGGCGATGGTGGCCGGGACCGCCCCGGACCGTCGTACGGCGGACTCGATCTCGCGCGCGGTCGACGCGGCGGTCTCGGTGGGCAGGCCGTGGCTGATGATGGTGGACTCCAGGGCGACGACCCCCTGACCTGATGCCCTAGCGTCGGAGACCTCCTCGGCCAGGACCAGGGGCGGTGCAGGGGGGAGGGTCATGGTCCGCATTGTGTCGAACGGCGAGAACCCGACGAGAAGGAGGTCACCGATGGCGCCGCCCGCCCCGCTGACGACCCGGGTTGCCTGCATCGGAGACGTGCTGCTCGATGTGCTCGTCGAAGCTCCGGCCGGCCTCGTCGCCGACGACGACACGGAGGCCCGGATCACCACCGCAGCCGGTGGTCAGGCCGCCAACGTCGCCTGTTGGGTCAGCGCCCTCGGTGGTCGCGCCGTCGTGGTGGGTCCTCGGGCCCAGGACACTGCCGGGAGCCTCGCCGAGGCGGCGCTGGCCGAGCACGGCGTCCGGCTCGTCGGACCCCGGGTCGCCCGCTCCGGCACCGTCGTCTCGATCGTCCACGCCGGTCGCCGGTCCCTGGCCTCCGACCCGGGCGACCGAGCGTGGCTGGACTTCTCGGACTTGGACTTCTCGGACTTGGACCTCTCGGGCTGCGACCTCTCGGGCGTGGACCTCCCGGCACCGGAGGCTCCTGGACCGGATCGGGGGGCCACCGCGCTCGACTGGGTGGTGGTCTCGGGCTACGCGCTGCTGCGTACCCCCGAGCCAGACGCCCTCCTCGCGGCGGTGGCCGGGGTCCGTGTGATCGGGACCCGGGTGGCGGTGGACCTCGCCTCGGCCTCGCTCGTCTGTGCGGCCGGACCGGGCCGGGCCCGGGCGCTGTGGCGAGCCCTCGAGCCCAGCGTCGTGGTCGCCACCGACGCGGAGTGGGCGGCGACCCACAGCGACCTGGGCCCGGACGCGCCCACGATGCGAGCCGCGGACCTGCCCGCCGTGGTGCTCAAGCACGGTGCCGACGGGGCCACGTTCCACCGAGGGGATCGAGCCGATGTGCGCCGTCCGCTGCCGGGCGAACGGCTCGACGCCACCGGGGCCGGCGACGCCCTGCTGGCCGGCTACCTCCTGGGTGGACCCGACCTGGCCATGCACGCCGCCGCCCAGTGCCTGTCCCGGGTCGGGGCGCAGCCTCGTCGCGACCCGGAGGTGCTGCGGTGAGCGGCCTGGTGGTGCGCGGGGTCGAGATCCCCGCCGAGGCGCTGTCGTGGAGATTCAGCCGCTCCAGCGGTCCGGGCGGACAGTCGGTCAACACCACGGACTCACGGGTGGAGCTCAGTGTCGACCTGGCCGACGCCGGTCTGCCCGACCATCTGCGCTCCCGGGCGCTCTCTCGGCTGGGGAGCCGGGTCGTCGGCAGCACCGTGACCGTGGCCGCCTCGGAGTACCGCTCGCAGCATCGCAACCGGGAGGCTGCCCGCGTGCGGATGACCGACCTCCTCGACCGCGCCACCGCGCCTCCGCCCCCGCAACGACGCGCGACGCGGCCCTCCCGAGGCGCGAAGGAGCGTCGGTTGTCGGGCAAGAAGCAGCGCGGCCAGACCAAGGCCCTGCGCCGTCGCCCCCCCACCGAGTGAGCACTCCCCGAGGCCCGAGGCGGATCCTCCGTGCCCAGGGCCGCTTCAGGATCGACCCTGGTGCCGAGCGCGTGCGAGGCTGAGGTCATGACGACGTACGCACCCCAGATGGACGGCGACGCCGATCCCGGCGAGGTGGTCTGGGCCTGGGTCCCCTACGAGGACGACCCGGCCCAGGGCAAGGACCGCCCGGTGCTGGTGCTGGCCCGCCACGGCAGCCTGCTGACCTGTCTGTACATGACCAGCAAGGACCACGACCGCGACGCCGACGACGAGGCGCGCTACGGCCGATTCTGGATGGACGTGGGCTCGGGCGCCTGGGACTCCCAGGGCCGCCCCAGCGAGATCCGTCTGGACCGCAAGCTGCTGCTGCCCGACTCCGAGGTCCGTCGGGAGGGTGCCGCGCTGGACGAGCCGATCTTCGACCAGGTCGTCGCGGCCGCCATCGAGCACTGGACCGGCGGCCTCGTCTGAGCGCCCGCGTGTGGGTGTCCCGACTGGTCAGCTCCGGTCGAGGACCTTGCGGATCCGGGCGTCGGAGACCGGGTACGCCGTCCCGCGAGCCTGCGCCCACAGGCTGACCCGGAACTCCTCCAGCATCCAGCGCACCTCGACCAGCGCGGCGTCGGGCAGCCCTCCGTCCGGCAGCGCCGCCAGCCGGTGCAGGTAGGAGGCCTGCAGGCCGCTGACCTGGTCCATCAGCTGCCGGTCGCGGGTCCCGCACTCGCCCAGCCGTGCCCGGCGGTCACCCACGGCGGCCAGGTAGCGGGTCAGCCGCCGCAGCGCCGTCGGCCCGACGTCGGCGACGAAGCCGCGGTAGACGAGCCGATCGGCCTGCGCCCGCATGTCGGCCAACGCCGGCAGCAGGGTCAGGTCGACCGATCCGGTCAGCGACCGGTCGACAGCCCGCCACGCGGCGAGGACACGGACCACCTCGGCCAGGACGACCCGGGTCGTCTCGGTGAGTCCGGCGGACACCTCCGCGCTCAGTCGCACGAACGCGTGCTCGTCGAAGACCACGCCGCCGACGCGGTCGACCTGCTCATCCACCGCGGCCGCAACGCAGTCCTCGAGCAGCGCCGCCGCCGACGCGTACGGCGACCCGGCCAGCGAGAGCTTGTCGGTGTTCGAGAGCCCGTCGGCCAGCGCTCGGGCCGGCGAGCGCACGCCGAGCATCAGCAGGCGGCGCAGTCCGCGCCGGTGTGCGGCGTCCCGCTCCGCCTCGGACCCGAAGACACGCACTCCGACCGCGCTCTGCTCGTCGACCAGCCCGGGAAAGCCCCGCACCTCATGGCCGGCCCGGGTCTGGGTGAAGGTGCGTTCCAGCGTGCCGAAGGTCCACGTCGTCTGTCCGGTGACGTCGAGCCCGGACTCGGCGGCGGCGTCGGCGATGGCGGCCGCGAAGCGGGGTCGTAACGGCGCCTTCAGCGCGTCCAGGTCCTTGCCCTGGGAGACCAGACCACCGCTCTCGTCGACCACCCGGAAGGTGGGGCGTAGGTGGTCGGGCACCTTGGACCAGTCCCAGGCCTCCCGAGGCACGTGCACGCCGCTGCGTCCGCGCAGGAACCGCTCCAGCGCGTCCAGCAGGGGCTCCTCGCCCGGACTGGCCGCGCCGAGGAACTCTCGGGCCACGTTGGGCGCGGGGACGAAGTTGACCCGGAGGGCCTTGGGCAACGAGCGGATCAGCGCCGTGACCAGCTCGGGACGCAGGCCGGGCACCTGCCAGCCGAAGGCGCCCGGGTCGACCCGGTTGAGCACCGCCACCGGCACCTCGACGCTCACGCCGTCCCGTGGCGTTCCCGGTGCGAACTCGTAGGCCAGCGAGAGGGCCAGGTCGTCCTCGAGCCAGAGGTCGGGGAAGTCCTGCGCCACCCGGGCGGTGACCTCGGCCGCGCTGTCGTGGACGAGCATCGCGGGATCGAAGGTGAGCAGTTCGGGCAGCTCCCGCCGGGTCGCCTTCCACCAGGTGTCGAAGTGGGCCCCGGAAACCACTTCGGGTCCGACCCGCGCGTCGTAGAAGTCGAACAGGGTGTGCTCGTCGACCACGATGTCGCGCCGCCGGGCGCGGCTCTCCAGCTCCTCGGCCTGCTCGAGCAGGGCCCGGTTCCGGGCAAAGAACGCCTGGTGGGTCGACCACTCGCCGTAGACCAGCGCGTGCCGGATGAAGAGCTCCCGCGAGACCGGGACGTCGACCCGGCCGTAGGAAACCAGCCGGTCCGCAGCCAGCGGTACGCCGAAAAGGGTGACCCGCTCGCGGGCCATCACGCTCGCACGCTTCTTGGACCAGTGCGGCTCGGCGTAGGTCCGCTTGACCAGGTGCGCACCGACCTCCTCGGCCCACTCGGCCTTGATCGCGGCGTTCACCCGCCCCCACAGCTTGGACGTCTCCACCAACTCGGCGCTCATCAGCAGCGCGGGCTGCTTCTTGAACAGCCCCGAGCCGGGGAACACCGAGAAGCGGGTCCCCCGTGCGCCCAGGTAGTCACGACGGTCGGGGTCGCGCAGCCCCACGTGCGAAAGCAGTCCCGCGAGCAGGGCGCAGTGCACCGCGTCCTCGTCCGGCGCGTCGGCCGGGGGGCCCACGCGCAGGCCGATCTGCCGGGCCACCTGGCGAAGCTGGGACTCCAGCTCCTGCCACTCGCGGATCCGGAGGTAGTTGAGGTGCTCGGCGCGGCACATCCGCCGGAAGGCGCTGGAGGAGAGCTCCTGCTGCTGTTCACGCAGGTAGCGCCACAGGTTGAGCAGGGTGAGGAAGTCCGAGGACTGGTCGGCGAAGCGGGCGTGCAGCTGGTCAGCGCGCGCCCGCGTCTCGACCGGTCGCTCACGGGGGTCCTGGATGGACAGGGCAGCCGTCACCACGAGCACCTCGCGCAGACAGCCGCGTCGCTCCGCCTCCAGCACCATCCGGCCCAGCCGCGGATCCACGGGCAGGGCGACCAGGCTCCGCCCCACGTCGGTGAGTCGTGGCGGGCGCGTGGCCTGGAGCGCTCCCAGTTCCTCGAGCAGCTGGACCCCGGCCTTGACGTTGCGCTGGTCAGGGGGGTCCACGAAGCCGAAGCGGGCCACGTCACCGAGGCCGAGCGCGGTCATCTGAAGGATGACCGAGGCCAGGTTGGTGCGCAGGATCTCGGGCTCAGTGAACGCGGGACGGGACTCGAAGTCCTCCTCGGAGTAGAGCCGCAGGCAGACGCCGGCCGCCACCCGTCCGCACCGTCCGGCGCGCTGGCGGGCCGAAGCCTGGGAGATCGGCTCGATCGGCAGCCGCTGGACCTTGGTGCGCGAGGAGTACCGCGAGATTCGGGCGTACCCGGCGTCGATGACGTAGCGGATTCCCGGCACGGTCAGGGACGTCTCGGCCACGTTGGTGGCGAGCACCACGCGACGGGTGCTGTGCGCCGCGAAGACCTTGTGCTGCTCGGCCGCCGAGAGCCGCGCGAAGAGTGGGACGACCTCGAAGCCAGTGCGGCTGGTGGTCGCCGCGGACGTGGAGGCGACCTTGCCCAGCGCGTCGGCGGTGTCGCGGATCTCCCGCTCTCCGGGAAGGAACACCAAGATGTCGCCCGGCCCCTCGGCCACGAGCTCGGCTACTCCAGCGACGATCGCCTCCGTCTGGTCCCGGACCAACGGCTCGCCGTCGTCGTCGACCTCGTCCTCGCCCTCGGAGACGAGCGGGCGGTAGCGCACCTCGACGGGATAGGTCCGTCCCGAGACCTCGATGATGGGAGCGGGCGTGCCGTCCGCGGCGGCGAAGTGCTCGGCGAAGCGCTGCGGGTCGATGGTGGCGGAGGTGATGACGACCTTCAGGTCCGGCCGGCGCACCAGGAGCTGCTTGAGGTAGCCGAGGATGAAGTCGATGTTCAGGCTGCGCTCGTGGGCTTCGTCGATGATCAGGGTGTCGTACGCCGAGAGCAGCCGGTCGTGCTGGAGCTCGGCCAGCAGGATGCCGTCGGTCATCACCTTGACCAACGTGTCCCGGGTGGAGAGGTCGGTGAACCGGACCTGGTAGCCCACCACGGCCGGCCCTGCGTCAGCCTCGGCGGCGCCGGAGCGAGCCTTCAACGACGTCCCCAGTTCCTCGGCGATTCGCTCGGCGACGCTGCGTGCGGCGATGCGCCGAGGCTGGGTGTGTCCGATCATGCCGGCGACGCCACGGCCGAGCGCGAGGCAGATCTTCGGCAGCTGGGTCGTCTTGCCCGATCCGGTCTCGCCGGCGACGACGACGACCTGATGGTTGCGGATCGCGTCCGCGATGTCGTCGCGCCGCTGGCTCACCGGCAGGTCCTCGGGGTAGCGCAGCCGCGGAACCGACGCGGCGCGAGCCTCCTGCTGCTCGGCGGTGAAGCCGCGCCGCCCAGTCGCCGCCGGACGCCCCGTCGCGCGCTGGGCGCCGGTCTTGCGCCCGGGGCGGCGTCGCCGGTCACGACGGCCGCGGCCTGGTCTGCCGGCGGCGGGTGGGGGTGGTTCGGGCTGGCTCATCTCGCCGCGAAGTCTACGGATCGCTCGGTCACACCTCGACCGGGTAAAGGTTGTCGCCAGGCGGGACAGCACTCATGGTTCAGGTTTGAAAGGGCGGGCACAGGGGCAAATCATTGTCCGGAAGGGAGAAATTACATGGTATTCATTCTCTGGCTCATTGCTGTGGCGCTGGTCATCTGGGGGATCGTCACGCTCGTGCGCGGCGGCATCCTGATGGGCATCGTCCTGATCGTTCTCGGCCTCATCGTGGGCCCGGGCGGGTACAGCATCTTCAAGTAGGTCCACGTGACCTGACCGACGACCGGTCGTCCTTTCCCCGCGGGACGGGCGGCCGGTCGTCGGCAACGTTGGAGACGCAGACGGTCTGGACAGCATCCGGTAAGAACGGACTTGGGGCTCAAAAATTTACCGAGCGTCGGGCTTGTCGCCCTTACCCGCCACAGGTGGGTCACCTAATCTGAGTCCAAGCACCCGGGGGGGTCGATGAATTACACGTCCGTACTGAACGCGAAGGCAGACACGCCGTCCGGGGAGCGCCGTCAGGCCACCCGGACCACCGCGCACGACGGCATCGCCTGCGAGAGCTACGAGCCGGGCCACCAGATGCACTACCTGCAGCAGGGCAAGGCCTTGCGGTCGCTGTCGGTGCGCGCGAGCGAGGTGCTGGTCGACGGAGACCGCATCCTGCTCACCCTGGAGTCCGGGCAGAGTCCCGAGTGGCGGCACCACGACCCGGCCCGGGTGCGCTCGCTCCTCGGCCTCTTCCCCACCGCCCGGGTCGTCTACCCGGCGTTCCACGCCTTGCGCGTCGGCCCCTACTGGTTCAACTGTGCGCCGGAGGACTTCGTTCCGTGCGCGCAGCCCACCCCCCCGAGCGCATGCGAGACGCGCTGAGCGCCGAGGTCACCACCGAGCCTCCCACCCCGGTGGCGGTGCGCTTCCGCACGCACCCAGGCGCCCCGCACTGGGAGTTCTCCGCGGTGCTGCCGGGCCGCGATCCTCGGGCTGCCTCGAGGTCTACGTCGACATCACCACGGTCCCGGTGTGGCAGACCACCCCCGACACCTCCCAGGGCACGGTGAGCGCCTTCGATCTCGACCTCGACGTGGTGCGCGGGCCGTCCGGTCCCGTACTGGCTGGCCGTCCTCGCCCGGATCACCGCCGGCGACGTCGCTCGCTGACCGGCCTGGCCCGCAGCGGTCCGACCAGGCGAGGACCGGCCAGTCGGTTCTCGAGCTTGCGCGCCTCCCGGCGCAGCGGTTGGGCGATGTGCTCCCCCAGCAGCACGCCGGAGGCCAGGGCGATGGCGATGGCGACGGCGTTGACGAGGGAGACGATGCCGTTGCCCCCTTCGGCGAGCAGGGTGAGCCCGCGGTAGATGGTCAGGCCCGGCAGCAGGGGCACGATCGCGGGAACCACGATGGCCAGCGGCGGGACCCGGATCTTGCCCGCCACGGAGTAGGAGACCAGCCCGATCATCACTGCGGCGAGTGCCGCCGCCCACGCATCGCCGACGTTCCCCGCCGCGCCGAAGCGGAAGACCATCTCGGCCAGCCCGGCGATGACCGCGATGGGCACCAGGGCTCGCAGCGGGGCGTAGGTGGCGAAGGCGAAGGCACCGCCGGCGATGGCGCCCCCGACGGCGATCACCCCGATGTCGGTCAGCGACGTGGTTCCGGGGTCGATCCGCCCGAGGTCGACCTCGAAGAAGCGTCCGATCGAGAGCCCACCGCTGACTCCGGCGATGATACCGGCGGTGGCCAGGGAGGCCTCCAGGACGCGGGCGCCCGCGGTGAGCGGGAAGCCGGTCAGGGCGTCCTGGACCGCGCCCATGAAGCCGATCCCCGCAAGCAGGGTGATGATGCTGGCCGTGACGACCAAGGACGGGTCCGCGTCCAGGGACAGCGCTCCGACCAGGACCGCGAACAGGGTGGCGAGCAGCCCGCCGGCCACCTGCTGGTAGAACGACGGCAGCCGCTGGCGGCTCAGGGCTCGCTGGAGCAGGTCGACACTCATCGCGGCGAGCAGGGCGATCGCCACCACCAGCGCGTTCCCGCCGAGGAACAGACCCACCCCGGCGCCCATCACGCCGTAGCCCAGGGTCACCACCCAGCGTGGTCGGCGGTGGCCCGAGGAGACGATCCGGGCCAGCCGGGCGCGTGCTTCCAGCACGTCGATCGTGCCGGCACACAGATCCTTGACCAGGTGGTCGACCATGGTCAGGTCCTCGTAGTCGATGTCGCGGTAGCGCACGTGCCGAGCCGCGATCATCGGGGGTGCGTCGGCCGTCGCCTGGTGGGTGACGGTGAGGGTGGTGAAGGTGACGTCCACGTCGACCCCGCGGATGCGCGAGGCGTGCAGGACCGACCACATCGTGGCATTGACGTCTGCCGCTCCGGCGCCGGAGGACAGCAGAACCTCCCCCACTCTCAGGGCCAGGTCGAGGGTCTGCGGGACGTGCTTGGTCTGTGGCATCTCCGACCAGTGTCCCGGTCCTGTCGAGCATGCGCGAACCGACCGCGGGTGCCCTTGCTCACGTGAGTCGACCGCGAGAAACCGACACGGCGAGGCCCCCGCCCCCAGGGGGGGACGGCGGCCTGGCCGAACGACGCCGACGATCAGCTCACCGGCGCAGCCTCGCGGGTCTTCTTCGGGTTGCCCAGCACCGGCGCAGCCTCGCG
>JBBPYL010000162.1:0-4844 GCA_038199935.1 Propionibacteriales bacterium | reverse complement strand
TACGCTGATACATCACTGGGGCCTCCCACAACTGTCGGATAGGCCGGGCAGGCAGCCCCTGTCCGGTAACCCACGAACATGTGTGAGTGAGGCCCCAGCCCGCAACCCCTCAATCCGAGGCGGTCACGCCATACCGTCTAGACGAGCACGGTCTCGTCGACGTCGGTGGTGGTGAAGCGCACACGGACGTCGACCTCGTCGCCGATCGCAGGCGGCCGGACGCCGCGGGGCAGGAACAGCATCGAGGCCTGCATATGCGGCGGCTCGGCGAACAGCCTCGGCTTGCCCCCGACGGAGAACGGGGACCGGACGAAGCCGGCCGCGTCCAGTCCGCCCCGGGCGACCCGGAGAGCGCGGTCGCGTAGCCGGGAGCCGCCGGTGGGCGCCTCGAGGCCGATCCCGTGGGCGGTCCCGCCGGAGACGACGAGGAGGTGCCCACGGCTGGGTACGGCACGTCCCCGATAGCCGAACACGTCACCGCGCTCGACCGCGTGGACGTCGAGGACCCGAGCCCTGACGGCCAGGGCCCCGCGGTCCCCGAGCCAGAGGCCCGTCCCCATCCGCGGGCGGAGCTCGAAGTCGAGGTAGCGGGTGGCCAGGGTGGCCAGCTCGGAGTCGGAGAGGTGGGAGACCCAGACCTGCTTGACCGGCACCCCCGCGGCGACCACGTCGGTCATCAGACGCTCGACCTCGGGCATGTGGGACTGGCCGGAGCCTGCGGCGAGCATCGGCAGGTGCAGGGCCACTCCCTCGAGGCGGACGCCGCCGCGCTCGGCCCACAGCGCCACGGCCTGGCGCAGACCGGCGGCGGAGAAGCCGTGCCGCCGCATACTGGTCAGCCGCTCCAGCACCACGCGGGTGCCGGGACGGGCGCACAGCGCCTCGAGGTCCTCCAGGCGACCGACGGTGTGCACCACGTGGTCGCCGTGCACGACGTGCTCGGGGTCTTCGGAGGGACGCCACGGCGTCAGCACCATCACCGTGCCGGCGAACTCGGCGGCGGCGACCGGGATCTCCCGGTAGGTGCCGACCGCGATGGTGTCCAGGCCCAAGGCGGAGGAGGCCGCGGCCAGCCGGGCCACCCCGAGGCCGTAGCCGTTGCCCTTGATCACCGGGACCAGGCCCGGGTGCGTGTCGCGTACACCCTCGAGGTGCGCGTGCCAGCGGGGCGCGTCGACGTACAGGGTCAGCGCCATCAGGTCACCTCGCCCCTCGGCGGGCCATGTAGAGGCTGAACGCCTTGTAGACGAGTGCGTTCAGAGGCAGGTCCCACTCCCCGACGTACTCCACGGCCTCGCCACCGGTGCCCACCTTGAACTGGATCAGCCCGACGTGCGAGTCGTCGGGATCGAGGGTGTCGGTGATCCCGCGCAAGTCGTAGACGTCGGCTCCAGCGGCCAGGGCGTGCCGGATCATCGCCCACTGGACGGCGTTGGAGCCGCGGACCTCCCGCTTCTCGGTGGACGAGGCGCCGTAGGAGTACCAGGTGTGGCCCCCCACTCGGACCAGCACGGTCGCGGCGACGAGGTCTCCCTCGTGCCGGGCCAGGAAGAGCATGATGCGGTCCGGCTCCTCGGTCAGCAGCGCGCGGAACATCGTCTCGAAGTAGCTCAGCGGACGTGGGGTGAAGCCGTCGCGCTCCGCGGTGAGCACGTAGAGCCGGTGGAAGTCGCCGAGGTCGCCGGGGTCGGCAGTGCTGCCGGTGCTGCTGGTGCTGACCTCGACCCCGGCCTTGGCCGCCTTCTTGATGTTGCGCCGCCACTGCTGGTTCATCCCGGCCAGCAGGTCCTCCTCGCTGCGGAGGTCACCGTCCTGGTCGCCGCCGCGGTGGCGCAGCGGGATGACGAAGTTGAACTGCGGCTGGCCTGCGGCGAAGCCACCCTCGGCCGCCTGGGGCCGCCAACCAAGCTCGTGGAGCTGGGAGACGACCCGCGCCCCGTCCTGCTCGCGGTGGGTGGGGGGCACGTCGTCGAGGCGACGTACGGCGTCGTCGGCCACGCCGGCCTTGACCGCGGCGGCGTCCCAGCGGCGGGTGACGACCGGGGGGCCCATCCGCACGCCGAAGGCGCCCTGGGATCGCAGGTGCGCGACGAGCGGGGTGAGCCAGGCCCCGAGGTCGTCGGTGCTCCAGTCGATCACCGGACCCTCGGGGAGGTAGGCGAGGTAGCGGGGGACGCGGGGCAGCTGGCGGTAGAGCACCAGCGCGACGCCGACCAGCTCCTCGCCGTCGAACCAGCCCAGCGACTCCCTGCGCCACTCGCTCTTGACGACACCCCAGGCGGGCGTCTGGAGGAAGCTCGCCGAGCGCTGGGAGCGCAGATGGGCGAGGTGTGCGGCCGGGTCGATCGCGCGCACGGACAGGGAGGGGGAGGTCACCGCCCGAGGCTACCCGTCAGCCCGGCCGCCCCGGTCTGCCCCGGTCTGCCCTGGACCGTCCTGGGCCGTCCCGCCGAGTCGGACGGCGCGCGGCGTCCCTGTGGTGGCTGTGCACGATTGTGGCGGTGGGACCGAGAGTGGTGAGGAGGGCGCCGCGGGTACGCCGGTACCGGGGACTGCCGGGGCGGCGGGGTCAGAGGCGCTCGCGGAGCCAGGCGAAGTCGGCCCGGTGCTCCTCGGGACCGCCCGGGGTCTCGCACACGACCGGGGCTCCGGCCTCGCGGACGATCCCGGCCAGGTCCTCGGCGCTGATCCGGCCGACGCCGAAGTTCGCGTGCCGGTCGGCCCCGGAGTCGAACTCGTCCCGGCTGTCGTTGGCGTGCACCAGATCGATCCGCCCGACCAGAGCCCGCACGTCGTCGACCACCGAGCCGAGGTCGTTGCCGCCGGCATGGGCGTGGCACGTGTCGAGGCAGAAGCCGACCCGGTCGAAGCCCTCGGCGGTGGAGATCGCGTCCCACACCCGGCCGATCCGTTCGAGGTAGCGGGTCATCGCGTTGTCCCCGCCGGCGGTGTTCTCGATCAGGAGCGGGATCTTCAGGTCCGTGGCCTCGATGGCCTTGCGCCAGTTGTCGAAGCCCTTCTCGGCCAGCTCCTCGCCCCCCGCCTTGTCCACGTGGCCGCCGTGGACGATGAGTCCGCGAGCCCCGATGGCGGCCGCCGCGTCCATGTGCTTCTGGAGCAGCTTGCGGCTGGGGATCCGGATGCGGTTGTTCGTGTTCGCCACGTTGACGATGTACGGCGCGTGCACGTACAGGTCGACGCCGGCCTCCTCGGCGGCCCGGCGGAGCGCGTCTGCCCCGCCCTCGAAGGCCACCTCCGGGTCGGCGTACCCCTGGGGGTCGGAGAGGAAGAACTGCACCAGATCAGCGCCTCGTGCCACCGCCTCGGCCACCGGGTCGAGGGACGGCACATGGGCGCCGATCTGGAGGGGCGCCGAGTCGGGAGTCGCAGCCATCACGACAGCCTAGGGCCCGGCGGTACGACGGCTCAGAGGTCCACGACCTCGTTGTCGCCCTCGTAGCGCTCACCGGTGACCTTGGCCTTGACCAGGTTCACCACCTGGGTGACCTTGCTGCCGGGGGAGGCCCAGTACTCCGCGGTGTCCGGGTCGACCTCGAGCAGCACGTTGTTCGGGTTCTCCGGTCCGCCCTCGAGCCATGCGTCGGTGAAGGTGTTCCACAGGTCCTCGAGCTTGGCCCGGTCGTCGAGGACCCGAGCGCTGCCGGCCAGCGAGACCCACGAGCTGCCCGAGGAGTAGGCAACGTTCACGTGGGGCCGCTCGATGAGGTGGGTGACGAAGGCGTTGGACCGCTGGGTGATGAACCGCACCGTCCCGTCGAAGTCCGCCTCCTGGGTGGCCATCGGTCGGCTGGTCAGCCGGCCGTCGGCGTCGGTGGTGGTCAGCATGGCGATGCGGCTGTCCTGCATCAGCTCGACGACCTTGTCGCGGCTCTCGTCCTGGCTCATCGTGTGTGTCTCCCCGTGTGGACAATCGGGTACTCCCGTGTCGTACCCCGCTGGCGCCCTGCTCATCACCTCCGGCGCCGTGGTCCGGGTCTCCCCTGCGCGCGGACCCCTGTGGACGACGATTTCGGGGGGGCCGTGGCTCGCTGCTAGTCTTCGGTGTCGGTCGACCCGTCCCGCAGCAGGTGGGATGCCGGTCCGGCTGACACCTCGGAGCGTCGTTGCCGCTCAACGCTGTGGCGTCGTGCCGAGGAACGCAAGCCCTCCTGCCGCGGAGATGCCGTGGCCGTTTGAGTCCGAAGGAGGTGGAGACCGCTTTGCGTGCCTACGAAGTTATGGTCATCCTCGATCCCGACCTGGAAGAGCGCACCGTCGCTCCCTCGCTCGACACCTACCTCAACGTCGTCCGTCAGGACGGCGGCTCGGTGGACAACGTCGACGTCTGGGGACGCCGTCGCCTGGCCTACGAGATCGACAAGCGAACCGAGGGCATCTACGCCGTCGTGGAGCTCAAGGCCGAGCCGGCCACCGTCAAGGAACTCGACCGTCAACTCGGACTCAACGAGTCCGTGCTGCGTACGAAGGTCCTGCGTCCCGACATCCGATGAGGCGAGCGGGTCCCCCGCGACCCGTCGCTCCGGCGATGTCACTCATCCGGACCGATTCCCCCGGTCGTCACCAGCTGACTTGCATCTCGAGACTGGAGGCCTGACATGGCAGGCGAAACCCCGATCACCGTCGTCGGAAACCTGACGGCGGACCCTGAGCTGCGCTTCACCCCCTCGGGTGCTGCGGTGGCGAACTTCACGGTGGCCTCCACGCCCCGGACGTTCGACAAGCAGTCCAACGAGTGGAAGGACGGCGAGGCGCTGTTCCTGTCCTGCTCGGTGTGGCGTCAGGCCGCGGAGTCCGCGGCCGAATCGCTGACCCGCGGGATGCGC
>JBBPYL010000161.1:0-10469 GCA_038199935.1 Propionibacteriales bacterium | reverse complement strand
GGGCCGAGCGGTGGCTGGCCGGCCAGGCCCACCTCAAGCCGTCGACCCATTCGCGCTACGCCGGCATCCTTCGCAGCCATGTTGTCCCACGCTGGGGTCGCGTCAGGCTCGGTGGCGTTTCCCATGCCGACGTCCAGTCCTGGATCACCAGCCTTGCGAGTGACCTGTCCCCGGCAAGTGTCCAGAAGGTCCACCGCGTCCTCAGCTTGATCCTCGACCTCGCTGTGAAGGACGGACGACTGGTTCGCAACGTCGCCACCGGAGTCAACCTCCCTCGGGTTGGCAAACCCGAGCACCTCTATCTGACCCACGAGCAGGTCGAGGACCTCGCCCACGAGTGCGGACACCCGTCCGACCCGAGCAAGCACGCGGCCTACGACACCCGCACCAACCGGACCTACCGCCTCGTCGTGCTGTTCCTCGCCTACACCGGCGTCCGGTTCGGGGAGATGGCCGCACTGCGCGTCAACAGGATCGACCTTGACCGGTACCGGGCCGAGATAGTCGCCTCCGTCACCCCGGTGCAGGGACACGGGTTGGTCTGGGGCACACCGAAGAACCATCAGCGGCGCGAGGTCCCGATCCCGGGATTCCTCGTGGCTGAGCTGCGCACGTACCTCTCAGACAAGGCACGCGACGACCTCGTCTTCCCCGGGATCCGACGCGGTTCTCCGTTGCGCGTCAGCACGTTCCGGACCTCGTTCGACCAAGCCGGCAAAGCGATCGGCCTCCCTGGACTCCACCCTCACCAGTTGCGGCACACCGCAGCGAGCCTTGCCATCGCCGCCGGAGCCGACGTCAAAGTCGTCCAGCAGATGCTCGGGCACGCCTCAGCCACAATGACTCTCGACACCTACGGCCACCTCTTCGAGGACCGTCTCGATGAGGTCGGCTCCGCCATGGACGCCGCCCGGAGTGCCGCGCAGCGGCGTCGCGGCTCGCTGAGTGCCGTTCCTGCTGTTGCCCCAGTGTTGCCCCAGGCCGCAGACGATGGAGTCGACGAAGACGACCCTTTTGGCGTTCCCGCAGGTCAGGACGCAAGTAGCTCTGTGCACCCCCAACGGGATTCGAACCCGTGCTACCGCCGTGAAAGGGCGGGGTCCTGGGCCGCTAGACGATGGGGGCCGGACCCTCGGGACACACCGACGGATCGGGATGGCCGAGGACGGTCCAGCATAGGGTCGCCGCGCCAGGCCCGCCACCTGGGTCCGGGGGGTGTGGCGGCCCTGGATGGAGCGGTGATGATGGGGTCGTGATCGAGATGAGCCGGGAGCGCTTCGAGGAGCTCGTGACCGAGGCGATGGACCGGCTTCCCGAATCCCTGGCGGTGCTGGTCGACAACTGCGTCGTGCTGGTCGAGGACCACCCGCCCGCCGATGACCCCGATCTGCTCGGCCTCTACGACGGCATCCCGCTGACCGAGCGCGGCTCGGACTACGTGATGGCCCTGCCGGACCGGGTCACGGTGTTCCGGGTGCCGCTGCTGGAGATGTGCGAGTCCGAGGCGGAGGTGGTCGACGAGGTCGGCATCACCGTCGTCCACGAGGTCGCGCACCACTTCGGGATAGACGACGACCGGCTGCACGACCTCGGCTACGCCTGAGGGCACTAGCCTGGGGCACGTGTCCGTCCTCGCGGCGCTGCGTGTCCCCGCGGCACGGCTCCCGCCCCCGTCCCTGCGCGGCCTCGTCACGCCGTACGTGGGCTACCACCACGACGACCTGGTGGCCGGGGTCCACCCACGGGCTCCCCTCCTGCGCGCTCACCGTGATCCTCGCCTTCACCGAGCCGGTCGACGTGGCGTGGAGCGGGGACCCGACCTCGCGGGCGCGGCACTGGGCGATGGTCTCGGGACTCCACACGACACCGGCGCTCATCCACCACACCGGTTTCCAACACGGCATCCAGCTCGGCCTCACGCCGGCCGGAGCCCGGCTGATCCTGGGGATGCCGGCTGGCGCCCTCGCCGGCACGATGATGCCCTGGGAGATCTCGGCGGCGTACGAGGTGATGGCGGCCGCAGCGACCTGGGTGCGGGAGTCCGGGGGCATGGTCCGGGTGGCCGACCTCGCCCTCGAGGTGGGGTGGAGCCGACGTACCTTGACGAGCACTTCACCGCCGAGTACGGGGTCGGGCCCAAGCAGGCGGCACGCATCGAGCGGTTCCAGCGCGCCAGCGGGCTGCTGCGCGGGACGGCACCGGTGGCCGAGGTCGCCGCCCGGTGCGGTTTCGCCGACCAGGCCCATCTTGCGCGGGACTTCCGTGACCTCGGTGGCTGCAGCCCGACCCAGTGGCGTCAGGCGAGCCGCACATTCGTCCAAGACAGCGGCGTCGGAGCCTGAGACGCTGAGGGCATGACCGATTCGATCCGCACCGGACTCTTCCCCGGCCTCTCCTACGCCGATGCCTCGGCCGCCCTGGACTTCCTACCCCGGGCCTTCGGGTTCGTCGTGGCGACCTCCTACCGCGACCCCGACGACGAGAGCGTCGTGAGGCACGCCCAGCTGGACTGGCCCCAGGGCGGGAGCATCATGCTCGGCAGCTCGCGAAACCTCCGCGATCCGGACGACCCGGGCGACCCGGACGACTCGGGCGGCTGGGTCGACTCGACAGGGCGAGGCCAGTGCTACTGCGTCGTGGAGAGCGACGCGGACGTCGACGTCCTCTTCGCTCGGGCGGTGGCGGCTGGGGCAAGGACGGTGCGCGGGCCAGGGGACCAGTCGTACGGCGGTCGGGGGTGCACGGTGCGCGACCCCGAGGGCAACCAGTGGAGCTTCGGCTCCTACCGGGGCGAGTGACCGCGGGGGAGCCCCCTCGTCCCCGCCGAGTCGGTGCTTGCGCACGTCGAGAACCCGCCGAGTCGGGGTGCGGCGTACCCCGGGTGGCTGGAGGTGTCGGTGGACTCCCCGTGGATAACTGCCTCTCCCCATGGTGAATTCGCCATGGGGAGAGGCAGTTTTCCTGCATACCCTGGGAAACTTCCGGTGGGTCAGGGGGCGAGGGTGAAGCCGAGGGCGCAGGCGGCCACCGCCGGTACGACGGTCAGCGCGATCGTCAGGGCCCCCCGTCGCCAGCCCGCGTCGTGGATCTGTACCGCGAAGGTGGAGAAGGTGGTCAGCCCGCCACAGAACCCCACCCCGAGCAGGGCGGGCGCCGCGCCCCCCAGGGCGAGGGCGGAGACCAGGCCGAGCAGGAACGATCCGGCCACGTTCACGCCGATCGTGCCCCAGGGCAGCAGGTCGTCCCAGGCGCGGCCGGCCAGGTAGCGCAGCGGTGCGCCCACGGCCGCGCCGACGCCCGTGGCGAGCAGCATCCAGGCCGTCATCTCGCCCGCCCCCCCGCAGGACCGGCTCGTCCCCCGGGACCGGCGCTACCGACGGGACTTGCGGGGCCCGCGGGCCCCGCAAGCGGGACCCAGTGCCGAGCCAGGTGCACGGCGGCGAAGCAGGCGACCAAGGTGGTCACGACGTAGGCCGCAGCCGTGCCCAGATGCCCCGCGGCAGCCAGCGCCCGGGTCTGCTCGGAGTAGGCGGACAGGGTGGTGAAGCCGCCCAGCACTCCCGTCCCGAGGAGCAGCGGCAGCAGCGGGCGGCGCCGCACGGCAGCGAGCCCCGGGAGCAGCGCCAGCAGCAGGGTGCCGAGCACGTTGACCGCGAGAGTCGACCAGGGGAAACGGTCGTCCGCCGCGGGAGCGGCACCGACGATCAGCGCCCTGAGACAGGCGCCCGCAGCCCCGCCGAGCGCCACCGCGACGACCTGGGAGGACACAGTGGGAGCGCGGCCGACGCTGCGGCCCGAGGTCATGACGCCGCGGTGTAGGACTCGACCGTGTAGGACCCGGACCAGGGCTGCGGAGGCTCTCCGGCGCCCTGGCGGACGAACTCGCCGAGGTACCAGCGGCGCAGGTCGACCTGCTGCGGGCTGCACGGGTTGGTGAGCAGATGGTGGTCCTGGGCAAAGTCGTCAACCGTCTCCAGCAGTGCGGCCGCCCGGGCCATCGTCGCCGCCGTCGACGTGGGGCACAGATACTCCAGGTCGACCCGCTCCAGGTCGTCGCGGATGGCGCGGTCAAGTGCGTCGATCCCGACCGTGTGGGCGCGCTCCTTCTCCACCTGGAGGCTCACCTGGGAGACCGCGGTCGCCACCGGGTAGTCCTCGGAGTGGCTCAGAGCCAGGATCCTCAGCTCGCGGCGGATCTCGGCGTACCAGACCCGGAAGTCGGCGAACACCCGGACCGGCATGCCCACCAGCCGGACCGGGACCAGGGCCTCGGGAGCCGCAGCGCCGGAGACCAGCGAGCCGACCACCTCGCTCAGGTCGTAGACGCTGCCCGAGGGCACCGCGTCCAGGTCGGGCTCGTCGGTGGGCTCGAACCAGACCACCTTGCCGTCGGGCGACACGTCGGCGCCCCACGAGACGGAGTGGAGGGCGAGGATGCCGATCCCGCGGCCCACCGTGTGCAGCAGCTGGTCCTCGTCGGCCATCCCCTGGTTGAGTCGAGGGGGCACCGAGGAAGAGTCGCGGACCTCGACCCGAGGATGCAGGGCGGTACCGCGGACGCTGACCGTGATCGGGGGGTCGGCGTGCAGGATCGCGTTCGTCACGAGCTCGGAGACGCCGAGCGCGGCGGAGGCGGTGAGGTCGTGGCGACCGAGCTCGTCGAACGCGTGGGCGACCCACCGCCGGGCACGGGGCACGGACGCGGGACCGGGCTCGAGCCGGAGCAATGTGGTCATCGCGTCCTCACGCTAGTGCTAACGGTCAAGATGGCGGGCCCATGCGAAACAGAACAGGCCGTAGCACGCGATTCCCAGCGCCATCGCCACCAGGAGAACGACTCCGAAGGGCTGCTGGAGGAGCTTCTGCAGGGCGACATCGAGGCCACCGGACTTGTCGGCGTCGTGGGTGATGGCGGCGTAGAGGAAGAGCGAGGCGACAATGGCCAGGGAGACTCCCTTGGCGATGTAGCCGACCTTGCCGAACAGGACGTAGGCCTGGCCGTCCTTGCCCGAGTTGCCGGCGTTGTCGAGCTTCTTGCGGAACTTCTCCTTCCAGCCGCGGTAGGCCAGCGCCCCCCCGACCGCGAGGATCGCCAGCCCGACCAGTCCGACGAGGAGCTGTCCGGCGGGAGCCTTCATCAGCGTCGCGGTCCAGCCGTCGGTGCTCTTGCCCCCGCCGGTCCCGGCGCCGATGGCGATCTTGAACGCGGTGATCCCCAGGGTGATGTAGATGACCACCTTGCCGGCCGACGTCGCCCGCGTGAAGAGCCGCTTCTTGCCCTCCTTGTCGGTGTGCCCCACGGCGGCCTCGAGCCCCTGCCAGAGGATCAGGGCCAGGAAGCCGAAGGCGACCACGAAGAGCGAGGCCCGGCCCACCCCGGACTCGGCGAGCTGGTGCATGGCGCCGGTGCTGTTGGTCTTCCCCGACTTGTCGCCCAGGGCCAGGCTCAGCGCAAGCCAGGCGATCAGCAGGTGCTGGACCCCGTAGGAGACGAGCCCGACCCGGATGGCGTTCTCGAAGAAGTCGCTGTTCTCGGCGCGCTTGCCGGCCTCGGTCGCAGTGGGGCTCATGCCAGATGACTACCCCGCGAAGGTGTGGTCTGAACGTGGGAGCGGTACAACTTGTTCGTGTCCACTGAACTGCTGGTCCTCGGACCGCTCCTGAGGTACGTCGACGAGACGTCCGCCGCCATTTGGGTCGAGGCGGCCACGGCGGGGGAGGTCACCGTCCGCGTGGCGGACCGCTCCTGGTCCTCGCCCACCTTCGGCGTCCACGGCCACCACTACGCGCTGGTGGAGGTCCGGGACCTCGAGCCCGGCTCCATCTCGCCGTACTCGGTGGAGGTCAACCAGATCCAGGCCTGGCCACCGCCCGACTCGCGCTACCCGCCGAGCGTGATCGCCTGCATGAAGCCGGGGAAGCCGCTGCGGCTGGCCTACGGCTCCTGCCGGACCAGCGTGCACCACGACGAGGAGGGCAACCGCACGCACGGGGTGGATGCCCTGCGCGCCCTGGCGCTGCGGATGGCCGAGGACGAGAACGTGCATTGGCCCGACCTGGTGCTGTTCCTCGGGGACCAGGTGTACGCCGACGAGACGACCGAGGCCATGCGCGAGTTCATCGAGTCCCGGCGCAACATCGACGAGCCGCCGGGCACCGAGCTGCGCGACTACGAGGAGTACTCCCACCTCTACTGGCTGGCCTGGACCGACCCGGCGAACCGCTGGCTACTCTCCACGCTGCCCAGCGCGATGATCTTCGACGACCACGACGTCCGCGATGACTGGAACACCTCTGCGCCGTGGAAGGAGATGATGAACGCCACCGAGTGGTGGCACCGTCGTCTCGTCGCCGGACTCACGTCGTACTGGGTGCACCAGCACGTCGGCAACCTTTCGCACGGCGATCGTGCCGAGGACGAGGTCTGGCAGCGGATCGTGGGGCACACCGGTGACGACGAGCTCGACCTCTCCTCGGTGCTCGACGATCTCTCCGAGCGGGTGGACGCACGGCCCACGGAGTACCGCTGGAGCTATTGCCGCGACATCAGCGGGTCTCGGCTGATCGTCTTGGACTCCCGGGCCGCCCGCGTCCTGGACGAGGACCACCGAGCCATGCTCGACCCCCAGGAGCTGGACTGGCTCGACGAGCGGATGGTCGGCGGTGTCAGGCACCTGCTGATCGGCACCGGGCTGCCTTTCCTGCTGCCTCCGGGCCTACACCATCTGGAGGCCTGGAACGAGGCGGTCTCCGGAGGGGCCTGGGGGCCCCGGTTCGCCCGGGTGGGTGAGTGGATGCGTCAGACCGTCGACCTGGAGCACTGGGGGGCCTGGCAGCGCACCTTCGTCCAGGTCGCCGAGATGGTCACCGAGGTGGCCGACGGTCGTCGTGGGCCGGCGCCGCTGACGGTGACGTTCCTGTCCGGCGACGTGCACCACTCCTACGTCTCCGAGGTCGACCGCACCAGCGGCTCCCGGGTGCTCCAGGCGGTCTGCTCCCCGATCCGCAACCCGCTGCCGCGCGCGTTTCGCTTCCTGACGGCGGTGCTGGCCTACGCGATCGCCGGGCCGATGGGGCGGCTGGTCTCCCGCTCGGCCAACGTGCCCCGGCTGCCGTTCCACTGGACCAAGCTCGCCGGACCGTGGTTCGACAACGCGATCGCCACCCTCGAGGACGGTGCGAATGGCCTGACGCTGCGCTGGGAGAAGGGCTGTGTCGGGGACGACCCCAGTGCCCCCTGGCTGGAGGTCATCTCCGAGTCGGTGATCACGCCCCGCGACCGCTGACGCGTGGTTCGCAGGGCTCGGCGAATCGCCTCTAGAGGGTCCGGCCCTCCGGCTGCGCGGTCAGATGCTCGGCGGCCACGTCGATCTCTAGACCCAGCAGAGCGTTTTCGACGACCTCCATCATCGCCGGATGGATCCAGTACTGACCGCGGGACACGTCCGGGATGCTCTGGCCCAGACTCATCATCTGGATGAGCGGCTGGATGAGGTTGGAGGCCTGGGGGCCCAGGATGTGCGCGCCAAGCAGCCGGCCGGTGCCCGGGTCGGCGATCACCTTGGCGAAGCTGGTCTTGTCCTCCATCGCCCAGCCGTACGCCGTGTCGCCGTAGGCCTGTCGTTTCATGGTGAACCGGAGGCCAGAGGCCTCGGCCTCCCGCTCGGTCATCCCGACGCTGGCGATCTGGGGATTGGTGAACACCGCACTGGGCACCACGACGTGCTCGGGGCTGAGCAGCTGCTCGGGGTGGAGCAGGTTGTGCGCCACGGCGCGTGCCTCGGCGTTGGCGACGTGCTTGAGCTGCCAGGGGTTGCTCACGTCTCCGAGGGCGAAGATGTGCGCGAGGCTGGTGCGCTGGTGCTCGTCGACCACGACCACGCCGTTCTCGTCGACCTCGACGCCGGCAGCGGCCAGGTCGAGCAGGTCGGAGTTGGGGCGACGTCCGGTGGCCACGAGCACCGCGTCGGCCTCCAGCACGGTGCCGTCGTCGAGCTCGGCCCGGACGCCGTCGCCGACCCGGGAGATCGTCGAGACCAGGCGACCCAGGTGGACCTCCCAGCGGTCCTGGGCCACCTCGGTGAACCGCTCGGCGACGTCGTGGTCCTCCTTGCCCAGCAACAGAGGGGAGCGGTTGACGATGGTCACCTGCGTGCCGAAGGCCGAGAAGATGTGCGCGAACTCCGCGGAGATGACCCCGCCGCCCAGGATCAGCAGTCGCTCCGGCAGCGCGTCGATGCGCATGATGGTGTCGCTGGTGTACGCCTCGACCTCGTCGAGCCCCGGGACGGGCGGGAACTCGGGCCGGGACCCGGTGGCGAGAACGATCCGGTCCGCGGTGATCTGCTCGCCCTCCCCGAGGTCGATCGTGTGCGGGTCGACGAAGCGGGCGTGCCGCTCGTAGAGCGTGACGTGCTCGGCGCCGTCGGCGCGCCACTCGCGCCCGCCGGCGGAGATCGGGTCGATCCGAGCGAAGATCCGATCCCGCATCGCCACCCAGTCGGCGGAGTCGAAGTGGGTGTGCACCCCGAGCACGCCGCCGTGCCGGGCGGCGAGGGCCAGGTCGGCGGGGTAGACGAACATCTTGGTCGGGATGCAGCCCCGGTTCAGGCAGGTGCCGCCGAAGACGCCTTCCTCAACGATGGCCACCGACCAGTCGGCGAAACGCTCGTCGGCGATGCTGTTCCCCGAGCCGGAACCGAGGATGGCGAGATCAAAGTGTCTGGTCACGAGACCAGTCTGCCGGGTGGGGGTGCGGGAGATCACCCGCCCCCGATGTGCGTCGGGACGGAAAACGTTCGAGAATAGGGATACGCAACGAAAGGTTCCCCCATGACCGACGCTCACGGCGACTCCACCGACCGGCACCGCGTGGTCGTGATCGGCTCCGGGTTCGGTGGCCTCTTCGGCACCAAGGCCCTCAAGAGGGCCGACGTCGACGTCACCCTGGTGGCCAAGACCACCCACCACCTCTTCCAGCCCCTGCTCTACCAGGTGGCCACCGGGATCCTCTCGGAGGGAGAGATCGCCCCGGCCACCCGGGAGGTCCTCTCCGGGCAGGACAACGCCCGGGTCATCCTCGGCGAGGTCACCGTCATCGACCTGGCTGCCCGGACGGTCACCTCACGCGTGCTGAACCGGACGACGGTCACGCCGTACGACTCGCTCCTGGTCGCGGCGGGGGCCGGCCAGTCCTACTTCGGCAACGACCGCTTCGCCGAGTACGCGCCCGGCATGAAGAGCATCGACGACGCGCTGGAGCTGCGCGGGCGGATCTTCGGCGCCTTCGAGCTCGCGGAGCTCGCCGACGACGAGCAGGAGATCGAGCGCCTGCTTACCTTCGTCGTGGTGGGCGCCGGACCGACCGGGGTCGAGATGGCCGGGCAGATCGCCGAGCTGTCCCGCCGGACCCTGAGCAAGGACTTCCGACGGATCAACACCCGCTCCGCGAGGATCATCCTGCTCGACGCCGCACCCCAGGTGCTCCCGCCGTTCGGGACGAAGCTCGGTGCCCGGGCCCAGAAGGACCTGGAGAAGCTCGGCGTCGAGGTTCAGCTCGGCACGATGGTCACCGACGTCGACGAGCGCGGCCTGATGGTCTCCGACAAAGACGGCACCCGTCGGCGCATCGACGCGGTGACCAAGGTGTGGGCCGCCGGGGTCCAGGCCAGTCCGCTGGGTCGCATGCTGGCGGACCAGACCGGCGCCCCGCTCGACCGGTCCGGACGGATCGGTGTGAACCCGGACCTCACCCTGCCGGGCCATCCGGACGTCTTCGTCGTGGGCGACATGATGAGCCTGGACAACCTGCCCGGGGTGGCCCAGGTTGCGATCCAGGGTGCGAAGTACTCCGCGGAGGCGATCACACGCCGGATCGAGGACAGGGCCCCGCAAGAGGCGTTCCACTACTTCGACAAGGGCAGCATGGCCACGATCTCGCGCTTCAGCGCCGTGGCGATGGTGGGCAAGCTGCGGTTCACCGGATTCATCGCCTGGTTGATGTGGCTGGGGCTTCACCTCGTCTACATCACCGGCTTCAAGAGCCAGGTCACCGCGCTGCTGCACTGGGCGGTGAGCTTCGTGGGACGAGGCCGCTCTCAGCGGACCGCGACCGAGCAGCAGGTCTACGGGCGGGTCGCCCTGAGCCGACTCGAGGGCGGCGCGTCCGACCTGGTCTCCCGACCGGATGCGTACGACGCCGCGGAGAGTGTGATCGCGACCACCCGCTCGGCCCTGGAGGCCAAGGCCCAGGAGGAGAGCCGGTTGACCGACGAGGGCCAACGCGGAGTCAAGCAGGACGCCTGACCCGAGGCGCCGACGACCCGAGGGGTCTGCGGCTCAGAGGTCTGCGGCTCAGGACTCTTCGTCGATGACGTGGACCGCAGCCTCCTCGGCGCCCGCGGCAGCGCCGTCGATGCCGACGTCGGTGGCCAACACGTCCTGCTCGTGCTGGTCCGAGCCCGGCGCGG
>JBBPYL010000160.1:0-3621 GCA_038199935.1 Propionibacteriales bacterium | reverse complement strand
CCCCCTCCGAGTGAGGTGACCGGCCGCCGCACTCACCGGCGCGAGGGGATGCCGACCCGCCATTCGCGGATCTCGGGCAGGTCCTCCATGTGCTCGCGGACGTAGTCGTGGTGCTCGACCAGCTTGGCCTCGCACCACTCGTACAGCTCCTGGGCTCCCCGCGGAGTGGTCCGGGAGTTGTTGAGCGCGTCCATCACCAGGTGGAAGCGGGAGAGCCGGTTGAGCACCGTCATGTCGAAGGGCGTCGTCGTCGTGCCCTGCTCGATGAAGCCGCGTACGTGGAAACGTCCGGCGTCGGGACGGCCGTGCACGAGCTGGTGCACCGCACCGGGGAACCCGTGGAAGGCGAAGACGACGTCGACCGAATCGGTGAACAGCTCGGAGAAGTACGTCTCGGAGAGTCCGTGCGGGTGCTCGGTAGGACGGACCAGGCCCATCAGGTCGACCACGTTGACCACCCGGGTCCGCAGGGTCGGGACCCACTCCCGCAGGATCTGCGCCGCCGCGACCATCTCCAGGGTGGGAGTGTCACCGGCGCAGGCCAGCACGACGTCGGGCTGGGCCGTGCCGTCGTCGTTGCCCGCCCAGTCCCAGATGCCCGCCCCGACCGCGCAGTGGGCCGCAGCCTCCTCGATCCCGAGGTACTGCAGCTGAGGCTGCTTGTCGATCACGATCAGGTTCACGTAGTCGCGGGAGGCCAGGCAGTGGTCAGCCACGGACAGCAGGCAGTTCGCGTCCGGCGGGAAGTAGACGCGGGTGACGTCCCCCCGGTGCGTGATGAGGACCTGGATCAGGCCCGGCCCCTGGTGCGAGAAGCCGTTGTGGTCGTTGCGCCACGCGGTCGAGGTCAGCAGGATGTTCAGGCTCGGCACCGACGCTCGCCACGGCAGGCTCACCGACTCCTCGAGCCACTTGCTGTGCTGCACGGTCTGCGACGCGCTCACCATCGCGAATGCCTCGTAGGTCGCGAACAGCCCGTGCCGCCCGGTCAGGGTGTAGCCCTCGAGCCAGCCGTGGCAGTTGTGCTCGGAGAGCACCTCCATCACTCGGCCGCTCCGCGAGATCCGCACGTCGTCGGCGTGCACGGTCTCCATGAAAGCGCGGTCCGAGACGGCGAAGACGTCACCGAGCCGGTTGCTGTTGGTCTCGTCGGGACAGAAGAGTCGGAACGAGTCCGGGTTGTCGGCGTACACCTCACGCAGCAGGTGACCCAGGCGCCGGGTCGACTCCTGCTGGATCACTCCGGGGGCGGGAACCTCCGCGGCGTAGCCACGGAAGTCACGCACCCGCAGGTCCGGGGAGACCGTCAGCGGGTTGGCGTGCGGGGAGGCGCTCATCCGCAGCCGCCCCTCGGGGTTGACCACGTCCGTGGTCGGTCGCCCCTGGTCGTCGAAGAGCTCCTCGGGACGGTACGACCGCAGCCAGGTCTCCAGCAGGGCCAGGTGCTCGGGGTTCTCCCGCACCTGCGCGAGGGGGACCTGGTGGGAGCGGAAGGTGCCCTCGACCAGCACGCCGTCCACCTCGTGCGGTCCGGTCCACCCCTTCAGGCTGCGCAGGATGATCATCGGCCAGCGGGGCCGGGAACCGTCCCACTCGCCCGTCCTGGCCAGCTGCTGGATGTCGCGGATCTTGGCCCAGCACTCGGCCAGGGCCACCGCGAAGCGATGGTGCATGCCGGGCAGGTCCGAGCCGGAGACCTCGACCACGTCGTACCCGTGGCCGATGAAGAGCTCGCGCACCTCCGCCGGGTCCTTTCGGCCCAGCACCGTGGGCCCGCTGATCTTGGCGTCGTTGAGGTGCAGGATCGGCAGCACCGCTCCGTCACGCTCAGGGTTGAGGAAGGAGATGCCCTTCCACGATCCCTCCAGCGGAGCGGTCTCGGCCTCACCGTCGCCCACCACCGCGATGGCGAGCAGGTCCGGGTTGTCCATCGCCGCGCCGAAGGCATGCACCAGGACGTAGCCGAGCTCGCCCCCCTCGTGGATCGACCCCGGGGTGGTCACCGAGACGTGGCTGGGGATGCCGCCGGGGGTGGAGAACTGCCGGAACAGCCGCTGCATGCCGGCCGCGTCCCGGGTCACCTTCGGGTACGTCTCGGTGTAGGTGCCCTCCAGCCAGGAGGCGGCGACCAGGGCCGGGCCGCCGTGACCGGGACCGGCGAGGTAGATGGCCTCCTGCCCGGTCTGCTGGATCAGCCGGGAGACGTGGGCGTAGACGAAAGCCAGGCCGGGGCTGGTGCCCCAGTGACCGAGCAGCCGAGGCTTGATGTGCTCGACCCGCAGCGGCTCGCGCAGCAGGGCGTTGTCGGAGAGGTAGATCTGGCCCACGGTGAGGTACAGCGAGGCGCGCCACCAGGCGTCGAGGGCGGCCACCTCGTCCGGGGTCGGGTCGGCCAGGGCCACACGGTCGAGGTCGAGACTTGCGGTCATCACGAGTCCTAAGGGAGGGAGGCCCCAGCGGACCACGCGAGGATGCAGCCCAGACAGGGTCGGAGGTCCCTAGCCGCCGAGCCTCCCCGCGGACCGGGCTGTTCGGCGCCCCGCCAGCAGCCGACGCCGTCAGGCTCGGATCTGGGTGCCGGCTCGCCCAGCGATGACGTCCGCGCTGGCCTCCAGCGCGCCGATGGCGGCGCGCCCGCCGGTCCGGGTGACGAAGCGGCAGGCCGCCTCCACCTTCGGACCCATCGAGCCGTCCGGGAAGTCGTGGGCCTGGATCTCGGCCACGCTCACGTCGTGCAGCGCGGTCGCACCGGGAGTGCCGAAGCCGGCCATCACCGCCGGCACGTCGGTCAGCACCACCAGCAGGTCGGCTTCCAGGACCTCGGCGATGAGCGCGGCCGCGAAGTCCTTGTCCACTACGGCGTCGACCCCCTCGAGGCCGTGCGCGCCCTCGACCACGGGGACCCCGGCCCCGCCGGCGAGGATGACGGTCGTCCCCTGGTCCAGGAGCAGGCGAGCGGTCTCCGCCTCGACGATCCGCGACGGTGCCGGCGAGGGCACAACCCGTCGCCATCCGGCTCCGTCGGGCCGCACGCTCCAGCCGTGGAGCTGGGCCAGCTCCTGGGCCCCCTCCTCGCAGTAGACGGCTCCGACGAACTTGGTCGGGGCGTCGAAGGCGGGGTCGTCGGCCTCGACGACCGTCTGCGTCACGAGTGTGACCACCGGCCCCGTGAGTCCCGCGTTGGCGAGTCCTTGCTGGAGCCAGTAGCCGATCAAGCCCTGGGTCTCGGCCACCAGGTCGCTGAAGGCGTAGGGACGGCTCAGCGACCGATCAGCCCCGCTCTCCAGGGCCAGCATGCCGACCTGGGGCCCGTTGCCGTGCACCAGCACGAGCTGGTGGTCGGTGGCGACTCGGGCGAGGGCCGGCGCAGCCTGGGCCACGTGCCCGATCTGGATCGAGGCGTCCGGCCGTTCGCCGCGCTTGACCAACGCGTTTCCGCCCACGGCGACGACGACGCGCATCGACGTCGGGTCCTCGGTCTCGGTCACTGGTCCACCATCTTCCTGGCGGGCACCGGAATAGTGCTCGTTGTTAGGACTCGGCGAGGGTCGGGGTGACGGCCTAGGTTGGTCGCTCCGCGAGGGCCGCCATGACACCGCCGCCCCCGGCTCTCCCGAGGCT
>JBBPYL010000159.1:0-10439 GCA_038199935.1 Propionibacteriales bacterium | reverse complement strand
TAGGACCCGTCGATCAGAATCAGGCGTCCGCTCGGCCGGAGCAGTCGCAGCCACCGGCGCAGGGCGAGGGCAGGGTCGGGAAGCGACCAGAGCACGTGCCGGTGCCACAGCCCAGGGCCCACCACGTCCGCCGGCGGCGAGGGCAGCCTGGCGGTGAGCAGCGCCCTCCAGACCTCCTGCACTGCGGGATCACTCAGGCCGTGGTCGGGTTCGTCGTCGAAGGCGGCTGCTTCACCGTCCCAGTAGGCGGGGTCCCGCTCGGACCCGGGTCGATCCCTCCTCGACGTCAGCAGCGCGCTCGGCCGGGTCGGCTCGCGTCGACGGCGTGCCGTCGCAGCCCGGTGTCGAGCGTGTCGTAGGCCACCCGGCGGGGCTCGGGCAGCGAGAGGAAGATGTCGTGTCGGGCCTCGGGGATGGGGACCACCGTGGTCTCGTTGCCCAGGCAGCCGGACCAGCGGGCGATCTGGTCGACGTCGAGGACGATGTCCGCCCGGTCGCTGGCCTCGGAGTAGCGACGGGAGAAGTGCGAGCGTGCGGACCTCAGGACCAGCGAGGGAACGCCGACGTCGAGGCCACGATGCAACCGAGCGTGGCCGCGTCGGACCGCGTTGAACCAGCCGATGATGACCGGGAATCCGTTGACTGGCTTGAGGTCCACGTCGAAGTCCCACTCGCCGGTCCCGCTGGAGTGCAGCGTGCTGCCGTATACCCCGGGAGGCAGATTGAGCGGTCGCAGGGGCCGGATCCGGGCCAGCGCCGGCAGCGCCCAGGTCACCGGCCCTCTCATCAAGGGCTTGCCCTGCAGGTCGAACCACGGGCTGTTCAGCACCAGGCCGGCGATCGGCGAGGTGCGTCCCTCGCGTCGACGCCGGTCGAGGTAGAGGGGCACGATCAGCCCGCCGGTCGAGTGCGCGACCAGCGTGACCGGTCGGCCCGGGTTCTCCTGCGCGACCAGCTCGATCGCCTGGTCGAGGTCGTCGTCGTAGAGCGCGAGGTCGGAGACGTAGTGCGCGGTCTGGCCGGTCCGCCGGGCGCGACCGCACTTGCGCAGGTCGAGGGCGTAGAACGACTGCCCCCGCTCGACGAAGAAGTCCGCGAGCTCGGTCTGGAAGAAGTAGTCGGAGAAGCCGTGCACGTACAGGACGACGCCGGCGAGGGACGCATCCCCCGGCGGCGTACGTCGGACGACCACCGCGGCGACGTCGCCCTCGCCGTCCGGGTCCGGACCGAGCTCGAGGGTGAGCCGCTCGTAGCCCTCGCCCAAGAGGTCGGGCTGCCAACCGCCCGGCTCGGAGTCTGACCCCGACGAGGGTGGTTCGGCGTGCTGCGTGGACGGGCTGGCGGCGGAGGACGGAACCTGAGTCACCCTCCCAGTGTGCGACACCGCGGCCAGGACGGCCTCGGAGAGTCCCGGAGCAAGCGTCAAGTAGCCGCGCCCGGACGCCGATACCTCAGGGGTAGGACAGCGGCAGCGAGCCGCAAGCAATCGAGGCGGACCCATGGCACAGCGCGACACCTCCGGCGCGACGACGCGTCGCCGCCTCGACCGTGCTCGGCGGGCGTGGATCGCCCTCTCGGGCCTCGCCCTGGTCGCCGGTCTGGCCCTGGCCGGTGCGGGTGATCCGCCCCGGACCGCCGACCTGCGACCCACCTTCGTCAGCAGCTGCATCGGGTACTGCCAGCACCCGACCAACGCCGGGAAGGTGTTCCGGTGGGGGCTGGAGGACTGGCGCGAGGAGTACGAGGTCGGTGCCCTGTCCTCGCACTGGCACTCCGACCACCTCGACCAGGTCAGCCACCGCTACGGGATGCTCAGCATCGAGGCCCTGCCGGACACCGGGTCGATCTCGGTGTGGCCCGACAACCAGTCCGCGCAGTACGGACGCTGGGAGTCGCGGGTCCGCGCGATCGAGTTCTCCGACGTGGGGGAGAAGTACACGTTCACCTGGGGGCTGGTCCCCGTCGACGAGGACGCCCGTCGCTGCGGAGCCAACGACATCGTGATGAGCGCCTACCAGACCGGGGACACGGTGGCCACAGGGGCCGTCCGCGTCGCCCCCGACAGCGAGTACACCTTCAAGCGCAAGCGGGACCTTCGCTCGCGGGCCTGGCACACCTATGCCGTGGAGGTCACCCCCGACCACGTCTCGTGGTTCGTGGACACCCAGGTGATGCGTACCGAGCGTCGCCCCGAGGCGCTCTCCGGCCTGGAGTACCGGCCGCAGTTCCAGATCGACGCGGTGCCCGGGCAGCAGATGCGCCGATCGTGGATGCAGATGGACTGGACCCGCTACTACACCCTCAAGCGGGTCAACGCCCAGCCGATCCGGGCCCGTCAGATGACTCTGGGGACCTACGGCGGAGCCTGCTGAGAGCCGCCGCTACGGTGGGGGACCGCCGGGGCCGTGCGTCGTCTCGTCGCTGAGGCAGTTTCCTTGAGTTTCGTCGTACCGGACCTCCTCGGGGTAACGTCCGTGCCCGGCAAGCCGACCCCGACGGCGAACCACGGCCCCCCTGGCCGACAGTGACGGAGATGGACGATGAGACTGCGATCGAACGAGCAAGCCCCGAGCCGGCCGGGAGTCACCGGCTGGCGGCGAGGCTGGGCCCTGCTCACCGGCCTGACCCTGGTGGCCGGTCTGGCCCTGGTCGGCGCCCAGAGCGCCCCCCGGACCGCCGAGGTCGAGCCGGCCTTCGTCAACACCTGCATCGGCTACTGCAAGCACCCCACCAACGCGGCCAAGGTCTTCCGCTGGGGACGCGAGGCCTGGCGCCAGGAGTTCGAGAAGGGCGGCCTGTCCAAGCACTGGAAGTCCAACAAGCGCGCATTGGTCACCACCCAGGTCGGGATGCTGACCATCAACGCGCGGTCCCGCAGCGGCGTGGTCAAGGTGTGGCCCGACAACCAGGCGTCGAGGTACGGACGCTGGGAGGCGCGGGTCCGGGCCCGCGAGTTCGAGAGCACGGGCCGCAAGTACTCCTTCGTCTGGGAGCTCGTCCCGGCGAAGCGGTCGCAGCGGCGGTGTGGCCAGGGAATCGTGATGGCCTCGTACCGGACCGGCGACGCCGCGGCCAAGGGTGCAGTGCGCGCGCACCGCAAGGCCAAGTTCGCGTTCACCAAGAAGCGGGACCTGCGTTCGCGGGCCTGGCACACCTACGCCGTCGAGGTCACCCCCGGTCACATCTCCTGGTTCGTCGACACCAAGGTCGTGCACACCGAGCGCCGTGACGCGGCCCTGACCGGGATCAAGTTCCGTCCGCAGTTCCGCATCCAGGGCGTCAAGGGCGCCGACATGCGCAAGTCCTGGATGCAGATGGACTGGGCCCGGCACTACGACCTCGCGCGTCCCAACGCCAAGTCGATCAAGGCCCCGCAGATGCGTCGCCAGACGTACGCCGCCCGCTGCTGATCCCGCTGCAGCGGCAATCCCGTCAACCCCCGGCAACCTCGGCTCGACCGCAGTCCTCAGCACAGCCGGCATCGCGCCGGACACGGCTGAGGCTTGTGGACGAAACCTGCCACGGCATAGCCTCCCCGTACCCAACGAGGGAGTGACGATGGACGACTCGGTACTCAGCATCATCCCGCCCGTGCTTGCGATCGTCCTGGTCATCACCACCCGCAAGGTGGTCCTCAGCCTCGGGCTGGGAGTGGTGAGCGCGGCGTTCCTGGTCTCCGGCTACGACCCCCTCGACACGGTGGCGCTGGTGTGGTCGACCTTCAGCGAGCTGTTCTGGGTCGACGGCGGGGTGAACACCGGCAAGGTGTACATCCTGCTCTTCACCCTCGCTCTGGGCGTGATCTCCTCGCTCATCCTGATGGCCGGCGGCAGCGCCGCGTTCTCCGAGTGGGCCGCCACCCGGATCACCTCACGGCGCGGCGCGCAGGGTCTCGCGGCCGGCCTGGGCATCGCGATCTTCATCGACGACTACTTCAACGCGCTCGCGGTCGGTCAGGTCGCACGGCCGGTGACCGACAAGCTCCACGTGGCCCGAGCCAAGCTCGCCTACCTGATCGACTCGACGTCGGCGCCCGTCGCGGTGCTCGCGCCGTTCTCCAGCTGGGGCGCCTACATCATCGGCCTGATGGGCCCCATCGTGGCCGCCTCCAGTCTGGGCGACAGCGACGTCGAGGTCTTCGTGAAGTCGGCGGGGATGAACTACTACGCGATCGCCACCCTGATCACCGTGGGTCTGGTGGTGCTGCTGGGCATCGACGTCGGGCCGATGCGCGCTGAGGAGCGCCGGGCGATCGAGGAGGGCGAGACCTACGACAGCGACCAGGAGATCCCCGGACAGCTCGCCGAGGACCTCCCCGTCCACCAGCCGGGAGCCAAGCGGGCGCTGGTCGTGCCCTTCGCGGCGCTGGTCGTCGGCGTGATCGGCGGCATGGTGTGGACCGGCTACCGCGCGGGGGGGAGCTGGACCGTACTCGACCTGCTCGCCAACGCCGACGTCACCGAGGCGCTTATCTACGGCGCGATCCTGGGTCTGGCCAGCGCGATGTACTACTACTTCCGCTACACCACCGACAACCCGAAGTTCGGAGCGCACACCTTCGGTCGCGGCGTGGTCGGCGGCGTGAGCTCGATGCTGCCCGCGGTCTACATCCTCCTGCTGGCCTGGATGCTCGGTGCGCTGATCGAGTCGCTGGGCACGGGAGAGTACCTGGCCGGGCTGGTCGAGTCCGCCGACATCGCACCGGCCTGGCTGGTGCCGCTGATCTTCGTGATGGCCGGAGCGATGGCGTTCTCGACCGGGACGTCGTGGGGCTCCTTCGGCATCCTGCTGCCGATCGCGGGCACGCTGATGACCTCCGTCGGCGAGCCGGAGCTGCTGGTGCCGGCCTTCGGTGCCGTTCTCGCCGGTGCGGTCTTCGGAGACCACTGCTCGCCGATCTCGGACACGACGATCCTCTCCTCGACGGGGGCGAGCTGCAACGTGATCACGCACGTGACGACCCAGCTGCCCTATGCGCTCTTCGCCGCGGTGGCGGCGCTGGTCGGCTACGTGGTGATGGCCCTGACCGGCAGCGGGCTGATCGGCTTCGTCGGGGTTCTGGCCACTCTGGGCCTGGGCGTGCTGGCCACCCGGGCCATCGGGGCGAACCTCGAGTCGACGACGGAGCGCGTGGCCAGCGGAGCGGGTGAGCGGACCGCCTGAGCGGAGCCCCGGCACCGGTCCGGCGCTCCTGGACTCCGTACGCCCGAGCTCCCCATGGAGAACTGCCGCTCCCCATGGGGAGTTACCCACGGGGAGAGGCAGTTCTCCTGCATACCCTGGGAAACTTCCGCGGGGTCAGGGGAGGGTGACCACCGTGATTCCCGGGGTGGTCGCCGGGTGGCTCATCGCGACCAGCGCGGCGCCGGCGTCCTCGAGCCCCACGACCCGGCCGACCAGCAGGTCGGGGCGGAGCGCGCCCGACTCCACCAGCGCGAGCAGTCCCGGGTACGCCGCCGCGGCCATCCCGTGCGAGCCGTGCAGCTCCAGCTCCTGGGCCAGCACGCGGCCCATCGGCAGTGCGGGCGCGGCGTCCTCCCCCAGCATCAGCCCCACCTGCACGTGACGCCCGCGAGGACGTAGGCAGCCCACCGAGGCCAGGGCGGTCGCGGTGGACCCGACGGCGTCGAGGGAGACGTGCACGCCGCCGGACGTGCGCGTGCGGATCTGCTCCGCCACGTCGTCCCCGGCCTCGACGAGCTCCGCGGCCCCGAGCTCCCCGGCCCGCGCCAAGGCAGCGGTTGACACGTCGACGGCGACGACGTGGGCGCCGAGCGCGGCGGCGATCATCACCGCGGAGAGGCCGACCCCGCCGCAGCCGTGCACCGCGACCAGATCGCCGGGGGTCACCCGGCCGTGAGCGGTCAGTGCTCGGTAGGCGGTGGCGAAGCGGCAGCCCAGCGAGGCCGCGGTGACGAAGTCGAGGCCCTCGGGGAGCACCACCGCGTTGAGGTCGGCGGCGGGCACCGCGACCAGCTCGGCGAACGAGCCGGGACCGGTGAACCCCGGCTGTGTCTGCTGGGGACAGACCTGCGCGTCCCCGGCTCGGCAGAAGTCGCACCGCCCGCAGCCACAGACGAAGGGCACGGTGACCCGCCGGTCGAGCAGCGTCCGGGTGACCTGAGGACCGGACTCGACGACCACGCCGGCGTACTCGTGTCCGGGCACCCGCGGCAGTGGCCCCGGGTCGTGGCCCTGCCAGGCGTGCCAGTCCGAGCGGCACACCCCGGTGGCGCGGACGGCGACCAGGACCCCGTCGGCGGGGCACGCGGGCGCCGGCAGGGTGACGAGGTCCAGGGAGCCCGCGTACTCGCGGTACTGCACGGCCCTCACGGAGCCGCCCCTCCGGGAGTCGGGTCCTCGCCCTCGACGGTGTGCATGGCCGCAGCGTAGACAGGTCACGTCCTCGGCCGGGCCGCCCGGGCGGTGGCTGTGCGTTTGCCCCCCGGGGCCGGGGGTACGCCACTCATGTCGACGCATCCGGTGTCGGCCTGGAGTCAGGAGCAACCATGACGAGCACCCCCAACGAGCCAGTGGCCGACGAGGACATCGAGACCGTACCGGGCCAAGCCTCGACGCCGAACTCGGACGCCGACCACGACGCCGACGGCACGGACGGCTCCTCGGACGGCGACAGCACCGACACCACCGATGGCGACTCCTCGGACGGCGACAGCACCGACACCACCGACGGTGACTCCTCGGACGGCAACAGCACCGACGGCGACAGCACTGACGCCTGAGCGTGAGCAGCCTCGACCGGCTCAGCGGCGACGCCCAGGTCTTCCGGGAGAAGACCTGGGCCTCGCGCGTGCACCTGCACCGCAGTGACCCGGCCGATTTCGTCGACCTGCTCTCGCTCGCCGACGTCGACCACCTGCTCACCTCGGTGGCGCTCCGCGCGCCCGTCCTCCGGCTGGCGCAGGACGGGCAGGTCATCGCGAGCGCCCACTTCACTCGCACCGCCTCGATGTCCGGAGCGCCGCTCACCGGTCTGGTCGACGGGCGCAAGGTCCTCGACCTCTTCGACGCAGGAGCCACCGTCGTCCTCCAGGGGCTGCACCGCTACTGGCCCCCGCTGACCCGTCTGGTCCGGGAGCTCGAGCTGGAGCTGGGTCATCCGTGCCAGGCCAACGCCTACCTGACCCCGCCCGGCGCCCAGGGTTTCGCCCGGCACAGCGACTCTCACGACGTCTTCGTCTTCCAGACCCACGGGCGCAAGCTCTGGGAGGTCCTCGACACGGTCGGGGGCGACGACGAGGTCCGCGAGGTGCTGCTCGAGCCGGGCGTGAGCATGTACCTGCCGACCGGGACACCCCACTCGGCCCGCAGCCAGAACGACGTGTCGCTGCACGTCACACTCGGCATCAACCAGCTCACCCGCCGCGACGTCCTGCGCCGGATCACCGCGCAGCTGTTGGCCGACGAGGAGTTCGACGCGCCGCTGCCGGCCGGGACGCTGGACCACCCCGACGAGCTGGTCGCCGCCCTGCGCAGCGGCGTGGCCGACCTGGCCTCCCGGCTGGCCGCGGTGGACGTGGAGGCCCAGGCTCGCACTCACGTGAGCGACTTCCTCACCGGACGGGCCTCGACGCTCGCCGGCGGGCTGACCGATCGGGTCAGGCTTGGCGAGCTCGGGGACGGGACGACGCTGGAGCGGCGCGAGACCGCGGCGTGCGTCCTGCGTGAGGAGGACGGCCGTCTGGTCGTACTGCTTGGTGACCGTGCCCTGCGGATGCCTCTGCGACTCCGGCCTCCGCTCGAGCTCATCCGCGACCGGCCGTTGTTCCGCGTCGACGAGCTGTCCCCGTGGCTGGACCAGGGGAGCCGCCTCGTCGTGGTGAGTCGGCTGGTCCGCGAGGGCCTGCTCCGGATCCGCGGATGAGCGCCTTCCGGTGCTCGAGGGCCAGCCAGGAGGTTCCGGAGTCGCTGGTCGGGACCGCCTCCACCGTCCGGTCCTTCCTGCTCGTGGAGGCACCCGGCGCGTGGGGCGTCGACGCCGTCGTCGGGGCCCGGCTCGACCTGAGCGTCACTCGTCGGCTCCGTGAGCTGGCCCGCGAGGGCATCCGCCCGCTGATGATCCGGCCTCACGGCCGCGCCACCGGGGTCGACCAGGCCAGTCGCGGGGGCAGCGGGACACGCGTGTTCGCCGCGCACATCGAGCCGCGGCGCCAGCCCCTGGTGGAGACCGCGGTCCTCGACGACCCGCGCGAGCTGCTCGACCTCCCGCTGGAGAAGCTGGCGGCGGGTCGCTCGCCGGGGATGACCGCGCACGCCGACCCGGTCATCGCGGTGTGCACCCACGGGAAGCACGACGCCTGCTGTGCCGAGGTGGGTCGCCCGCTGTGCCGCGCGCTGCACGCGGTCGACCCCGACCTGGTCTGGGAGGTCTCGCACGTGGGAGGCGACCGGTTCGCGCCCAACGTGCTGGTCCTCCCGCTCGGGCTTTATTACGGACGGCTGGCGCCCGAGGACGCCGGGTCGTTCATCTCCTCGGTGCGCGCCGGTCGGCTCGACCTCGACCACCTGCGCGGGCGGACGTCGCTGCCCTTTCCCGTCCAGGCCGGCGAGATCTACCTGCGGCGTCGGCTCGGCGAACTCGACGCCGCACCGCTGGCGCTGCTGAGCCACTCCCGGATCGAGGACGTGACCCGGCTGGTCTTCCTGGTCGAAGGCGCCCGGTGGGAGGTGCGGGTCCGGACGGACCGGTTCGCGCCGCGCCAGCTGACCTGCCGGGCCACGTCCCTGTCCTCGGGCATGGAGCACCACCTGCTCGGCATCACCCCGGTGACCTGGTAGTCGTGCCCGTCCCGGTCGTCCCGGTCCCGGTCCCCGACCTCTGGGTGACGTCGTCCGGGCCAGTGGGTCCGGCATGATGTCGCGATGACCTCCTCCGAGCCCCACGGCGTCGTCTTCCCGACCGGCGCCGACGGCCGCCGCAGCACCGCGGCCCTGGGTCGGGCGGCGCTCTCCGACGCGCTGCGGGGGGTCGACCCCGCCGGAGCCCGGGCGGCCGAGCAGGAGACCAACTGGCGCGCCGGTTATCTGACCCACTTCCGCCGCGCGGTCGAGGCCGGCATCGGCTCCCGCGCCGACGCGCACCGGATCGCCGCCGACGGGCTCGACGGGGTGCGGTCCCGGATGAGGGTGGCCCTGGGGGAGGCCGGCGCCGAGGAGATGCACCTCGAGGACTGGGCCGACGCTCCGGCCGCCCAGGGCTTCGGCACCGGGGAGGTCAGGGGCACCGCCGCAGCGGAGACCGAGCTGACGATCCCCTACCGGGGGTCCCGGCTCGGCGGTGAAGACCTGCACCGTCTCCTGGACCGGTGGGAGGCCGAGGGCGTGGTCGAGCCGAGCGCGAGCCAGGCGGTGCGGACCGTGCTGGAGAGCCCGTCCTGGCTACGCGCGGATGGGCACACCATCGCCGTCCTCGGTGCCGGTGCCGAGATGGGCCCGCTGCGTGCGCTGCTGCGTTGGGGCGCCCAGGTCGCCGCCGTCGACCTGCCCGACGAGGCCGTGTGGCAGCGCGTCCTGGAGTCGGCGCAGACCGGAGCAGGCCGGGTGCTGTTCCCGCTCTCGCCCGCCCGGGACGGCGACGTTCCCGCCGGGCAGGCCGGGGCGGACCTGATCGGTGCGGCTCCCGCCGTAGCCGACTGGTTGGCCTCGTTGGGGCCGGAGATCCCCGTGGTGGGCAACTACGTCTACGCCGACGGGGCGACCAACGTCCGGGTCTCGGTGGCCGTGGACGTGCTGACCACCCGGCTCCAGGCCGCTCGCCCCGACACGGCGCTGGCCTTCCTGGCCACCCCGACCGACGTGTTCGCGGTGCCCGGGGACGCCGTCACCGCCTCGACCCGCGCCTACGAGTCGCGCTCGGCCACCGGCCGGCTGCTGGGGCGGCCGTTACGCACCGTCAGCGCCGGACGCCTGCTGAGGCGGGCCTACGTCCCGGGGACGGAGCCCGGCGTCATCGACAGTCTCGTTCCCCAGCAGGGACCGAACTACGCGCTGGCCAAGCGGATCCAGCGCTGGCGGGCCGTCGAGGCGCGCCGTGCCGGCGCCATGGTGTCGATGAACGTCGCCCCGCCGACGCGGACCCGGTCGGTGCTGAAGAACCGTGCCCTGGCGGCGGCGTACGCCGGGGCCCACCGGTTCGGGGTGGAGGTCTTCGACCCGGCGACGTCGAACGTGCTCATGGCGGCGCTGCTGGTCCACGACCTGCACACCGGCGGGGGTCCAATTCACGACCACCCCTGGGAGGACGAGGCCTACGCCGCGGTGCACGGGGGCCTGTGGCGCGCAGCGTACGCACCGCGCAGCGCCCTGGGTCTGGCCGCCCTGCTCGGGTACGGCGCCGCCCGGAGCTGACCGGAGCCGATCCCGCGCTCCGGAGGTCCAGGGGGAGGCGCAGGGGAGGCCCAGGGGGAGCCTCAGAGGTC
>JBBPYL010000158.1:0-17238 GCA_038199935.1 Propionibacteriales bacterium | reverse complement strand
GATCAACCCTTCGTGCATTCAGTGAACCGCTCCCCCTCCGTGGTCCAGCTGGGTAGCAGCCGACAGCAGCCGGGCCTGAAATCGGCGGCTGTTTTTCCTCGCAGTGCCTCTGGACGCGGCAGACAGGCAGCGACGGCCGCCACCACCGCACCCGTACTGGGTCGGTCGGTCGGGTCAGCGGCCAGGGCTTGGCGGACCAGCGGCGCCAGCCCCGCGGGGACGCCGGACAGGTCGTGCTCGCCCCGGCGCACCCGGTCCATGATCGCCACTGCCGGCCCGGTTCCGAAGGGCGGACGCCCCGTGCTGGCAAAGACGACCGTGGCCGCCCACGCATGCACGTCGGTGGCGGTGGTGGCGTCCTCGCCGTAGAGGACCTCCGGCGCCAGGTAGCCGGGCGTCCCGAGCAGGAACCCGGTCAGGGTGAGTCGGGGGTCCTCGGCCAGGCGGGCCAGGCCGAAGTCGATCAGCACCGGGGACCGACCCTCCAGCAGCACGTTCGAGGGCTTGATGTCACGGTGCAGGACCCCGACGGCGTGGATGGCGGCCACCGCCTCGGCCAGGCCGGAGACGAACCAACCGAGGTCGGAGCCGCGCAGCGGACCCTTCTGGCGCACGTGCTGGTGCAGCGAAAGCCCCGGGACGTAGCGGGTGGCGACGTACGGCGTCCGGGCCCACGGGTCGGCGTCGAGGACCCCGGCCACCCGCGGGCTGGAGACCCGACGCAGCGAGGCGACCTCGCGCACGAGCCGTTCCCGGGCCTCCTCGTCGCCCACCACGTGCGGGCGCAGGACCTTCAGCGCGACCCGCGTGCCGTTGTCGCCCTGGGCGAGGTGGACCACGCCCATGCCCCCCTCGCCGATCTTGGCCAGGAGGCGGTAGGGACCGACCCGCTCGGTGGCGGGGGGTCCGGGACGGGCGGCACTCACCGGCTCACGGTAGCCGAGGGTGCCCGGCGCTCAGAGGACGCGATGCATCCAGCCGAAGGTGTCGTCGGCCCGGCCGTACTGGATGTCGACGAGCTCGCGGCGGACCTGCGCGGTGACCCGACCAGTGTGCTCGGAGTCGCCGGCCTCGCCCCCGTCCCACTTCAGCACGCCGACCGGGGTGACGACCGCGGCGGTACCGCAGGCGAAGACCTCGCTGATCCGGCCGGAGACGACGCCCTCGCGCCACTCGTCGATGGACACCGGCCGCTCCTGGACCTGGTGCCCGAGCTTGCCGCACAGCTCGATGATCGAGCTGCGGGTGATGCCCTTGAGGATCGTCCCGGATACCTCCGGGGTGATGATCGTGCCGTCGTCGCGGACGAAGTAGAGGTTCATCCCTCCGAGCTCCTCGACGAAGCGTCCCTCCGCGGCGTCGAGGAAGGCGACCTGGTCGCAGCCGTGGTCCATCGCCTCCTGCTGGGCCACCAGCGAGCTGGCGTAGTTGCCCCCGGTCTTGGCCGCCCCCATCCCGCCGCGGCCGGCCCGCGTGTACTCCTCGGTGAGCCAGATCGACACCGGGGTCGGGCCCTTGGCGAAGTAGGCACCGGCGGGCGAGGCGATGACCATGTAGGTGACGTGCTTGGCCGGACGGACCCCGAGGAAGACCTCGGAGGCGAACATGAAGGGGCGCAGGTACAGGCTCCGCTCGCCGGCCGCGTCGGGCACCCAGCGCTCGTCGGCCTGGACCAGCGCGTCCACCGTGGCCACGAAGTCGGCCACCGGAAGTTCGGGCAGGGCCAGGCGCCGGGCCGAGCGCACCATCCGCTCGGCGTTGACCTCGGGTCGGAACGTGTGCACCGACCCGTCGGGGTGGCGGTAGGCCTTCATCCCCTCGAAGATCTCCTGCGCGTAGTGCAGGACCGCGGTGGCGGGGTCGAGGGTCATCGGGGCGTACGGCGTGACGCGGGCGTCGTGCCAGCCGGCCCCGGGCGTCCACTCGACCACGACCATGTGGTCGGTGAAGTGGGTGCCGAAGCCGGGCGCGGCCAGGATCTCCGCGAGGGTTCTGTCGTCGACCGGGGTGGTCGACCTCGTGACCTCGATGTCCAGGGTCGTCTCCATGGAGGAACGGTAGCCGACGTCCGACCTCCGCCGGGACGGCTCACACGGCCGACACCCACGGACCCACTGGCATCTACCGGCATCTACCGGCATCTACCGGCATCCAACGGCATTCCGCGGCCTGGGTGGCGCTAGGCGCCGCGGGGAAGGGCGGGCCTGGCCGGGACGGCCAGGTCCGCGAGCGGGGCCGGACGTCCGGTCAGGTAACCCTGCACGCGCCCGCACCCGATCCGCGTCAGCACGTCGAGCTGGGCCTGGGTCTCCACCCCCTCGGCCACGACGTCCATGCCCCGGCTCGCGGCCAGGGACAAGATGGCGCGGACGAGGTGCTCCCCGGCACGGGTGTCGACGTCCTCGACGAGCGAGCGGTCGATCTTGAGGTACGACGCCGGCGAGCGCATCAGCTGGCTCAGCGAGGACCAGCCCGAGCCGAAGTCGTCCACGGCGATACGGATCCCTGTCGCGGCCAGCGCGTTGAGCACGGCGAACGCGCCGTCGTCGGTGGCCACTGACTCGGTGATCTCGATGATCAGCCGCTCTGCGGGCAGACCGGAGGCGGCCAGGATGCTCGCGACGTCGTCGGCGAAGCCGGGTGTGGCCAGCTGCATCGGGCTGACGTTGACCGACATCGCGCCGTCGAACCCGTCCAGAGTCCACTCCGCTGCCACCGCGCAGGCCCGGTCCAGGACCCAGCGTCCGACCGGGACGATCAGGCCGGTGATCTCCAGGTGGGGGACGAACACGTCCGGACCCACTCCCACGTCGGGGCAGCGCAGGAGGGCCTCCACCGCGAGGAGCCGCTGGTCGACGGTGGCCACGATCGGCTGGAAGACGAGCTCGAAGGACTCCTCGCTCAGGGCGTGGCGCAGCCCGGCGTCGAGCCGCTTGCGGCGCTGAAGGTCCTCTCCCAGGGCCACGTCGAAGCGCACCACCTGGGGGGTCTCGCCACTCTTGGAGGCGTAGAGCGCGATGTCGGCCTCGACCAGGAGCTGGTCGGCCCGGTCCACCGGCCGGCTCGAGGCGTCGGTCAGGGTCGCGGTCGCGAAGCCCACGCTGGCCCGCAGCGTGACCTGCCGGTTCTCCTCGAGCACGATCGGCTCGGCCAGCGCGAGCAGCACTTTCTCGACGATCGCCTCCACGCCGGCGGCCGAGTCCTCGACGACCAGGGCGAACTCGTCCCCGCCGATCCGGGCCACCTGGTCACCAGGAGAGACCGTCGCCCGCAGCCGGAGCGCCACCTCGGCCAGCACGCGGTCCCCGACCTCGTGCCCCAGGGTGTCGTTGACGTCCTTGAAGTCGTCGAGATCGAGGTAGACGACGCTGACGGTGGTGAAGCGACCAGTCAACCTGGCCACCAGCGACTCGCGCAACGACCGCCGGTTGTCCAAGCCGGTGACCTCGTCGGTGCGCGCCTGGGTGAGTAGACGTCGCTCGGCGCGCAGCCGCTCGGCCACCCGACCGAGAAGGCTGCCCAGGTGGCCCATCACCTCAAGGACCTCCTCGTCGCGGGCCAGCACCTGCGCGTCGAAGAACTCCAGGATGGCGACGACCTCCTCCCCCAGTAGCAGCGGGAAGGCGGCGGCCGAGGCCAGCCCGGCGGCCTTCGCGTCGGCGGCGCGAGGGAAGTTCGCGTCCGCGGCGAGGTCCGAGACCCAGTGCGGTGCCGCGGTGGACCAGACCCGTCCGGGCAGCCCGACCTTCAGCGCGACCGTCATCGTCTCGGTCCGCGCCCGGAAGGCCGCGAGGCGGGGGGCGAGGGCGGCGCTCTGGAAGCCGGTCCCGGCCCACAGTCGGGTGGATCGCAGCGGGCCGCCGTCGGCGGGGACCACCCAGGCGTGGCCGATGCGCCAGCGGAAGTGTCGGCAGACGCCGTCGAGGACTGCCTGGAGGGCCTCGTCCAGCGAGGCGGAGCTGTTCGCCGCTATCGCCGCCTCCTGCATCAGCCGGACGACGGCCTCGCGGCGTGTGGCGTCGCACCCCGCCGTGACCTCCTCGGTCACGTCCTGGAGGTGCACCACGGTGCCGCCGAGGTCGGGCGAGTCGTGGCCGTCGCGCAACCGGGCCCGGACCCGCCGTCCCGAGCGGGTGAGAAGCTCCAGCACGGAGGCGGGCTCGCCGTCGCCGCAGACCACGCTCCGCAGCTCGTCGGCGCTCGCGGTGTCCAACCAGGCGGCCCAGGTCTCCTCGGGGCGCTCCGGGTCGAGGTCCAGGGTCTGGCAGGCGGGGCTCATGTAGAGGGGGACGCCGTCGGTGTCGAGGACGACCAGCCCGTCGGGCGACCCGATGACCAGGGCGCGGAAGGTGGCCTCGGCTCCCTGCTGCCGATCACGGGACTCGGCCCGGGCACGCTGGCGGGCGAGCAGGACCGCCGCACTGACCCCGAGGACCAGGACCAGGAGCAGGACGCCGCTCAGCTGCCGCTGGGCCGCCGCGCGCGATTGGCCGGCCAGGGTCTGCTCGGTTGCGGTGGCTGCATCCTCGGCGGAGACCAGGCGCGGTCGCAGCTCGCGCGAGACGCGCAGGAGAGAGCGGGGCTCGCGCGACTGCGCCACGTAACGTTCGACCTGCGCGACGAGACCGGCGCGGGCCCGACCTCGGGAGGCATCCGAGGCGCTCAGTACCTCTCCGGTCGGCTCGCCGTCGAGGCCCAGCACCTCGCCGTCGGTGGAGAGCGCCCGCTCGGTGCGAGTCAGCACCCGCGCCGCGGTCGCTGCTCGAGCCAGGGCGGCGGTGCGCTGGCGTCCGGTGGACGCCTGGGCCAGGAGGATCTCGTTCGACACCCGCTCGGTGAGCATCCGCTGACGTCCCGACAGGTTGACCCGCAGGTCAGCGTCGCTGGGCGACCGCGCGGGCCCGAGCACGACCAGGCCTAGGGCGGCGAGACAGGTGAGCAGGACCACGACGGCGCCCACCGCGCGGGAGGGCGCGAGTCTCCTCGGCGGCAGGGTCCGCCGTCGGGTCGCTTCGCTCACCGGGACAGCGTACGGATTGTCCGCTTTGTTCCGCAGCCGATCTCCTGATCGCCGGTGGGCCGCTCTAGTCCGCGAGCCGCGCTGCGACGGCGTCGCCGGTCTCGGCCGTGCTGAGCCGACGCCCCCCGCTCTCGGGACCGGACCGCTCCGCGAGCTCGGCCACCACGGCGCGCTCGACGTCGCGAGCCAGGCCGTCGTGCCCGAGGTGCTCCAGGAGCAGCGCGGCGGAGAGGATGGCCGCGCTGGGGTCCGCGACCTGCTGGCCGGCGATGTCCGGCGCGGAACCGTGCACGGGCTCGAACATGCTCGGGGTCGTCCGGTCGGGGTTGACGTTTCCACTGGCCGCGAGCCCGATCCCGCCGGTCACCGCGGCGGCCAGGTCGGTGAGAATGTCCCCGAACAGGTTGTCGGTCACGATCACGTCGAACTGGTCGGGCGCCGTGGTCAGGAAGATCGTCGCGGCGTCCACGTGCAGGTAGTCGACGGCGACCTCGGGAAACTCCCGAGCGACCTCGGTGACCACCCGGGACCAGACCGAGCCCGCATGGACCAGGACGTTGGTCTTGTGCACCCAGGTCAGCTTCCGACGCGGTCGGCGGTCCGCTCGGGCGAAGGCGTCGCGGACGACCCGCTCCACCCCGAACGCGGTGTTCACACTGACCTCGGTGGCCACCTCGGCCGGGGTGCCTGCGCGCAGCACACCGCCGTTGCCGACGTAGGGCCCCTCGGTGCCCTCACGGACGACCACGAAGTCGACCTCGCCGGGGTCGGAGAGCGGTGAGGCCGCGCCGGGATAGATCCTCGAGGGTCGGAGGTTGACGTAGTGGTCGAGCTCGAACCTCAGCCGGAGCAGCAGCCCGCGCTCCAACAGCCCGGCCGGCAGCCGGGAGTCCCCGGGCGTTCCCCCGACCGCGCCGAGCAGGATCGCGTCGTGCTGCCGCAGTTCGGCCAGCACCGAGTCCGGGAGCACCTCGCCGGTGCGCAGATAGTGCTCAGCACCCAGGTCGTAGTGCGTGGGCTCGATGCGAAGCGCTCCCCCGGTGCCCGCGGCCGCCTGCTCGAGGACCTTCAGGGCCTCGGCGGTCACCTCCGGCCCGATCCCATCCCCCCCGATGACCGCCAGACGTACCGCCTCTGGCGTCGACGACGGGGGCGCGGTGGTCACGAGGCTCTGCTGGGTCTGGGACACCCGGGCAGGCTAGTTGTCGTCCGGGCGCTGACCGCCGTTGTCTCGGAGGTCGAGCCCGGACTGGACCGAGGTCAGCGCCCCGGGAGCTGTCTGCTCGGCGTCGGCGTAGTGCCGGCTGGGTCCCCACTCGGGATACATGTCGTACATCGTCGATCTCCAGGGTCTGCGTCGTGCGTGCGTGCGGATGGGTGGGTCGGGCGGGGCCGGGCCCGCTCTCCTCCCCTCGCTGCCGGGGTCACCGGGGCGGGGAGGACGTCGCGTGCGCGGTCCGCAGCCAGCGTCAGGGACACCGAGGCCCGCGGCGCGGTGGCGACCGGCGGGAGGGTGTGTGCGACGAGATCAGCGGTGGCGATGCCGTGCGATGCTCGCTGCGGGGGTTCGTAAGGCCGGACATGCCGAACACCGCAGCGAGGTGGCCCTACTAGCTGGCCCCGCCACGGCGAACGATAAGTACGTAGAACTTCCGCATGGTTCGGCCACCGTAACAACGGAGCGCACCCTCCTGACGGACCTCGGACGGTCTTCCCATGATGTGAGACGCGCCACCGGAGGAGGACCTCGTGCGTGTCCTTTGACACACTCCGCACATGTCCGCCCCTCCTGAGCTGCCCGAGATCGTGGCCCGCGCCTTCGACGTCTCCCGTCAGCGGGGCTACGTCTCCTTCTGTCGCAACGAGACCGGACGGCTCCTCGCCACCCTGGCCGCCACCCGGGGTGGGGTGCTGGCCGAGTTCGGAACCGGGTGCGGGGTGGGGACCGCCTGGCTGCGCAGCGGCGTCCGGCCGGACGCCCGGATCCTGACCGTCGAACTCGATCCCCGGCTGGCCGAGGCGGCTGGGGAGATCTTCGTGGGCGACGCGCAGGTCGAGGTGCTCGCCGCCGACTGGTCCACGATGCGCGCGCACGGACCGTTCTCCCTACTCTTCCTCGACGCCCGCGAGCCCAAGAACGCCGGCGCCGGCGAGATCATCGACCTCGTCGAGCCGGGCGGCGTCGTCGTCCTGGACGACTTCACTCCCTGCGCGTCGTGGCCACCGGTCTACGAGGGCCGGGTCGACGTGCTCCGTGAGCAGTGGCTCACCGACGAGCGGTTCACCACGGTCGAGGTGATGGTCGCGCCCGACGCCTCGGTGCTCATCGCCACCAAGCGCTGAGACGTCGCAGCGATCCGGTCTACTCGCTGAGGTCGACCGCTCGCACCGACACGGCGCTGATCGCCGCCCGAATCTCCTCCAGCACCGGTGCCGGGATCGCCGAGTCGACCGACACCGCGACCAGGGCACCGCCACCACGGGCGTCGCGGGCCACCTGCATCCCGGCGATGTTCACCCCCGCGTCGCCCAGGATGCCGCCCATCGTCCCGACGATGCCGGGCCGGTCCTCGTAGCGGAGGAAGGCGAGGTGCGAGGTCGGCTCGATGTCGAGGTCGTAGCCGTCGACCTCGACGAGGCGTTCACGGTGCGCGATCCCGATCAGGGTGCCCGAGACCGACACCTGGGACCCGTCGGCCCGGGTGCCGCGCAGGGTGAGCAGGTTGCGGTGGTCGGGACTCTCAGGGTCGGTCACCAGCCGCACGGCGAGACCGCGCTCGCCCGCGAGCAGCGGAGCGTTGACGTAGGAGACCTGCTCCTCCACCACGTCGTTGAAGACCCCCTTGAGGGCGGCGAGCTCGAGCACCTTCACGTCGTACTGGGCTATCTCCCCGCGCACCTCGACGTCGAGCTGCTGGGCCACCTCACCGGCCAGCGCGGTGAAGATGCGTCCGAGCTTCTCGGTCAGCGGGATGCCGGGCCGGACGTCCTCCGCGATCAGCCCACCCTGGACGTTGACCGCGTCGGGGACGAGCTCGCCGGAGAGCGCCAGGCGTACCGACCGGGCCACGGCCACCCCGGCCTTCTCCTGAGCCTCCTCGGTCGAGGCCCCGAGGTGCGGCGTGGCCACCACGTTCTCGAACTCGAACAGTGGGCTGTCGGTGCAGGGCTCGGCGGAGAACACGTCGAGCCCCGCCGCCGCAACCCGTCCCTCTTTCACCGCGACGTGCAGCGCGTGCTCGTCCACGATGCCGCCCCGGGCGGCGTTGACCAGCACCAGGCTGGGCTTGACCCGGGCCAGCTCGGCCTCCCCGATCAGCCCCACCGTCTCCGGCGTCTTCGGCAGGTGCACGCTCATGAAGTCCGCCTCGTCGAGCAGCTCCTCCAGGGTGACCAGCCGGACCCCCATCTGGGCCGCCCGGCCGGCCTGCACGTAGGGGTCGTAGGCGATCACGCGCATCCCGAAGGCGCTCAGGCGCTGGGCGACCAACACCCCGATCCGCCCGAGACCCACGATCCCGACGGTCTTCTCGTAGAGCTCGATACCGGTGTACCGGCTGCGCTTCCACTGGCCGGCCTTCAGCGCCGCGTTGGCCGGCGCCACGTGCCGCGCGGCGGCCAGCATGAGCGCGACCGCGAACTCGGCGGCCGAGACGATGTTGGAGGTCGGCGCGTTGACCACCATCACCCCGCTCTGGGTGGCCGCCCGCACGTCGACGTTGTCCAGGCCGACCCCGGCCCGGGCCACGACCCTCAGCCGTCGCGCCACGCGCAGTGCCTCGGCGTCCACACGGGTGGCACTGCGGACGAGCAGCGCCTCGGCCTCCGGCAGCGCGGCGAGGAGCTGGTCGCGGTCGGCGCCGTCACAGTGCCGGACCTCGAAGTCCGGACCGAGCGCGGCCACCGTCGCGGGGCTGAGCTCCTCGGCGATCAGTACGACGGGCTTGCTCACGTCGGCATCCTCGGTGTGGGGGGGTGAGAGGTGGTCGGCGCCTCCCCTCGCCTGCGGCGCCGACTCAAGCGGGTCCAGGGGACGCGAGGGCGGGAGGTCACGGGCGGCGGAGCAGCCGTGCACGACGCTGTGCGTGGGCGACTGTACCGGACGCTCCCCGGCCAGGCCGCGCGGCTCAGGCGAAGAGGGACTGGCCCACGAACTCGCCCGCGCGGGCCCCCGGCGGGACGGCGAAGAGGGCCGACCCGGTCACCTTCAGGTACTCGGCGAGGGCGTCGCGCGCCGACATGGCCTGCTGGACCGGGATGAAGCCGCTGCGTGGGTCCCGGACGTAGGCCAGGAACAGCAGCCCGGCGTCGAGGTGGCCCAGCGCGTCCGCCCCATCGACGAAGTTGTAGCCCCGGCGGAGCATCCTCGCGCCGCCGTGCCGGTCGGGGTGCATCACGGCGACGTGCGAGTCGACCGGCACGAGGGGACCGCCGCGACCCGGCAGGGTGAAGTCCGGCACGGAGAACTCCGTGCCGCCCGAGAGCGGGGCCCCCGACCCCTTGGTCCGACCCACGACGCGCTCCTGCTCGGCGAGGCTCTGCCGGTCCCAGACCTCAACGGTCATCGAGATCCGACGCGCCACCAGGTAGGAGCCGCCCACCAGCCAGCCCGCGTCCGCCTCGTTCCCCGCGTCGTCGCCCGCACCCACCCAGACGTGCTCGACCAGCGCCGCGCCTTCCTCGGCCTTCACGTTCATCGTGCCGTCCTTGAAGCCGAACAGGTTTCGCGGGGTGGTCTGGCTCGTCGTGGTGGAGGAGGTCCGACCGAAGCCCAGCTGGGACCAGCGCACACCGGCTGTGCCGAAGGCCAGGCGGGCCAGGTTCCGCACCGCGTGCACGGCGACCTGGGGGTCGTCGGCGCAGGCCTGGACCACCAGGTCACCCCCGGAGCGCCGGGGATCCAGCACGTCACCAGGGAAGTGCGGCAGTTCTTCCAGCGCCGCGGGTCGGCGACCGGCCAGACCGAAGCGGTCGCGCCCCGACTCGTCGCCGAAGAGGCCGGGACCGAAGCCGAACGTCACGGTGAGCCCCGACGCCGGCAGGCCCAGCGCCTCGCCGGTGTCGTCGGGCGGCGCGTCGTAGTCACCCTCGGTGGGCCCGACCGGTCCGGCCGGCCTCCCCCGCGTCATCCGCTCCGCCGCCTCGGTCCAGCGACGGAGGAGCGCGACGAGGTCCTCGCGTGAGAACGTGGTGACGTCGAAGGCCGCGACGTGCACCCGGTCCTGCGCCGGGGTGACGATCCCGGCCTGGTGGGCCCCCCGGAAGGGGTACGTGCGCGTGCCCGACGACGCACGCGGCTCGGTCCGGGCCACGCCGGCGACGAGCCCGCCGGCCCCTGCGGCCACGCCGGCGCCGACCCCGGCCGCTCCGAGCCCGACCCCGACACCGGCGCCGATCAGCCCGCGCCGGGAGAGCTCCCTCACGAGACCACCGCGGCGGTCAGGCCCGACAGCGGCTCGGAGAGCGCGTTGACCGCGTCGGCCAGCTGCTTGACCTCCTCGTCCTCGAGCCGTTCGTAGGAGACGAAACCCTCGCTGCGCCGATGCTGGTCGAGCAGCGTCTGGAGCTCGGCGAAGCGGCGGTCCAGGGTCGCGGTCAGCTCACCGTCCTTGCCCGCCAGGACGGGGCGGACGCCCTCGTAGCCGACGCGAGCCCCGTCGAGGTTGGCCTGGAAGTCCCACAGGTCGGTGTGGCTCCAGGCCTCCTCCTCCCCGGTGACCTTGCCGGTGGCGACCTCGTCGAGCAGACCGCGGGAGCCGTTGGCGATCTGGTCCAGCGAGAACTCCAGGTCCTGGACGCGTCGGTCCAGGACCCGGGTGTTCGCCAGGAGGTCCTCAGAGAAGGCGGTGCGCTGGGCCGGGCTCAGGGGGTCGTAGCCCGCCGGGGGCCAGAGGTCCTTCTCCAGCCGGTGCCAGCCGGTCCATCTCTGGCCCGGCTTGAGGTCGGCCTGTCGCAGGTCCATCTTCGGGTCCAGGTCACCGAAGGACTCCGCCACGGTCTCGATGCGCTCCCAGTGCACCCGGGTGGCGGGGTACAGGGCGCGGGCCGCGTCGTCGTCCTCGGCCCGGTAGGCCCGGACGAAGTCCCGGGTCCCCGCGAGGAGTTGGGCGCTCTGGTCCTGCACGTACGCGGCGTAGTTACGGGTCGCCTCGGCGACCAGAGCGCCGTCGTCGGCGGTGGGTGCCACGTCCTGCCCCGTGCCGGTGACCTCGAACGCGGCCCGGACCCCGCTGCCGCGCATGCCCGGCTTGCATGCGGTCAGGTAGTCGCCAGCACCGGCGGTCAGGACCAGGGTGCGGGTCAGGCCGGGGCCGATGTTCTCCACCTCGCCCAGGATGCGCAACCCGTCGGAGTCGAGCAGGTAGAACTCGGTGACCTCGCTGCCGGCGTTCTGCACGTGGAAGGTGAGCGCGCCCTGCGGGGCGGTCACCGCGGAGACCTCGCAGCCCTCGTCGGTGGCCGTGACGGCCACGCTGCGACCGTCGCCCGCACCCTCCCTCTCTCCCCCGGAGGCGGCTCCCGCGCTCTTGTCCGTGCAGCCGGCCGCGAGCAGCCCCAGGATGAGCAGCCCCGAGGCGGTCGTCGCTCGGGATCGGAGGGTGCGAAGGCGGGTCATCAGGCGGTCCTTTCCGGGACATGAGCGGTGCGGACCGGCCGCGGACCCCGGGCGCGGAGGGAGAAGAAGGTCATGGTGGGGACGACGTAGAGCAGCCAGGCGAGCGACTCCAGCAGCGTCATCACCGGGGAGAGGTTCGGGACGCCCTTGAGCGAGGATGCTGACGATCGGCGCCGCCTCCAGGCCCTCACGGAGGCCGATGAGGTAGGTCGCGAGCACAGTGAGCCCCTTCGAATTAGGTAAGGCACACCTTACCTAAGTGTCGTCGAGACGCACAGAGGCCCCCGCCACGTCGTCCTGCGACGCGACGGGGGCCTGCGTGATCCGGGGTCAGCTGCGGGCCGAGCTCCCCTCGGTGTAGTCCGAGTCGTGCGACTTCACCCAGCTCATCAACTTGCGCAGCTCGCGTCCGGTGGACTCGATCGGGTGCTGCTCGCCCTTGGCCCGCAGGGCCTTGAACTCCGGAGCGCCGGCGTCCTGGTCGTCGATGAACCGCTGCGCGAAGGCGCCGTTGCGGATGTCGGCCAGCACCGCCTGCATGTTCTCCTTGACCGAGGCGTCGATCACCCGCGGACCTGAGACGTAGTCGCCGTATTCCGCGGTGTCGGAGACCGACCAGCGCTGCTTGGCGATCCCGCCCTCGTACATCAGGTCCACGATGAGCTTGAGCTCGTGCAGGCACTCGAAGTACGCGACCTCCGGCTGGTACCCCGCCTCGATCAGCGTCTCGAACCCGTACTGGACCAGCTGGGAGGCGCCGCCGCACAGCACGGCCTGCTCGCCGAAGAGGTCGGTCTCGCACTCCTCGGTGAAGGTGGTCCGAATACCGCCGGCCCGCAGACCGCCGATGGCCTTGGCGTAGGACAGTGCCAGGTCCCAGGCCTTGCCGGTGGCGTCCTCCTCCACGGCGACCAGGACCGGGACGCCCCGTCCCTCGGAGAACTCGCGACGCACGAGGTGGCCCGGTCCCTTGGGCGCGACCATGGCCACGTCGACCCCCGCGGGCGGGGTGATGTAGCCGAAGCGGATGTTGAAGCCGTGGCCGAAGAACAGGGCGTCACCCTCGACCGGGTTGGGCTCCACGGACTCCGCGTACAGGCTGCGCTGCACGTGGTCGGGGGCCAGGATCATGATCAGGTCGGCCTCCTCGCACGCCTCCGACGGCGTGAGCACCCGCAGGCCCTCGGCCTCGGCCTTGGCCCGGCTCGCCGACCCCTCGAGCAGGCCGACGCGGACGTCGACCCCCGAGTCGCGCAGGGACAGCGCGTGAGCGTGCCCGTGGCTGCCGTAGCCCAGCACCGCCACATTGCGGCCCTGGATCACCGCCAGGTCGGCATCGTCGTCGTAGAACATCTCTGCAGCCACGGTGGGCTCTCCTTCGTCTCGTCTCACTTCGGGCGAGGTGGTCCGGGCGCGGTCCGCCCACCACCGGGGGGACGTTCAGGCGGTGACCGGGGGCGGTGCGGCCACCGGGACGGGGCGCAGGTTGCGCTCGGAGATCGACCGGCCACCGCGGCCGATCGCGACCATGCCCGATTGGACCAGCTCGCGGACCCCGAAGGGCTCGATCACGCGCATGAAGTCCTCGAGCTTGCCGGGGTTGCCGGTGACCTGGATGGTGACGGCGTCAGTGGCCACGTCGACCACCTTGGCCCGGAAGAGCTGGACCACCTCGAGCACCTGGCCGCGCGTGCTGGCGTCGGCCTTGACCTTGACCAGCAGCAGCTCGCGGGCCACCGAGAAGGTCGGGTCGAGCTCGACGATCTTGATCACCTCGACGAGCTTGTTCAGCTGCTTGGTGACCTGCTCCAGCGGCGAGTCCTCGACGTTGACCGCGATGGTCATCCGGGACACCTCGGGGTGCTCGGTCGGCCCGACCGCCAGCGAGTCGATGTTGAAGCCACGCCGGCTGAACAGCGCGGCGACGCGGGTCAGGACTCCGGGCTTGTTCTCGACCAGGACCGAGAGGGTGTGGGTGCTCATCGTCGTTCCCGCCTCACAGGTCGTTCTCGTCGAACTCGGGCGCGAGGCCGCGAGCGAACTTGATGTCGTCGTTGCTGGTCCCCGCGGCCACCATCGGCCAGACCATTGCGTCGCGGTGGACCCGGAAGTCCACCACCACGGGCACGTCGTTGATCTCCATCGCCTTGGTGATGGTGGCGTCGACGTCCTCGGGGGAGTCGCACGAGAGCCCCACGCAGCCGTAGGCCTCGGCCAGCTTGACGAAGTCGGGGATCCGGCGCTGCGGCGCCCGCTGGAGATCGGTGTTGGAGTAGCGCTGGTTGTAGAACAGCGTCTGCCACTGGCGCACCATGCCCAGCGATTCGTTGTTGATGATGGCCACCTTGATCGGGATGTTCTCGATCGTGCAGGTGGCGAGCTCCTGGTTGGTCATCTGGAAGCAGCCGTCGCCGTCGACGGCCCAGACCATGGTGTCGGGCCGGCCGACCTTGGCTCCCATCGCCCCGGGAACCGCGAAGCCCATCGTCCCCAGGCCTCCAGAGTTGATCCAGGTGCCGGGGTTCTCGTAGCCGATGAAGTGCGAGGCCCACATCTGGTGCTGGCCGACGCCGGAGACGTAGATCGAGTCGGGCCCGGCCAGCCGACCGAGCCGCTCGAGGACGTACTGCGGGGCCAGCGAGCCGTCGGAGGGCTTGTCGTAGCCGAGGGGGTACTTCTTCTTCACCCCGGCCAGGAACTCGACCCAGCCCTCGTAGTCCCCGCTGTGGCCCAGCTCGCCCTCGGCCGCGAGGGCGACGAGCAGGTCGGCGATGACCTCGCGGCAGTCCCCCACGATCGGGACGTCGGCGTGCCGGTTCTTGCCGATCTCGGCCGGGTCGATGTCGGCGTGGATGACCTTGGCGTGCGGGGCGAAGGAGTCCAGGTTCCCGGTGACCCGGTCGTCGAAGCGGGCGCCCAGGCTGATGATCAGGTCGCTGCGCTGCAGACCGGCCACCGCGGCGACCGTCCCGTGCATCCCCGGCATCCCGAGGTGCTGGAGGTGGCTGTCGGGGAAGGCGCCGCGCGCCATCAGCGTCGTCACCACGGGGATTCCCGTGGACTCCGCCAGCATCCTTAGCTCACGCGAGGCCCCGGCGCGGATCACGCCACCTCCGATGTAGAGCACGGGCTTGCGCGCGGCGAGGATCAGCTTGGCCGCCTCGCGGATCTGCTTGGCGTGCGGCCGGGTCACCGGTCGGTAGCCGGGCAGGTTGAGCTGGGTCGGCCAGGCAAAGGTGGTCTCGGCTTGGAGCGCGTCCTTGGAGACGTCGATCAGGACGGGACCGGGACGGCCGGTGGAGGCGATGTAGAAGGCCTCGGCCACGGTCCGGGGGATGTCGGCGGGGTCGGTGACCAGGAAGTTGTGCTTGGTGATCGGCATCGTGATGCCGCGGATGTCCGCCTCCTGGAAGGCGTCGGTCCCGATGGCGTTGCTGGCCACCTGGCCGGTGATCGCCACCATGGGCACGCTGTCCATGTAGGCGTCCGCGATCGGCGTGACGAGGTTCGTGGCCCCGGGGCCCGAGGTGGCCATGCACACGCCCACCTTGCCGGTCGCCGTGGCGTAGCCCTGGGCCGCGTGGCCGGCGCCCTGCTCGTGCCGGACGAGGATGTGCCGGACCCGCCGGGAGTCGTAGAGGGGGTCGTAGGCGGGCAGGATCGCCCCGCCGGGGATCCCGAAGACGTTCTGCGCCCCCGCGCACTCCAGCGACCGGATCAGGCTCTGGGCCCCGGTCAGGTGCACCGGGTCGGCCTCTGCCGCCGGGACAGCGCCCCGGGCGCTCTGATCAGCCATGACTCCCCTCTCTCTCCGCTTCGAATCCGTCCCACAAAAAAACCCCTCGGCCCAGCACGCGGGCAGACGAGGGGTGACGCGAGGCTGGTGTGGTCAGCCGCCGCGTCGCGCACATACAACAACAGACGGACGCATGGGGTCACGTTCGTCGTACCGCTCGCCTGCGTCAAGACGCTACCGCAGACGTCCCAGGATCTGGGACCGGCATCTCACGGTCGCGACGTCAACCGCATCAGCGGGACCGGGGGGTCCTCCACCCCCTAACCTTGCTCCGTGAACTGGGACGAGTACGGCGCCGCGCTCTTCGACCTCGACGGGGTCATCACCCCGACCGCCGAGGTCCACATGCGAGCCTGGGAGGAGATGTTCAACGCCTTCCTCGTCGGTCGCCCCGACCAGGAGCCCTACGGCGACGCGGACTACTTCGGCTATGTCGACGGCAAGCCGCGCTACGACGGGGTTCGCGACTTCCTGACCTTCCGGGGCATCGTGCTGCCCGAGGGCGGCCCCACCGACGACCCGTCCCAAAGCACGGTCTGCGGACTCGGGAACCGCAAGAACGACGCCTTCAACGCCGTGCTCGCCCGCGACGGCGTGGTCGCCTTCCCCGGCTCGGTGGCCCTGATCGACCACCTCAACGACCTCGGCCTCCCCCTCGCGGTGGTCTCCTCCTCGGCCAACGCGCCCGCGGTGCTGGCCGCCGCCGGGCTCGCCGACCGCTTCCCGGTCGTCGTGGACGGTGTGGTCGCCGCTGCCGAGGGCCTCCCGGGCAAGCCCGCTCCGGACACGTTCTGGCGGGCCGCCCAGCGGCTCGGGGTGGACGCGGACCGCGCCGTGGTCCTCGAGGACGCCGTCTCGGGCGTGCGCGCGGGAGCTGCGGGCGGCTTCGCGCTGGTCGTGGGCGTCGACCGCGGGGCGGGGTCGGCCACGTTGACCGAGGCCGGGGCGGACCGGGTCGTCTCCGACCTCGCCGAGCTCGTCCCGTGATCAAGCGCGAGGTCACCGCCGACCCGCTGGACCGCGGTCGCTTCCCGGTCGACCCCTGGCGTCTGGTCGAGACCTCCCACCAGCCGGCCGACCTCGGGGTCAGCGAGACTCTCTTCACCGTGGCCAACGGCTACCTCGGCATGCGCGGCAACCCCGAGGAGGGCCGGGACGCCTTCGCCCACGGCACCTTCATCAACGGCTTCCACGAGACCTGGCCCATCCGGCACGCCGAGTCCGCCTTCGGCTTCGCCCGGACCGGACAGACGATCGTGAACGTGCCGGACGCCAAGGTCATGAAGATCTACGTCGACGACGAGCCGCTGATCCTCGGCACCGCGGACCTCGAGGAGTACGAGCGGGCGGTGGACTTCACCGACGGCGTGCTGCGTCGCTGCCTGGTCTGGCGTACCCCCTCGGGCAAACGGGTCCGCGTGATCTCGACCCGGATGGTGTCGATGACCCAACGGCACCTCGCGATCCTCACCCTCGAGGTGACGATGCTCTCCGGCGACGCCCCGGTGGTGATCTCCTCGCAGATCCTCAACCGTCAGGACGGCGAGGACGAATACCACGTGAGCGCGGCCGCGATGGGCGAGGGCGTCGACCCGCGCAAGGCGAGCGGCTTCGACGGCCGGGTCCTCCAGCCGCGGATGAGCTATGCCCGCGAGGACCGGATGCTGCTGGGCTACCAGTGCGCGGCCTCGCGGATGACGATCGCGGTCGCCGCCGACCACAGCATCGAGACCGACGGCGAGGTCGAGACCATCGTGCACAGCGAGGCCGACCTGGGGAAGATGGTGTTCCGGACCTCCGCCCGGG
>JBBPYL010000157.1:0-7143 GCA_038199935.1 Propionibacteriales bacterium | reverse complement strand
CCCGCTCCACCCCCCGGCAGGCCCGCTCCGCAGCCGGTCCACCGGGGCCGGACGAGGTGACGATGCCGTGGCCGCTGGCGCGGTCCGGGGCGGGCTCCGAGGCCGAGGCGATCACCCGGGTGGAGGACCGCGTCCCTCTCCCGGCGAGCGCCACGACCCGTCTGAACGTTCCCGGCCCGACCCCGCCGGGCCGCTCCGCCCCGGGCGGCGTAACCGCGACGTCGGTGGAGGCTGCCCGTCGGCCCGGCGCGGTGCGGCTGTCCCGGCTCCAGCGCACCGTCCTGCTCCTCGAGCTGCTCGGGCTCTGCGCCGTCGGGACGGCGCTCGCCCCCTACCTCGCGCTCGTCTGCCTGGCGCTGCTCGTCCTGACCGTGCGCACCGTCTCCTGGACGGGCGAGGCCGCGCGGGAGCGGCAGGACCTGCGGGGACGGCGACGCTGGTACGACCTCCCCCTGACCGCACTGAGCACGCCGTGGTACCTGCTGGTCGCCGCCGGGGGGACGGTCATGCTGGTGCTGTGGGCGGGTCTGGTCACCGGCGTCGTGGCCGTCGTCTGGGCCGTGGCGGGTCCGCTCACGCCGGGCCTGCTGGTGCTCGGCGGACTCCTCGGACTGACCCTGTGGTGGGGCCCCGGGGCGGCCAGACTGCGGCGCACGACCCACCGCGGCCTGGGACTGCTGGTCGTCGACCCACGGGTCGGCTGGACCGTGGTGGCCGCGCTCGCCCTCGTGGTCGGCGCGCTGGTGTGGTCGGTGCCGAGCACACCGGTGAGCTGGACGCCGTACCCCGGACCGCCCTGGCGCCCCGGGACGGCGCTGCACGGGCTGGTGGCCTGGTTCTGAGGCTGGACGGATCCGCCTGCCGCACCGGGGTCCGGTCCCGATGCGTAGGGTGTGCGGGTGTCGCTGCGCTGGAGGATGATCGCGATGACGGCGGTGGTCCTGGCCATCGTCGCGACTGCCTGGCTGATCGTCGACGGCGGACTGAGCCGCGTGGAGGACTCTCGCGACGCCGTCGCCGAGCGACTCCAGCCTGCGAGCGTGGACAGTCGGGCCCTGCTCGTCGCCGTGGTGAACCAGGAGACCGGCCAGCGCGGCTACGTGCTTACCGGCGAGGACGATTTCCTCGAGCCGTACCGCACCGGACGCACGGACTACCTCCGCGCGATGGAGCGGCTGCGAACTGAGGCGGGCGGCAGCACGCTGAGCACCCAGCTCGACGCCGTCGACCGGGCGGCGAGGACCTGGCGTCAGGTCGGGGCGCAGCCGGAGATCGACGCCGTCCGGGCCGGGCAGCGCCTTCGCGCCGTCCGGCTGGTCGCCTCGGGCGAGGGCAAGGCGGCCTTCGACGAGCTGCGGGGCGAGATCTCCACGCTCCAGGAGCTCATCGACGCGCGGGTGACCCAGGAGCAGAGAGACGACCAGGACGACTTCTTCCTACTCCGCCGCGCCATGGTCGGCAGTGCTCTGCTCTCGGCCCTCGTCGTCGCCGTCGGCGCGGTCCTCGCCCGTGCGTGGGTGCTCGTCCCGGTCGGGGCTCTGCGGGCGCGGATGCGCGCGGTCTCGCGCGGCGACCTCGAGGACGAGGTGCTGGTCGACGGGCCGCCCGAGGTGGTGGCCATCAGTCGGGACGCGGAGAACATGCGTCGTCGGATCCTGGCCGAGGTGGACGCCCTGCGCGGAGCGACCGAGGCGCTGGCTCAGCAGTCCCCGGTCGTCGCCGCGCTCAGTGCCGAGCTCGCGCCGGCCCCGGGGGCGCTGTCCACCTCCCTCGACGTCGACGGCCTCGTCCAGTCCGCCGAGGGGGTCCTGGCCGGCGACAGCTGGGAGGCGGTGTGCCGTCCCGACGGCACGCTGGTCGTCGTGGTCACCGACGTGTCGGGACACGGCGCCGAGGCCGGGCTTCTCGCCTTCGGCTTCCGTCAGCGTCTCGACGCCCTGCTGGCCACCGACCTCCCGGTGGAGGAGGTCTTCACCCTCGCGGCCCGGTGGACCAGCAGCGACCAGGAGCGCTTCCTGTCCTGCCTGCTGCTCGAGCTCGACGGGCACGGTCACGCCCGCTGGATCAACGCGGGACACCCCGCCGGACTGGTGGTGAGCAAGGGCGACCGGGCTCTGCGGGCCCGGCTCGACCCGACCGGCCCCCTGGTCAGCTCGGTGACCTCGGGGTGGTCGGTGCGCTCGGTGGACCTCGAGCCCGAGGACCTCGTCATCCTGTGCACCGACGGCGTCGTGGACGCTCGGGCGGCGGGGGGTCGCGAGTTCGAGGAGCAGGGGGTCGTGGACGCGGTGGCGCACCCGGCCATGGACTGCGGCGGCGGCGGTCCGCGACGTCCTCGAGGCCGTACGGCTCCACGCCACCGACGCCCGGCGTGACGACGTGACCTGCGTGGCCGTTCGCCAGACCGAGGTCGACCCCGCCCATTGAGGGGTGCGGGGTTCCACGCGGCGCGCGTGGGTGGCATGATGACGAGCATGTCGTTGCACCCATGCGTGGCCCAGTTCATCATTGCCTAGCGCGCGCTCTCCCGCGCGCGCCGACCTCTCGTCTCGACGGGGGGTCTTTTTGTTGCCCGCCAGACCCGACAGCACCCAGCCGCCCGGCACGAGTGCCGGTCGCCGACCAGGACGGACGAGATGAGCACCGACCACCTCGCGGGGAGCACGCGCCTCGACCCGAGCTTCCACGTCTACGACACCACCCTGCGCGACGGCGCCCAGCAGGAGGGCCTCAACCTCTCGGTGGCCGACAAGCTGGCCATCGCCCGTCAGCTCGACGGGCTGGGGGTGGGCTACATCGAGGGTGGCTGGCCGGGGTCGAACCCCAAGGACACCGAGTTCTTCCGGCGAGCCCGCGAGGAGCTGCACCTCGAGCACGCCACGTTGGCCGCCTTCGGGGCCACCCGCCGGGCCGGGGTCCGGGCGGCCGACGACCCGCTGATCGCGGCGCTGCGCGAGAGTGGGGCCGGGGTGGTCACCCTGGTGGCCAAGTCCCACGACCGGCACGTCGAGCTCGCGCTGCGCACCACGCTGGAGGAGAACCTGGCCATGGTGCGCGACAGCGTGGCGCACCTGCACGCCGAGGGACAGCGGGTCTTCCTCGACGCCGAGCACTTCTTCGACGGCTACCGGGACAACCGGGCCTACGCGCTGGAGGTCCTGCGCACCGCGGCCGAGGCGGGGGCCGAGGTCGCCGCCCTGTGCGACACCAACGGCGGGATGCTCCCAGCCTGGGTGGCCGACGTCGTCGGTGACGTGCTCAGCTCGACCGGGGTTCGGGTCGGCATCCACTGCCACAACGACACCGGCTGTGCGGTGGCCAACACCCTGGCCGCGGTGGACGCGGGAGCGACGCACGTCCAGGGCACCCTGAACGGCTACGGCGAGCGGACCGGCAACGCCGACCTCGTCTCCGTGGTGGCCAACCTCGAGCTCAAGCTCGACCGGCCCGTGCTGCCCCCGGGCCTGCTCCGGGAGGCGACCCGGATCGCGCACGCCGTCGCCGAGGTCACGAACTTCCCGCCGGCCTCGCGCCAGCCCTACGTCGGAGTGAGCGCCTTCGCGCACAAGGCGGGCCTGCACGCCAGTGCCATCAAGGTCGACCCCACCCTGTATCAGCATCTCGACCCGGTCGAGGTGGGCAACGACATGAGACTGCTGATCTCCGACATGGCCGGTCGCGCATCCATCGAGCTCAAGGGTCGCGAGCTCGGGTTCGACCTCGCCGAGAACCGAGAGCTGGTCACCCGGGTCACCGACCGCGTCAAGGCCCTGGAGGCCCAGGGCTTCACCTTCGAGGCCGCGGACGCCTCCTTCGAGCTGCTCCTGGTCGAGGAGGTCCAGGGCGCGCGCCCGGCGTACGTCCGGGTCGAGTCCTGGCGAGTCATCACCGACTCCCGGCCCGGCGCCGAGGCACTGTCCGAGGCGACCATCAAGCTGCACGCCGGCGGCGCCCGGATCATCACCACCGGCGAGGGGACCGGGCCGGTGAACGCGCTGGACCACGCGCTGCGGGACGCGATCGGACAGGCCTACCCCGAGGTCGCCCGCTTCGAGCTGATCGACTACAAGGTGCGCATCCTCGACCAGGGCCACGGGACCGACGCGGTGACCCGGGTGCTCATCGAGACCACGGACGGCGAGTCGTCGTGGGTCACGGTGGGCATCGGGGCGAACGTCATCGAGGCGTCCTGGGGGGCACTGCTGGACGGCGTGACGTTCGGGCTGCGTCGGCACGGCGAGGTTCCGCTGCCGGCCTGAGCCGCGCGGCGGGGTGCCGGGGCCTCCTGTTCATCCGTCGGTCACGTGGACGACCAGGCACCTTTACCCTCCCGCCGGTGACGGACACGAGGGTCGGCCCAGTAGCGACCGCTCCTCCCGGTCCAGCACAGGAGATCTCGCATGCGTCCGTCCCCCCGCGGTGCCGTCCTCGGCGCCACCCTGGTCAGCCTCGTCGTCGCCGGCGTCGGCGCCGTCCCCGCCCAGGCGGCGAACCCCTCGTTCCCGGTGATCGGCACCGGCCCGACCACCACCGTCAACCCCTACGTCGTCCCGGTCACGCCCGCGGTCGGCATCGCCTCCCTGCTGACCGTCGACGACCAGCCCGCGGGCAACGGCGTGGGGATGACCGGCACTCCTGACGGGCTGGGAGCGACGAGCCAGGGAGAGGACCTGGTCGTCTACATGAACCACGAGTACGGCGCCGACGTGGGTGCGGTCCGCGCCCACGGCGAGCGGGGCTCCTACGTCAGCCGCAACGTCGTGGACCCCTCCAGCGGCGCGGTCCTCGAGACCACCGACCTGATCACCCGGGTGCGCTACTGGGACTACGACGCCCGGACGTGGCGCTACCGCCCCACCAGCGACTCCGCTGCCTTCAACCGCTTCTGCTCGGCCTCGCTGACCGACCCCGGTCAGCTCTACGACGAGGCGACCCGGCGTGGCTTGGACGAGCAGGTCTACTTCGGCAACGAGGAGGGCGGGGACGACGGACGAGCCTTCGGCGTCACCGCCGACGGCACCGCGACCCAGCTGCCCCGGCTGGGCAAGCTCTCCTTCGAGAACACCCTGGTCGCCTCCGGCACCGGCGCGACGACGGTGGCGATCAGCACCGAGGACAACAGCGACGGCCAGCTGCGGGTCTACGTCGGCCGCAAGAAGCGCGGTGGCACCCTGATGCAGAAGGCGGGCCTGACCAACGGCCGGCTGCACGTGGTCTCGCTGGAGGACTCCTCGGTCAGCACCGACGCGGGCTTCCGGAGCGCGTACGGCACCGGCGCCGAGGTCGACGCCCGCGTCCGCCGGATCCGGTGGAACGCCACCGGTGCCGAGCAGAACGCCCAGGCCGCCCGGAAGGGGCTCCAGCTCACCCGCATCGAGGACGGTGCCTTCGACCCGAGCCACCCCGACGACTTCTACTTCCTCACCACCGAGGGCGGCGACACCGCGGACAACCCGGCCGAGCCCGGCGTGGCCCGCAACGGGGGAGGCCTCTGGCGCCTGCGCTTCACCGACGTCTCGCACCCGGCGCGCGGGATGACCCTGACCCTGCTGCGCGACGGCTCCGAGGCGCCGTACCTCTCCAAGCCCGACAACATGGACATCGACCCCCACGGGCACCTGCTGATCCAGGAGGACCCCGGCGGAAACGCCCACGTGGCCCGGGTGCTCGCGTACGACATCGAGGGGGACCAGATCGCCACCCTGGCGCAGTTCGATCCGGCGATCTTCTCCGGCCCCGACGCGCTGACCACCGACGAGGAGTCCAGTGGCATCCTCGACGTGGAGGACCAGCTCGGCACGGGACGGTTCCTCTTCGACGCCCAGGTGCACACGTCGGTGGGTCTCTCCGACCCGGACACCCAGGTCGAGCGTGGTCAGCTGCTGACCATGACCGTCGACTGGGACGCGGTCTTCCCCGGACGCTGAGTCCCCAGGGCGGCTCAGCGCGGCCCGGGGCACCACGACGCGGGACCGGCCCTGACGGGTCGGTCCCGCGCTCACGTCCGGGCCCGGTCACCGAGCGCGTCGGCACGGCGTACCCTGCGATGCCATGACGACCTCCCTGTGCCACTGGATCGACGGCGACCACGTCCCCGGCCGCTCGGGCCGCACCTCTGCGGTCTACAACCCCGCCACCGGCGAGCAGACCGCCGAGGTTCCGCTCGCCTCCCCGGAGGAGGTCGACGCCGCCGTGGCCAGTGCGCATGCGGCGAGTCGCGAGTGGGGGGCCTCCTCGCTGTCGCGACGCACCGAGGTGCTCTTCGCGTTCCGCCAGCTCCTGCACGCGCACGCCGAGGACCTCGCCGCGGTCGTCACCTCCGAGCACGGCAAGGTCCTCTCCGACGCCGCCGGCGAGATCGCCCGCGGCCTGGAGAACGTCGAGTACGCCACCGGCATCACCCAGCACCTGCAGGGGGGTTTCACCGCCCAGGCGTCGACCGGCGTCGACGTGCACTCCCTGCGTCAGCCCCTCGGGGTCGTCACCGGGATCACGCCCTTCAACTTCCCGGTGATGGTCCCGTTGTGGATGTGCGCCAACGCCATCGCCACCGGCAACGCCTTCATCCTCAAGCCCAGTGAGAAGGACCCGTCCGCCGCGCTCTTCCTGGCCGACCTGTGGAGCCGCGCCGGGCTGCCGGACGGGGTCTTCACCGTGCTGCACGGGGACAAGACCTGCGTGGACGCCCTGCTGGCCCATGGCGACGTCGCCGCCGTGAGCTTCGTGGGCTCCACCCCGATCGCCAAGTACATCCACCAGACGGCGACCTCGCACGGCAAACGGGTGCAGGCGCTCGGCGGCGCGAAGAACCACATGGTCGTCCTGCCCGACGCCGACGTGGACCTCGCCGCGGACGCCGCCGTGTCGGCGGCCTACGGCGCGGCGGGCGAGCGCTGCATGGCCATCTCGGTGGTCGTCGCCGTCGGGGAGGTCGGCGACGCCCTGGTTGGGGCGATCGCAGCGCGGCTGCCCGCGCTCGTCGTCGGGGACGGCAGCCACCCCGGGACCGACATGGGGCCGCTGATCAGCGCTGAGCACCGCGACAAGGTGGCCGGCTACATCGCCGCGGGCGCGGAGGCCGGGGCACGGGTCGTGGTCGACGGCCGAGAGGGCGACCTGCCGCAGGACGGCTTCTTCCTCGGG
>JBBPYL010000156.1:0-37165 GCA_038199935.1 Propionibacteriales bacterium | reverse complement strand
GAGCCGAGACCGATCCCGACACGGGCTCGGGCGACTCCCAGACCACGAGCAGCACCCCGGCGGCCAGTGCGGCCACCGGCGCGAGCGCCTCGAGCCAATTGCGGTCTCGCGAGCGCACGGCGGCCGCTACGACCGCAGCCACTGCGACAGCGACACCCACAACGACCTGGGTCGACCAGGCGAAACCATCGACGTCGACGTACGGGAAGGCAGCCACGAACAGGGCCAGCAGGGCCAGCACCGCCGACGCCTCCCGCCACGACGCCGCGAAGCTCCGCAGCGGGCCGCCGGCATGGGCCGCCGCCACGGAGCCCGCGACGACGGCAGCCAAGAGCACCGGCAACACGAACCCCATGCCGTCCTGGGTGTCCTCGAACAGCTCCCACACGTACCACCCGGTGCCAGCGGAAATGCCGACCACCAGCGGCGCCACTCCCCCGGTGGCGTAGGCGTACAAGAGTGCCCCGACGCCCCAGATGCCGAGCAGGCCCGGCTCGTAGGCCGGCAGCTGCATGCTCTGGGCCGCCTGGAACACCACGGCCCCGAAGGCCAACGCGGCCACCATCCGGAACGCTCCCACGACCGGGCCCGAGGAGGTCGCGCTGTCGCCTGCCCGGCGGGCCCGCCGCCGGGCGAGGACCTCCGCGGCTAGGACGAAGCCGAACCACACCAGGGCCACGACGACGAACCGCAGCAGCGGCGTCAGGTTGTCGAGGTTGGTGGCCACAAGCCAGATCAGTCCGATGCCCACGAACCCGCCGCCCAGGAAGAGCAGAAGCTTGCTGAGAGAGAACTTCCGCACCGCGATGTAGCGACGACGGATCGCGGCCGCCTGGGCGTCGTCGAGGACCCCCGCAGCTCGCCAGTCGGCGACTTCCTCCTCCAGCCAAGCGAGCTGTCCGGGCGAGACCGGCCGTCCGACGGACGTGGGCTGGACAGTGTCGTGTGTCATGCCACCAGCGTGTCCCTTCGGGGGCCGTTTCGCATGAGCCGACGTACTCAGTCGCTCCGAGCACGACGGACGCAGGCTGACTGCCGACAAGGACCAACTGCCGCATCCCGGGCTCCGAGCAGCGCCCGTTCGGTGGTTGTTCGACGCGGTAGCCGTCGTTGTCGCCAACCGAAGGGCTGTCGGTGCACGCGGTCTGTGGTGGAGCAGGTGGCGAGTGGATGGCCCCGCGACTGGCGATGGGTCACCAGTGATGCGCGACGTCGACAACGACACGACTACTGATACCCGGGCCGCCGAGCACGGAGACCCGCATCGGCAGCCGGGCGCGGACACCCAACCCAACGGTGGTGGACCCCTCGAATGAACCCCCAGAAGCGATCTGTCGGAAGGTCGAGAACCCGGTCACGTTGACCAGCTCACGGGTGTTGGCGGGGCTGTACGTCGAGGAACCGGTGGCGGCATCGTAGGCAGGCGCCTGGAGGACGATCTCCAGCTTGGCGCTGCCACGCAGGGGGATGACCGTGCCCTGGCCCTGCCTCAGCAGCCGGGGGACGTAGCGCACCGTGTAGCCGGAGCTCTTGCCCCGGAGATCGACGACCAGCCGGTCGAAGCAGGTCTGGCGTCCGGCGCGAACGTTGGTGATCGGTGCCGACGTCATCCGGTTGAGGGACGTGGCCAGCGATCCCCAGTGCGCGGTGCTCGCGCAGCCGGTGGCTGTCGTGGTGGATGCGGCAGAGGCCGGGGAGACGCTGGTCGAGGCCACGGCCGGTCCTCCAGCGACGGCGAAAGCGACGACGAGCGGGCCGATGAGCCTTGGAAAGTGGGGGGTAATGTTCACGATCTTCTCCTGCCAGACCTCATGGTGACTTGCGGACACTGTGAAGACGCACGACGCGCCAGGTCGGTTGACACCGGCACCACGGGCTTGCGCGTGTTGACCACAGACATGAACGAGATGCGCCGGTCGCTCAGTAGGGCGCGGCTGGGCTCCACGGTGGGGGGTCTTCCTGCGCGGCACGTCATCGACGTGGTTGTCGCTGGTGCGACGCATCGATGCTGGGGAGGCAAAGACTGTGGTGGACATACGCACTCTGGCGTGCGTCGCTCCGCCAACCCGGCGAAGCCCTCGGAGGTGCCGGGCAGAAATGCAGCGATCGGTAGAGACATTCACTCGGTCGGGGAGCAGACTCCTCAGCGTGATCGATCGGCCACCGCCGCAGATTGTCGGGCGCCTCGAGGAGCTTCGACTGCTCGATAGCGTCCTCTCGCGGGCGGCGTCGGGCACGCCGAGCGTGACCTTCGTGCACGGCGAGGCCGGGATCGGCAAGACCTACCTGGCGCGAGAGGCCGCCGACCGGGCGCGGGCGGGCGGAGTCGAGGTGCTGTGGGGTCAGTGCGTGCGTTTCGGTGGCGGCGAGTCGCCGATGCTTCCGTGGGTGCTGGCGCTCGAACGCTGGTTGGCTGAGGCCGCCCCCACCGACCGTGCCGACGTGGAGTCAGCCCCGGCGGCGGCACGGCTGCTGCCCTCACTGGGCGGGGGTGACGGCGACGACTCGACACGACTGGCGCAGGTCGCAGACTCGATCGTCTCCCGAATCGTGGAACGACACCCCGTCCTGCTGGTGCTCGACGACGTGCAGTGGGCAGACGCCGCTTCGCGGGACACGTTGACCTATCTGGTGGCGGGGCTGGGCGCGGACCGGTTGGCGGTCGTGGTGACCTATCGCGACGAAGGGCTCCCGCCCGGCGACCCCTTGCACGGCTGGATCGGCGATCTGCGGCGGATGCCCGGAGTGGGGGAGGTCCGCTTGGGGCGATTGGACCGGGACGAGACCGAGCAGCAACTCGAGCACCTACTCGGTGGGCCGCCGACCCCACGACTGGTCGATCACGTGATGAGCCGCTCCGGGGGCAACGCCTACCTGACCGAGCTCCTGGTCCACGGCCTCAGCGCCGAGGCCGAGGAGCTTCCCGAGGGCCTTCCCGTCGTTCTGAGCGACGCGCTGCTCGCTGCCTGGCACCGACTGTCTGCGCCCGCGAGGGAGACAGTGCGGGTCCTGGCTGTCGCCGGCCGGCCGGCCCCCGTGGAGCTGCTGGCCGAAGTCAGCAGGACCTGCGGCCTCTCTGGCGGCGTCCTTGTCGAGGCGTTAGCAGAAGCCACGGTCGACGGAATCGTGGTGGGTGTGGGTTCCGGATCGGTGTGGCTGCGGCACCCGCTTCTGGCCGACGTGCTCTACGAGTCGTATCCGCCCGGGGGGACTGTGCTCGTCCACCGGGCCTGGGCCGCCGCGCTCGCCGGCACCACCGCCGTGGGCGTCGCGGAGGTACGCCGCCTCGGCGACCTCGCCCGGCACTCCCAGGGCGCCGGCGAGCCAGGGGAGAGCTTCCGGGCCTCGATGGCTGCCGCCGGGGAGGCAGCGCGGGGTCGGCTGTGGCGTCAGGAGGCGCTGCACCTGCGACGGGCGACGGAGCTGTGGCCGGTGCCGCGCGCAGAGCTCCCGAGCCTCGACGAGGCCGAGCTGTTCGAACGCGCCTTCACTGCGAGCAGTCGGGTCGGGGACGATCTCGAGGGTCTCCGCGCGGGTGAGCACGCGCTGGAGCTGGCCCGGGCGGCCGGGGACCCGGTGCGCACCAGCCGCCTGACGATCCGGTGCGCCGAGGTCGCTTGGTGGCTGGGTCTGCGGGAGGGACAGCCTCTCGAAGAGCAGCGCCTGGCAGTCGAGCTGACCCGGGACTTCCCGGACAGCCCGGAGCACGCCCAGGCACTGGCCGCCCGGAGTGTCGGGCTGGCGTGGGAGGGAAGGTTCGACGAGGCTGCCGCGGTCGCCGACGCGGCGCTCAAGGCGGCCCTCCGCTCGGGATCCGTCGAGACGCTAAGCGACGCGTACGGCGCTCGCGGGTTCGCCGCCCTGGAAGGGGGGAGGGCCGACCATGACACCCGCCTGGCGCTCGAGCTGGCCGTGCAGTGCGGTGACGTGGACCGGACCATGTGGGCCTACGCGGGACGGATCAACTTCCTGATCGTCCGTGGCCGGCTCGTCGAGGCCACGGCCCTCGCCGAGGCGACGGTCCAGTGGGCGCTGGACAACGGCGCCGTGGCGGGGGCGGGCTGGCACTCCGCGGCCCTGGCCAAGGGGCTCGCGGACCAGGGCCGGCTGCGCGCCAGCGCCGCGGCCATCCGGGTCGGGCTGAGCCTGGTCGGTCCCGGCAACGCGAACGCCGCGATCCGACTGTCGGCCATTGTGGTCGCCGTCCGCCAGGGCGACCTGCGCACTGCTGGGCTGCACCGGCAGCGCGCCGCCGAGCAGATCGCCTCCCTCGAGGAGCGACCCGGCCTGGAGGCACCGCCGATGCTGGCGGAGCTGCTGTGCGCCCGGGCGGAGCCCCGCGATGCCATCGACCTGATCCGCCGGACCATGGCACCGCACTCGGTCGACCCGCAGGTCGCCGACGTGATGCTGCTCTGGGGCGCCCGTGCCGCCGCCGACCTGGTCGAGGGCGCGCGTCTCACGCGTCGTCCGGTCGCGGTCGCCCTCGCGCGGGACGCTCTAGCGGGACTGGTCTCCCTCCGGGACAGCCTGCCCGGTTCTGTCTTCGCGGTCGTGGGACCCGACGATTCGGTGCGCCCGGCCCAGCGAGCCCTCTTCGAGGCTGAGGTCGCCAGATGCACCTCTGGTCAGGTCGACCCCGACGCCTGGGACGAAGCCGCACGATTGTGCCGACTGGCCGGCCTCGGCTGGGAGCGGTGGACGGCACGCTGGCGCTCGATCCAGGCGCTGGTCGCCGCCGGAGCGAGCCGCTCGGTCATCGCCGGCGCGTTGCGCGAGGTGTACCGCTTCTCGCGGTCCGAAGGGGCCGGTCGCCTGCTCCGGGACGTCGAGGACCTCGCCCGGCTGGCCAGGATCTCGCTCGATGACGTCCAGATTCCGACCCAGCCGTCGGCTAGGACATCCTTCCCGCACCTGACCGGCCGAGAGCGCGAGGTGCTCGCACATCTCGTGGCGGGTCGCACCTACGCAGAGATCGCCGAGGCGCTGTTCATCAGCGAGAAGACGGTGAGCGTGCACGTGTCGCACCTGATCAGCAAGACCGGGGCCAAGTCAGGTCGTGAGGTGGCCGCGCTGGCGCTCCGGCTCGGCGAGGTACCCGGCTGACCCGGGCGGTCAGCCCCAGGTCACAGAAGGTGGAGGCGGGGGTCGCTCGCGTGTATGTCGGCCAGGTAGTGGGCAAGCGAGCGGCCGCCCAGCGCGTCCAGCGGCTGCGCGTACGGCCCCACCGTCCACAGGCTCGGCCCGCTCGGGCGTGGCTCGACTCCGGCGGCCGCTGAGGCGATCGCGCTCCCGGTGACGATCGCTGTGGACACGAGGACAGCTGCCCGCAGGAGCCGGGTGCGTGGGTCGGTGATGTTCATGTCTTCCTCCGTGGCGGTGGTTGGTGGTGCTACCACGCTGCCGCTGAGGGGCCTTCGCGGGCATCGGGAGTCACCACTGAGGTGTCCCAGCGGCCCACTCAGATCCGGCTCTGAACCCCTCAGAACTCCCCGGTGAGGCGTCTGCAGGCCCGACGCCCGACGCAGGTGCGTTCTATCCTCGCCTACGTCGGCTGGCGGCCAATGACGTACAACCGCTGAGTCGTCTCACCCCGTGCCGTCACGGGCCCACGCAGGTACCACTCCACGTCGACCAGACCGGCGGCCTCCACGACCCCGACCACCGACACCGGTTCGTGCAGCACGACATCGAGGTCGACGTCGTGGTCGAACCACTGGTCGACGTGGCGGACCTCAGAGCCGGCGTGCATGGCGAGGGCCAACCACCCTCCGGGGACCAGTGGGCGGGCGAGAGCCGCGACCGCCTCGGGTAGCTCCGCGGGGGCGAAGTGGATGAGCCCGTACCACCCGAGAACTGCCGCCCAGCCTGGGCTCGCGGCGGGGCGGCCGAGTCGTCGCAGGTCACCGACCGCGTAACTCGCACCCGGGAACCGTCGGCGCGCCTCGCTCACCATCGCAGGCGAGAGGTCGACGCCCATGGCCTCGGCGCCACCGTCGGCCAAGTACGCCGTGACATGCCCCGGGCCGCATCCCACCTCGAGGACAGGTCGCCCGTCGGCGTGAGCCAGCACTCGGTCCAGCAGCCAGGTCTCGAACGGCAAGTTGCTCAGCTCATCGACAAGGCTCTCGGCATAGGCAGCGGCCACGGCGTCGTACGACGACCGCACGCGGGTGTCGCGCGCGTCCGCACCACGCGCGATCACCGTGTCCCGATCGACGACGACCGGCACGACTGACACCTCCTGCGCGACCGGACCGAGCAGGTGAACCCAGCGCCGGTCGTGCTTCCCGGCCTGCCGTTCCAGCTCCCGTACCAGGGGGTCGGCTCGATCAGCCATCCGGCTCAGGCTTGCCTCCACCTGGCCTCGGTCCGCAAACGGATGCAACCGTTCGGTGCGGGTTCGCAGCTCGCCGGGCGTCTGCGCACCCCGCAGCAACAGCAGGGTCAGCAGGGCTCTCTCGTCCGGCTCGAGCTGGAGGGCCTCGTCAAGGATCTGGTGGTACTTCAGCGTCCGCCGCCCGGTGTCGGACCACACGATCCGCAGCAGTCCCCGCTCCTTCAGGGCCCGCGTGGTGCGCGCGACCAGTTGATCGTCGTACTCGACGACCGGCTCGCGGCTGCTGGCCTGGTTGCAGGCAACCCGCAACGCGTTGGCGGAGAGGGGATAGGACGCCGGCACCGTCGACTGCTTCTCACACAAGCTGCCGAGGATGCGCTGTTCTTCGGGTTCCAGGACAGGGAGCTCCGTCACCCGACCGACTCTAGATCCCCTAGCGGGCTCAGCAGTCACCAGTCCGCCCGGTGTCACAGGTCGGACGAGCATCCCTGCGTGATGATTTCGTGTGGCAGGTGCAGGATTCGAACCTGCGTAGGCATACGCCGACGGATTTACAGTCCGTTCCCATTGGCCGCTCGGGCAACCTGCCGCGCTGCCCCCGGTTGGTGCTCGGGGCAACGACACGAAACAATACAACAGCACGCACCCCCGACCACATTCGCCTGGAGACAGGCCGAGGAGGACTCGCCGTCATGGCCGACTCGTCGTTCGACATCGTCAGCAAGCTCGACCAGCAGGAGATCGATAACGCGATCAACCAGACCCAGCGTGAGGTTGGGCAGCGCTTCGACTTCAAGAACACCGGCGCCACCATCGAGCGCAAGGGCGAGAACGCGGTGGAGATCTCCGCGAACGCCGACGACCGGGCCAGCGCCGTCCTCGACGTGTTCAAGGACAAGCTCATCAAGCGCAACCAGTCCCTGAAGATCCTCGACGCGGAGGAGCCGCGGGCCTCGGGGCGCGAGTCCAAGATCTCCGTCGCCCTCAAGGAGGGGATCACCACCGAGGACGCCAAGAAGATCGGCAAGCTCATCCGCGACGAGGGGCCCAAGGGGGTCAAGGCCCAGGTTCAGGGCGACGAGCTGCGGGTATCAAGCAAGAAGCGTGACGACCTGCAGGCGGTCATCGCCCTGGTGAAGGCCCAGGACTACGAGTTCGCCGTCCAGTTCGACAATTACCGCTGACCCTTGCCGAGTGCGAGAACGGGAGCTGACCAGTCGATGACTGACCTCGGGTTCCTCGGCCTCGGGTCGAGGGGCTCGCCTATGGCCGCCCACCTCGTGGCGGCCGGTCACACCGTCCACGTCTAGAACCGCTCCGCCGCGGCGGCCGAGCCCCTGGTGGCGGCCGGGGCGAGGCTGGTCGACCATGGACAGCGGGGCGTGCTGGGCGCCGAGGGTGCGCGCTTCCCTATCCCCCGAGAACGACCACCAGCGGGTCCAGCAGCCAGCCCGGGACCACGGAGAACCAGACGCCCGCGGTCAGGGTCATCCCGATCGCCGCACCGAGGCCGAGCGGCACGTCGTAGGTCGACGCGTCCGCCGACGACGCCGGCCGGACCACCTCGCGCAGCCAGCGCGCGTAGTAGGCCAGACCCACGGCCACGTTGAGCGCCATCACCACCGCCAGCCAGGGCACACCGGAGGCGGCGTCGATGACCACGACCTTAGCCAGCAACCCGGCGATCCCGGGGGGCACGCCCGCCAGGCCGACCAGCGCGAAGGCCAGCGGCCACCCCGCCCCGGGCTCCTGCGCCGCCAGGCCGCGGTAGTCGACGAGGAGCTGCCGGTCGTGCCGGGTGTCGACCAGGGCGACCACCGCGAAGGCACCGAGGTTGAGCACGGCGTAGACAGCCAGGTAGGCCAGCGAGGCGCCGAACGCCTCGGACACCGAGGAGCCCGTAGCTCCCGCGGCGCCGAACGGGACGAGGATGTAGCCGGCCTGCGCCACCGAGGACCAGGCCAGCAGGCGCACCGCGTGCCGCTGGCGGAGTGCGAGCAGGTTGCCCACCGTCATCGTCAGGGCGGCGACGACGGCCAGCACCGGCGCCCACACGTCGACGAGCCCCGGGAGCCCACGACCCAGCACCAGCATCAGCCCGACCAGTCCCGCCGACTTCGAGACCACCGACAGGTACGCCGCCACCGCGACCGGGGCGCCCACGTAGGTGTCGGAGACCCACATGTGGAAGGGCACCGCGGCGACCTTGAAGGCCAGTCCGACCACCGTGAGCGCGGCACCGGTGACCACCACGTCGTCCGCGGCGGTGCCCGTGGCCACCGCCGCGGCGATCCCGTCCAGGAAGACCGCACCGGTGGCCCCGTAGAGCAGCGAGACCCCGAGCAGGGTGACGGCGGTCGAGACCACCGAGACCAGGAAGAGCTTGATCGCCGCCTCGGCCGCCCGGGGGTCACCGCGTCGCAGTCCGACCAGGGCGATCGCCGGGAGGGAGACCACCTCGAGGGCGACCACCAGGGTCACCAGGTCGCGCGAGGCCGCCAGGGTCGTCGCACCCGCCGCCGAGCTGAGCAGCAGGAAGCCCCACTCCCCGCTCGGCGTGCGGTCCGCGGCGCCGGGGGTCATGCCCAGCAGCACCACGACAGCGGTGCCGAACAGCACGACGGCCCAGACCGCGACGGTGAGACGGTCGGCCTCGAAGGAGCACACCCACGGACCCCGCTCCAGGTCGACGCAGAACGTGGCCCGCGGGTCACGCCAGACCGGCAGGGCCCACCCGGCGGCGACCACCACGGTGAGCAGGGTGATACATGGGGCGGGTCGGCGTCGGGCGCCAGACCTCACCGTCCCGGCGAAGGCGTCCGCCAGCAGGACGAGCGCCGCCCCCAGGGCCAGGGTGAGCGGGGTGGCCACGGCCAGCCAGTCGACCGCCTGCACGAGCGGGCCCATCAGCCCTGCCCGACCAGAGCGACGGCGGCCCGTCCGACCGGGGTCAGCAGCAGCCCGGGGGCGACCCCGAGCAGCACCGTCAGCGCGATGAGCGGGCTCCACACGGCCCACTCCGACGCCACGGCGTCCGGACCCGGCTCGTCGAGGTCGGTGGGGACGGGAGCGGCAGCGCCAGCCGGACCCTGGAGCAGGGTCCGGAGCAGGGCCAGGACGTACGCCGAGGTGAGGATCACCCCGAGGGCGGCGACCACGGCGAGAACCACGAAGGTGCTCCGCGGCAGGTCCGGGGCGGGGGAGAGTGCGGCCCGGACGGTGAGCATCTCGCCCCAGAAGCCGGCCAGCCCGGGCAGGCCCAGGGAGGCCATCGCCGCGAAGGCGACCACCCCGGCCAGGTGTGGGAGACGTCCGTAGAGCCCGCGCAGTCGGCGCAGGTCGCCGGTCCCGTAGCGCTGCTTGACCGTCCCGGCGAGGAAGAACAGCAGACCCGTGATGAGGCCGTGGGCGACGCTGGCGAAGACCGCAGCCTGGACCCCGGTGGTGGTGAACGTGCACACCGCCAGCACGACGAAGCCCATGTGTCCCACCGAGGAGTAGGCCACCAGTCGCTTGAGGTCGGTGGCGGCCAGACAGGCCAGGGCGGCGTACACGATGCCGACCACGGCACAGCCGGCCACCACCGGGACCAGCACCCCCTGGCCGGGATCGGTCAGGGGCAGCCAGAAGCGCACGAACCCGTAGGTGCCGAGCTTGAGCAGCACCGCGGCCAGGACGACCGACCCGACCGTGGGGGCGGTGGCGTGCGCGTCGGGGAGCCAGATGTGCAGCGGCCACAGCGGCGCCTTCACCGCCAGGCCGAGCGCGACCAGCACGGCGGCGGCCAGCCCGACCGGACCGTCGGGACGGTAGGACGAGGTCAGCGCCACGATGTCGAAGGTGCCGGCCTGGGCATGCACCAGCACGAAGCCCACCAGCATCAGCGAGGAGCCCGTCACGGTGAAGACCAGGAACCTGGTGGCCGCCTTCCGCCGAAGCTCGACACCGTGCCGCCCGGTCGCGTCCCCCCAGCGGTCGATCACGAACCACATCGGGACGAGCGCGACCTCGAAGAAGGCGAAGAACAGCACCAGGTCCAGGGCCAGGAAGCTGCCCAGGACTCCGGCCTCGATGAGCAGGAGCAGGGCGGCCAGCCGGCCGGCACCGCCGCCGGAGGGCGGCTGGCGCAGCAGGGAGCCGACCGCGCAGCAGAGCACCACCGTGGTCATCACCACCAAGGGGCCCGAGATGCCGTCCCACCCGAGATGCCAGCGCAGGTCCAGCGCCGCAACCCAGCTCCGGTCGACCTCGGTGGCGCCGAACCCCGCGTCGCCGGAGCGCGACCAGGCGACCAGCGACCAAAGCGCCGTGGCTACGGCGCCGAGGAGGGCGACGGACACCGCGAGGGCGTCGTCACGACGCGTGGCGACCAAGGTGAGCACAGCGAAGAGCGCCGGCGCGCCGACGAGGACCTCCAGCACCCCGATCACGCGAGGCTCCCGGCCAGCACGGCCACGGCGACCGCCCCCACGACGACCACCAGCAGGTAGCTCTGCACCCGACCGGTCTGGGTGCGGCGCAGGAGGCGACCCACGCCCCGCACGGAGGCCTCGGTGCCCTCCGCGTAGGCGTCGACCACGTCCCGCTCCCCGGCCCGCACGACCTGCGCCAGCCTCAGCACCGGCCGGACGAGCCCGCGTTCGACGAGCACGTCCACCGGCAGGTGCGGCCAGGTCATGGCCGGCCACACGGCGCGTCCGCGTCGCCGCCAGAGGAGGACCACGGCGAGGCCGGTCAGGGCGACCAGGACGGTCGTGGTCAGCGCCTCCGCGCCGTGCAGTAGGTCGGCCCCTCCGCCGGGCCCGAGCACCGCGGCCGGGTCGAGGACCACGACACCGCCGAGCACGCTCGGCACCATCAGCACGTAGAGCGGCACGCGCATGGTCGCCGGGGGGTCGTGCGGGGCCCGTCCGGTGTGCTCCGGCGACGTCGGCCCGAAGAAGGCCAGCAGCCAGGCCCGCATCGCGTAGGCCACGGTGAGGACGGCCGTGAGGAGCATCGCGGCCACCAGCAGCCACGCGACCCACGGCCAGAGCAGGCGGCCGTCCCTGGCCTCCTCCCACGCCGCGCCGATCACCGCGTCCTTGGTGAAGAACCCGACCAGCGGGACGACCCCTGCCAGCGCCGCGAAGCCCACGGTCATCGCGGCGAAGGTGTGCGGCAACGCGGTCCGCAGGCCCCCCATCCGAGAGAGCGACGTCGACCCGACCGCGTGCACGACCGCGCCGGCACCGAGGAAGAGCAGCGCCTTGAAGGCGCCGTGCGCGAGCAGGTGGAGCACTCCCGCCGACCAGGCCCCGGCCGCGAGAGCACCGAACATGTAGGCCAGCTGGCTCACCGTCGACCAGGCCAGGACCCGCTTGAGGTCGTCGGCGACCAGGGCGTAGGCCGCCGCGAGGACCATGGTCACCGAGGCCAGCACGGCGAGCAGCGTGAGCACCCGCGGCGTGACCAGGAACAGCGGGTGCATCCGAGCCACCAGGAAGACTCCCGCCGCGACCATCGTGGCGGCGTGGATGAGGGCCGAGATCGGCGTCGGGCCCGGCATCGCGTCGGGCAGCCAGGTGTGGAACGGGACCTGGGCCGACTTGCCGAGGACGGCGACCAGCAGGAGCAGCGCCGGGAGCCACAGGGCGTCGCGCATCGGCGGCGCCGCGGCGAGGTCCGAGAGGATCTCGCTGATCCGGTACGTCCCGAACCGCTCGCCGAGGACGAGGATGCCGAAGAGCAGCCCGAGGTCGGCGGTCCGGGTGACCAGGAAGGCCTTCACCGCGCCGGCCCGAGCCTCGGGCAGCTCCCAGTGGTGGCTGATCAAGAAGTACGAGCAGGCCCCCATCAGCTCCCAGCCGACCAGCAGCATCCACAGGTCGTCGGCGACCACGACCGTGGCCATCGCCCCGGTGAAGAGCGAGACGAGCGCGGCGTACGACGGGTAGCGGGGGTCGCGGGCCAGGTAGCCCAGCGAGTAGACCTGCACCAGCAGCGACACGGTGGTGGCCAGGAGGAGCAGGACGCAGGACAGCGGGTCCACCCAGACGACTATCCCCAGTGGCTGGCCCACCGAGGCGGTCTCGACGACCACCCGTCGCAGCGGTGCCGCGTCGCCGAGGTGCGCCCCGGCCACCACGACGGCCAGCAGCCAGCACAGGGCCGACCCGGCGACGGCGGCCCCGCGCACCGTGTGCGGGGAGCGGTGCCCCACCGCGAGTACGACCGCCGCGGTGAGCACGGGACGGCCGAGCAGGCAGAGCACGACCGCGGTCACTCGACGTCCCGGTCGGCGAGGCTGGTCAGCCGGGCGGGCTCGACGTGGCCGTGCGTGCGGAAGACGAGCAGCACCACGGCCAGGCCGAGCCCGATCTCCGCCGCGGCGATGGCGATCGTGAACAGGGCCAGGGTCTGCCCCGCGTGCAGCACGTCACGCAGCTGGGCGTCGAAGGCGACCAGGTTGAGGTTGACCGCGTTGAGCATCAGCTCGACGCCCATCAGGACCAGCACCGCGTTCCGCCGGACCAGGACGCCGTAGACGCCCAGGGCGAAGAGCAGCGAGGCAAGCAGCAGGGGCCACCACAACGGCATCAGCGCTCCTCCCCCCGCAGCCGGGAGAGCACGATCGCGCCGACCAGCGCGGCGAGGAGCAGCACGCTGAGCACCTCGAAGGGCAGCACCCAGCGCCGGAAGATCGTCTCCCCGGTCTGCTCGGCCGACCCGACCACGGCGGCGTCGAGGTCGATGCTGACCCCGTGGAAGCCAGCCACGACGGTGCTGGCCAGCAACACCGCAACCAGCGTCGCCACCCCGGCGGCGGGCAGCACCCGGGCCGGACCGGGCCGGTCGTGGGGACCGGTGGGAGCCTGGGTGAGCATCAGGGCGAACAGCAGCAGGACGACCACCGCACCCACGTAGACCAGCACCTGGACCCAGGCCACGAACTCGGCGGCCAGCAGCAGGTAGACGCCAGCCACCCCGCCCAGGGTCACCACCAGCCACAGGGCCGCGTGCACCAGGTTGCTCGTGGTCACCACCAGCAGCGCCGAGCCGAGGGTCACCGCGGCCAGGAGCCAGAAGACGGCCCCGACCCAGGTCACAGCCGAGCCTCGGGCGTTCCCGTCGGGGTTACGGTCCCCGTCTCCGGCCCGTCGGTGGCCCGGGTGCGCTCGGCGGCCTTCTCGGCCGCGGCGATCTCCTTCGCCGGCTCGGCCAGCGGGTCCAGGGCCACCGGGGCCGGCACCGTCCACATCCACTCGCGCAGCCGGTCCTTCTCGTGGGTGAGCTCGCGGATGTCGAGTTCGGCGTACTCGAACTCCGAGGACCAGTGCAGGGCGTCGAAGGGACACACCTCGATGCAGATCGAGCAGTACATGCACACCGAGAAGTCGATGGCGAAGCGGTCCAGGACGTTGCGGGTCTTGTCCTTGCCCCCCTCGGTGGTGGCGGGAACGACGTCCTTGTGCGAGTCGATGTGGATGCACCAGGCCGGGCACTCCCGAGCGCAGAGCATGCAGGAGGTGCAGTTCTCCTCGATCAGGGCGATCACCCCGCGCGAGCGTGGCGGCAGCTCGGGCAGCGCGTCCGGGTAGTGCGCGGTGACCGAGCGCCGGGTCAGCTGGCGCAGCGTCACCGCGAGCCCTCGGACCAGGCCGGCTCCGGGCATCCTCACCACATCACCGCCCCAAGGGCGGTCACCGCGAGCTGGAGCAGGGCCAGCGGCACCAGCAGCTGCCAGGCGAACCGCTGGAGCTGGTCCTCCCGCAGCCGGGGGTAGGCCACCCGGACCCAGATCACCACGAAGGCGACGGCGAGCGTCTTCAGCAGCGTCCACACCCAGCCGAGCTGGTCCTCGAAGGGTCCGTGCCACCCCCCGAGGAACAGCACCGCGGTGAGCGCGGAGAGGACCACGATCCCGGCGTACTCGGCGAGGATGAACAGGGCGAAGCGGAGCCCGCCGTACTCGGTGTAGGGGCCAAAGACGATCTCGGCGTCCGCCACCGGCATGTCGAAGGGAGGACGCTGCACCTCGGCCAGGCCAGAGACGAAGAAGACCACCAGAGCGATCCCCTGCCAGGCCAGCCACCACGGCTGCCAGGCCACGACGATCCCGGTCAGGGACAGGGTCCCGGCCGCCATCGCCACCGAGGCAGCGGACAGCACGAACGGCAGCTCGTAGGCCATCAGCTGGGCCGCCACCCGGATCCCGCCGAGGAGGCTGAACTTGTTCGCACTCGACCAGCCGCCCATCAGGCTGCCGATCACCCCCACGCCCATCACGGCGAGGACGAAGAACAACCCGATCCCGAGGTCCTGACCGACGATCCCCGGCCCGAGGGGGATGACCAGCATGGCCACCAGGTACGGCACCAGCGCGACCCCGGGCGCGAGGCCGAAGACCGTCCGATCGGCCGCGGCCGGGACGACGTCCTCCTTCTGCACGAACTTGACCCCGTCGGCGACGAGCTGGGCCCAGCCGTGGAACCCCCCGGCGTACATGGGCCCGACCCGGCCCTGCATGTGCGCCATCGTCTTGTGCTCGAGCTGGCCGACCACCAGGGGGACCACGAGGAAGGCGGTCATCACCAGCGCCAGCCGGATGCCGATGTCGAGGGCCTCAGCCATCGTCGGTCCCCTCACCCGCGGACCCCGGGCCGGTGGTCTCCGAGCCGGTGGACTCCGGCGCGGTGGACTCCGGGCCGGGCGGGCGGGGTCCCCATTCCTCCGGGGTGGGTACGCCGGGAGGCCGGACCCGTCGCCTCGCCGGGACCGGTCGGGCCCCGGGCGTGGCGTGGTCGCTCTCACCGGGCTCCTTGGCCCCGGGCCACGGACGAGCGGCCCGGGAGGCGAGCACGAAGTCCTTGCGCAGCGGATGCCCCTCGAACTCGTCGGGCAGCAGCAGGTGCGCAAGCTCGAGGACGACTCCGTCGTCGGTGAAGTCCACCCCGAACATCTCGTGGGTCTCCCGCTCGTGCCACCGGGCACCGGCGAACACTCCGACCGCGCTCGGCAGCACCGCCGCCGCGCGGGGCACCCGGGTCCGCACCAGCAGGTGGTCGACCCCACCGCCCGCCTGCGCGGACCGGCCCCGATGGCGGGCCGCGAGGTGGCACACCACCGCGAAGTCCCCCGTCAGCGGGCCCGAGCGCCCCGGGCCGAGGTCCGCCCCTGTCTCGGACTCGTCGACGGCGGTGAGGAAGTCGAAGAACCGGCATCCCAGCGCCTCGCGAGCCAGCTCGAGGGCCGCGAGCCAGCCGGACGCCGGGACGTCGACGCACACCGGACCGAAGCCCTCCTCGGCCCGAGCCTCGTCGCCGAAGGCCTCCCCGTACACCGCGGCCACCCGCGCGGGCCAGCGCCCGCCCATGTCAGCCACCGGGTCAGCCACCGGGTCAGCCACCGGGTCAGCCACGGGGTCAGCCACCGGGTCAGCCACCGGGTCAGGCCCCGGGTCGGGCACCGGGGTGCTCACCGAGGATCCGTGTCGTCGCGGCGCATCAGCGGACGGCGCAGGGCGGCCGCGTCCGGTGCACGGTAGCGCTCGGCCAGAGACTCGCCGTCGATCTTCGCCTGGAGCGTGACGATGCCGTGCAGCAGGGCTTCGGGCCGGGGCGGGCAGCCGGGCACGTAGACGTCGACGGGGATGATCTGGTCGACGCCCTTGGTCACGCAGTAGGAGTCCCAGTAGGGCCCCCCGGAGTTCGCGCACGAGCCGAAGGAGATGACGTACTTCGGCTCGGGCATCTGCTCGTAGAGCCGCCGGATGGCCGGCGCCATCTTGTCGGTGACGGTGCCGGAGACGACCATCAGGTCGGCCTGCCGCGGTCCGGGGGCGAAGGGGATGACCCCGAGGCGGATGAAGTCGTGCCGCGCCATCGAGGTGGCGATGAACTCGATCGCGCAGCAGGCCAGGCCGAAGTTGAAGACCCACAGGGAGTACTTGCGTCCCCAGTTCAGCAGGTAGCGGGCCGGCGCCGGCGCGACCCGGGCCAGCGCCCCCAGCTGGGGACCTGCGGCGGGCGAGCCGAGCTGGGGCATGCCGAGCTGGACGGCACCCCCGGGACCGGTCTCGGGGCGCGTCTCGGGGCGCGTCTCGGGACTGGTCTCGGGGCGGGGCGGGGTCATGTCCACCGCAGCACCCCCGTCCGCCAGGCGTAGGCCAGGCCCACCGCTATGAACCCGATGAACACCCCCATCTCAGCGACGCTCACCCAACCCAGCCCCTCGAACACGGTGGCCCACGGGAAGAGGAAGACCGCGTCCACGGCGAAGATCACGTACAGGTAGACGAAGACGTAGTAGCGAATGTGGCTCTGCGCCCAGCCCTCGCCGACCGGGTCGACCCCGCACTCGTAGGTCAGCAGCTTCTCGGGGCGAGGATCGCTGGGGCGGAGCAGCCGGTTGGCCGTCATCATCGCGGCCACCAGGCCGACCCCGAGGACCAGGAGCACCAGCAACGGCAGGTAGCCCGCGTAGTAGCCCGCGCTCGTCGATGCGCTCACGTCCGCCACGCAGGCCACTCTAGGGCGCCACGGGGGTCGGCGGCGGCGTCCGAGCGCCGACGGGCTCGGTGGCGCTGCCGCGAATCTGGTCGCGAAAGAGTTACCGTGCTCGGGTCGCCCGGCGGCGGGGCGGAGATTCCCGCGGCCTCCAGGCAACCCCGCGGGCCCGAGGTGCGTCTTGTCTAGGACAGGCAACGACGCGACGAGCAGAGGGTTCGACCCCGAAATGAGGACACCATGACCAGCACGACCAGAAACGGCCGCACCGGACGGGTGCTGGTGCGCGTCGCGGCCACGGTCGCGCTGGTCCTGGCCGGAACCGGTGCGGCGTACGGCGTGATGGGCCTCAGCGGCGCGACCGACGCGGCCCTGCGGGACCGCGGCTCGACGCCGTCCCCGGTCAGCGGCAAGGCGAGCACGCCCGGGGCCTCCCCGTCCCAGGCCCCGTCCCAGGCCCCGTCCCAGGCGCCCTCGGAATCTCTCTCGGCGGCCTTGCCGAGCCGGTCCACCGCCCCCTCACCGACCCTCGTGGCCGTGCCCGAGCCCGTCCTCGAGCCGGGCGACACCGGCGTCGACGTGCGCGAGCTGCAGTCCCGCCTGGCCCAGCTGGCCTGGTTCGGCGTGGTCACGGTGCCCGCCTACGGCCCCGAGACCCGGGACGCGGTCAGCGGCTTCCAGGCCAAGCGCGGCTTCGAGGCCACCGGCGTGGTCGACAAGCGGACCTGGAACCGCCTGGTCGCCATGACACGTGAGCCCACCCGGACCGAGCTGTTCAACCGACCCGGCCCCACCCTGCTCGGACCCGGCGCTCACGGTCCGCAGGTCCGCGAGCTCGAGGTCCGGCTCCGGCAGATCGCCTGGTTCTTCGGTGACGTCGACGACACCTATGACGCCACTACCCGCGAGGCGGTCAGCGGCTTTCAGGGGAAGCGGGGCGTGCCCACCACCGGGGCCGTCGACCAGCGCACCCTGAGCCTGCTCGAGGCGATGAGCACCGAGCCCAACGCCGACGAGCTGGCCAACCGCAAGCCCACGCTGCCCGACCCATCCGAGGGTGCGCCGCTCGACCCGCGCTGCGCGACCGGAGCGGTGCTGTGCATCGACAAGTCCTCCTTGAGCCTGCGCTGGGTGGTCGACGGCCGGACCAAGGTCACCGTGGATGTCCGCTTCGGCTCCGCCGAGCTCCCCACCCGCGAGGGCCAGTTCTCGGTCTACCGCAAGTCCCGTGACCACGTGTCCTCGCTGTTCAACACCTCGATGCCCTTCGCGATGTTCTTCTCCGGCGGCCAGGCCGTGCACTACTCGCCCGACTTCGCCGCCCACGGCTACGACGGTGCCTCGCACGGCTGCGTCAACGTCCGCGACTACGACGCCGTGGCCTCGTTGTTCGACCAGGTGCCGGTGGGCACCCCGGTGGTCGTCTACCGCAGCTGAGGACAGCACGGCACGACGTCAGCGAACGGTAAGGACATCACGGCCCCATGAGACGCTCCCCGGATCTAGACTCAGAGGAGCCAAGGAGGCTGATGTCCATGATGCACATGCCCTGGGTCCTCGTCGTGATGATGGCGTTCCTGCTGCTGGTAGGGACGGCGGTCTTCGTCGCCGTCCGCGTGCACGGCGGCCGGGCCGTCGACGCCGACCACCCGCAGGCCGGCGGCTCAGCCTGACCTCGCCGACCACCCGCGCGGACAGGGTTCGGAACCTCACCGACTCACACGTAGCATGAGAGGTCGGCAGGCAACCTCGTGAGACGAGGGCTCCGGGCCCTCCCGTCGAGGCGCTCGGTCCCGCGGGAAGTAGGCGTTACGCGTGACCAAGCAGGTCAAGCAGCTCGACCGTGTCATCATCCGCTTCGCCGGCGACTCCGGCGACGGCATGCAGCTGACCGGTGACCGGTTCACCCAGGAGTCGGCCTCCTTCGGCAACGACCTCTCGACGCTGCCCAACTTCCCCGCCGAGATCCGCGCCCCGCAGGGGACCATGCACGGGGTCTCGTCGTTCCAGGTGCACTTCGCCGACCACGACATCCTCACCCCCGGCGACGCCCCCGACGTCCTGGTCGCGATGAACCCGGCCGCGCTGCGAGCCAACCTGGGCGACCTCCGGCGGGGCGCGACGATCATCGTCGACAGCCACGACTTCACCGCGCGCAACCTGACCAAGGCCGGCTACGAGCACAACCCGCTGGAGACCGACGAGCTCGACGGCTTCGACGTCGTCCCGGTGGACCTGACCGGGATGACGGTGGGGGCGGTCAAGGAGTTCGGCCTGTCCCGCAAGGACGCCAGCCGGGCCAAGAACATGTTCTCCTTGGGCCTGCTCTCGTGGATGTACGGCCGCCCGACGGAGGCGACGCTGGACTTCCTGGAGCGACGCTTCGCCACGGTGCCCGCGATCCGGGACGCGAATGTCACCGCCTTCCGGGCGGGCTGGAACTACGGCGAGACCACCGAGGCGTTCGTCGTCCAGTACGAGGTCAAGCCGGCGCCGATGCCCGCGGGCAGCTACCGCAACATCACCGGCAACCTGGCGTTGTCCTACGGGCTCATCGCGGGCTCCGCCCAGTCGGGGCTGCCGCTGTTCCTGGGCTCCTACCCGATCACCCCCGCCTCGGACATCCTGCACGAGCTCAGCCGCCACAAGGCCTTCGGCGTGACCACCTTCCAGGCCGAGGACGAGATCGCCGGCGTGGGTGCCGCCCTCGGGGCCGCGTTCGGCGGTGCCCTGGGAGTGACCACCACCTCGGGGCCGGGAATCGCGCTCAAGGCGGAGACCATCGGTCTCGGCGTGATGATGGAGCTCCCGCTCCTCGTCGTCGACGTCCAGCGCGGCGGCCCCTCCACGGGCCTGCCGACCAAGACCGAGCAGGCCGACCTGCTCCAGGCCATGTTCGGCCGCAACGGCGAGTCCCCGCTGCCCATCGTCGCCCCCCGCTCTCCGGCGGACTGCTTCGACGCCGCGATCGAGGCCGTCCGCATCGCCGTCACCTACCGCACCCCGGTGATGCTGCTCTCCGACGGGTACCTGGCCAACGGGTCCGAGCCCTGGTCGATCCCCGACGTGGAGGACCTGCCCGTCATCGACCCCGGCTTCGCCACCGAGCCCAACCACGTGGGGAAGAACGGCACCCCGGACTTCTGGCCCTACCTGCGCGACGAGGAGACCCTGGCCCGCCCGTGGGCGGTGCCCGGCACCGCCGGCCTCGAGCACCGCATCGGCGGTCTGGAGAAGGGAGACGGCCACGGCAACATCTCCTACGACCCCACCAACCACGACCTGATGGTGCGTACGCGTGCCGCCAAGGTCGCCCGCATCGCCGAGTCGCTGCCGCCCACCGAGGTCGACGACCCCCGCGACGAGAGCGGCCGCGGGGCACGCGTGCTGGCTCTCGGCTGGGGCTCGACCTACGGGCCCATCGGCGCGGCCGTGCGTGCGGTCCGGCTGGCCGGCGGCCGGGTGGCCCAGGCCCACCTGCGCCATCTCAGCCCCTTCCCCGCCGACCTCGGTGACGTGCTGCGACGCTACGACCGGGTACTGGTGCCGGAGATGAACCTCGGGCAGCTGTCCCTGCTGCTCCGGGCGGAATACCTCGTCGACGTCATCGGCTACAACCACGTCCGCGGCCTGCCGCTGCGCGCCTTTGAGCTCGCCGAGGCGCTGACCGACCTGATCGCCACCACCGAGGAGGCGGACCGATGAGCACCACGACCGGGGCCGACCTGCCCTTCCCCGCGCTGGGCGACTCCGCCGGGCTGGCCGGGATGCCCGCCACCGACGTGGCCCAGAACCGCAAGGACTTCACCTCCGACCAGGAGGTGCGCTGGTGCCCGGGCTGCGGCGACTACGCGGTGCTGGCGGCGGTGCAGGGCTTCCTGCCCGACCTCGGGCTGCGCCGGGAGAACATCGTCTTCGTCAGTGGGATCGGCTGCTCCTCACGGTTCCCCTACTACCTCGACACCTACGGCATGCACTCGATCCACGGCCGGGCCCCGGCCATCGCCACCGGCCTGGCCACCACCCGGTCCGACCTCTCGGTCTGGGTCGTCACCGGCGACGGCGACGCGCTGTCCATCGGCGGCAACCACCTCATCCACGCGCTGCGCCGCAACGTGAACATGACCATCCTGCTCTTCAACAACAGGATCTACGGGCTGACCAAGGGCCAGTACTCGCCGACCTCCGAGCCCGGCAAGGTGACCAAGTCCACCCCAATGGGCTCGGTGGACACGCCGTTCAACCCGGTCTCCCTGGCGCTGGGCGCCGAAGCGACCTTCGTAGCCCGCACGGTCGACTCCGACCGCAAGCACCTGACCTCGGTGCTCTCGGCCGCCGCGGCCCACCGCGGCACGGCCCTGGTGGAGATCTTCCAGAACTGCCCGATCTTCAACGACGGCGCCTTCGAGGCTGTGACCAGCAACGACACCAAGACCGACGCGATCATCCCGCTCCAGCACGGCGAGCCGATCACCTTCGGGCCGCGTGACGCCGAGTCCGGTCTCGGGCCCCGCGGCGTCGTCCGCGACCCGTCCGGTCGCGTCCGGGTCGTCGACGTGGCCGACGTCGGGGTGCAGGAGATCCTGGTCCACGACGCCCACGCCGAGGACCCGACCACGGCCTTCGCCCTCTCCCGGCTCACCGACGCGGGGCACCTGCGCCGGGCCCCGATCGGCATCTTCCGGCAGGTGGAGCGCGCGACGTACGACGACCAGGCCCGCGACCAGATCGCCACGGCCCAGGGCGAGAGCGGCGCCGGTCCCGAGGCCAAGCGCCAGTCGCTGGCGGGCCTCCTGCACAGCGGCGACACGTGGACCGTGGTCTGAGCCAGGTGAACGAGACGTCCCGCGGCATCGCCTTCGGAGTGACGGCCTGGGCCATCTGGGGCTTCTTCCCGCTCTACTGGACCCTGCTCGAGCCGGCCGGCTCGGTGGAGATCCTGGCCCACCGCGTGGTCTGGTCGCTGCTGGTGATCCTCGTGGTGGTGGTCGTCCTGCACCGCGGTCGGCTCCGGACCACGATCGCCGACCGGCGTACCCGCAGCTATCTCGCGCTGGCCGCGGTACTGATCTCGGTCAACTGGGGCTTCTACATCTACGGCGTGAACAGCCACCACGTGGTGGAGACCTCGTTGGGCTACTTCATCAACCCGCTGGTGAGCGTGCTGCTCGGGGTCGTCGTACTGGGCGAGCGGCTGCGCCGCACCCAGCTGGTGGCCCTGTGCATCGCCGGCGTCGCCGTGCTCGCCCTCACCGTGGAGTACGGACGACCACCCTGGATCGCCCTGGTCCTGGCCCTGTCCTTCGGCACCTACGGCTTGGTGAAGAAGAAAGCCAACGCCGGAGCGGTGGAGAGCCTGGTCGTCGAGACGATGCTGGTCGCCCCGGTGGCCCTGATCTACCTGGGCTTCCTGACCGCCGATGGGGACGGGACGTTCACATCCCAGGGTGCGGGTCACATCGCTCTGCTGGTCGGCACCGGCGTGGTCACCGTCATACCCCTGCTGTGCTTCAACGCGGCCGCCACCCGGATCCCACTCAGCACCCTCGGGTTGCTGCAGTACCTGACGCCCACCGTCCAGTTCGTGCTCGGCCTCGTCGTCTTCGGTGAGCCCATGCCGGTGATGCGCTGGCTCGGGTTCTCGCTGATCTGGCTGGCCCTGGTCGTCTTCACCGCGGAGTCCCTCATGCACCGACAGTCCCAGCGCCGCACCCTGGACCCGGCTCCGCTCTGAGGACGGGGTCCGAGCCAGCCCGACCCCGCCCGGGATGCAAGAATCCCGCCCATGTCCTGGTTCGAGGCCACCTCCACGACCGAGGCCCTGGTCGAGGCGTCCGCGCCGGAGATCTGGGCCCTGCTCAGCGACCCCGCCGTCGTCGCGCGCCTGACCCCCCTGGTCACCGAGGTCACCCGCGACGGCGACCGCTGGACCTGGCGGATGGGCCGGGTGCCGGTCGTCGGTGTGGTGGTGGACCCGGTCTTCACCGAGCAGATGACCTTCACCGAACCGCGTCGGATCGACTTCACCCACGCCCCGGCCCCAGGCGCACCCGAGCGGGCCGGCGTCGAGGGGTGGTACACCCTGGACCCGACCTCGCACGGCACCGAGCTGGCCATCGAGCTCACCGTGCGGATCGACCTGCCCCTGCCGCGCGTGACGGGACCCGCGGTCCGCACCGCCATGCGCGGCGTGATCGCGTCGATCGGCACCGGCTTCTCGCGCAACCTGCTGCGCGAGCTGCGCGCCACGGCCTGAGCAGCCTGTCCGCTGGCCCCTCGCGCCGGGCTCAGGCGGTCCGGATGGCTACGGCCTCCGCGAAGTCCTCCAGCGCCGCGCGCAGCGGGCTGCCCTCGGGGAGCACGACGAGGAGCTCGCGGGCCTCGGCCGATCTCTGCCGGACGTAGGAGCGGGCCTCGTCCATCGCCGGGTGCCGCCTGAGCAGGGTCAACGTCTCGAGGACCAGGGCGTCGTCGTCGAGGTCACCGGCCAGCAGCTCGAGCAGCCGCGCGTCGGCCGGGTCGGTGGAACGCCTGGCCAACAGCACCGGCAGGGTGTCCACCCCCTCGCGCAGGTCGGTTCCGGGCGTCTTGCCGGACTCTGCGGAGTCACTGGCCACGTCGAGGATGTCGTCGGAGAGCTGGAAGGCGCTGCCGATGCGCTCGCCGTACGCCGTGAGCGCCTCCTCGACCTCCAGCGGCGCGCCGGAGAAACGGGCGCCGTACCGGGCGGAGGTGGCGATCAGGGAGCCCGTCTTGCCGGCCACGACGCGCAGGTAGTGCTCGAGGGGGTCGTCGTCCTCGGCCGGTCCAGCGGTCTCCAGGATCTGTCCCTCGACGAGCCGGGAGAAGGTCTGGGCCTGGATCTTCACCGCGTCGGCGCCGAGCCGTGCCGTGAGCTCGGAGGACTTGGAGAACAGGTAGTCGCCGGTGAGGATGGCCACCAGGTTGTCCCACCGCGCGTTCGCGGAGTCCGCCCCGCGTCGCAGGGACGCCTCGTCCATGACGTCGTCGTGGTAGAGCGAGGCCAGATGGGTCAGCTCCACCACGCAGGCCGCGGTGAGCACCCCGTCGGCCTCGGGGTCACCGGCCTCGGCCGCGAGGAGCACCAGCAGGGGTCGGAACCGTTTGCCTCCCGCGTGCATGAGGTGGCGGGCCGCCTCGGTGACGAAGCGGGTCTCGCTCTGGATGGAGCGCTCCAGCTCCTCCTCGACCTCGACCATCCGTCGCCGGAGCCGGGAGGCTAGCGCCTCGTCCACGACGGGGAAGGCCAAGGTGCCGTCGGCGGGCCCCTGGGCGACGGTGCTCACCGGATGAACTGCCCCGCCGAGGCCGCCAGATCCAGCACCGGTCCCGGCACGATGCCCAGGGCGGCGGTGGCCGTGAAGCCGACGGCGATCACCACGGTGGTCATCAGGCTCGGCATGACCACCGTCGGGCCCTCCCCGACCGGGTCGGAGAAGTACATGACGACGATCACCCGCACGTAGAAGAACGCGGCCACGGCGCTGACCAGCACGGCCACCACGACCAGCGGCCAGGCGCCTCCGGAGACCGCCGAGGCGAAGACCGCCCACTTACCGGTGAAGCCGCTGGTCAGCGGGATCCCGGCCATGCCCAGCAGGAAGAAGGCGAAGACCCCGGCGACGACCGGCGACTCCTTGCCCAGGCCGGCCCACCGCGAGAGCAGCGTGACCTCGCCCCCGGCGTCGCGGACCACGGTCACCACGGCGAAGGCGCCGATGGTCATGAAGCCGTAGGTCACCAGGTAGAACAGCACCGCCTGGAGCGAGCTGATGCCCACCACGGCCGCCCCAGTGTCGTCGATCTGGTGCAGGCCGACGAAGCCGGTGAGGATGAAGCCGGCGTGCGCGATCGAGGAGTAGGCCAGCATCCGCTTGATGTCGGTCTGCGCGATGGCCAGCAGCGAGCCGACCACCATGGTCAGGATCGCGATGACCCAGATCATCGGCGTCCAGTCCCAGCGTGCTCCGCCGAAGCCGACGTAGAACAGCCGCAGCAGCGCCCCGAAGGCGGAGATCTTGGTGCAGGCGGCCATGAACGCGGTGACCGCGGTCGGGGCACCCTGGTAGACGTCGGGCGTCCAGGCGTGGAAGGGAGCGGCACCGACCTTGAAGAGCATGCCCACCGCCATCAGGGCGATCCCGGCCAGGAGCAGCCAGTCGGTCTCGACCGTCCCGGTGACCGCCTCGGCGATGTCGGAGAGCTGCATCGAGCCGGCGAACCCGTAGACCAGGGCCAGCCCGTAGAGGAAGAAGCCGGAGGAGAAGGCGCCGAGCATGAAGTACTTCAGCGCCGCCTCCTGGCTGAGCAGGCGGCGACGTCGCGCCAGCCCGCACAGGAGGTAGAGCGGCAGGGAGAGAATCTCCAGCGCGACGAACATGGTGATCAGGTCGTTCGCGGCCGGGAAGAGCATCATCCCCGCCAGCGCGAACATCATCAGCGGGAAGACCTCGGTGTGCTCCAGCCCCTGGGTGGAGGCGTCCCGCTCGGCCTGGGTCCCGGGCAGGGCTGCAGCCTGGCCCGCGAACGCGGTGACGCCGCCCTCGAGCGCCCGCTCGGCGAAGAGCAGGACGCTGATCAGGCCCATCACCAAGATGGTGCCCCACAAGAAGACGGTCGGCCCGTCCACGGCGATGGCCCCCTCGGCGGCGATGCTGCCGTAACCCAGGGCGTCGGCGCGGGGAGTCAGGTCCAGGGCGACCACGACGGTCAGGGCCAGGGCGACCACGACGCCGACCACGGCCACGGAGGTCTGCAGCAGGTAGCGCAGCGGCCGGGGAGCGAAGGCCTCGACGAGGACGCCAACGATGGCGACGCCGAGGATCACCAGCAGCGGCGCCAGGAGCGAGTACTCGATCGTCGGGGAGGTGAACTCGACGGTGTCGGCGAGCGGGGCGATCACGGTGACTCCTCTTCCGCGGCCGAAGCCGGTACGTCGGGCGCCGGGTCACTGACGCCGACCTGCTCCAGGGTGTGGCCCACGGCCGGGTTGATGATCGCGGTGAGCGGCTTGGGGAACAGACCGAGCCCGACGATCAGGACCAGCAGCGGCGCCAGGGCGAGGACCTCACGCAGGTTCAGGTCGCGCATCCCGGCGATCGAGGGCGGAGTCGGTCCGGTCATCGTGCGCTGCACGATGAGCAGGATGTAGAGCGCGGCCAGCACGATGCCGAACACGGCGGCGGCGGCGTAGATCCAGTGGTAGGAGAAGGCCCCGAGCAGAACCAGGAACTCCGAGACGAAGGGCGAGAGCCCGGGCAGCGACAACGAGGAGAGCCCGGCGACCAGGAAGATCCCGGCCAGCACCGGTGCCACCTTCTCGACCCCGCCGAAGTCACCGATGAACTGCGACCCGCGTCGGCTGATCAGGAAGCCCGTGACCAGGAAGAGCGCCGCGGTGGAGAGGCCGTGGTTGAACATGTAGAGCGTGGAGCCCACCTGGCCGTAGCTGTTGAAGACGAAGATCCCGAGCACGATGAATCCGAAGTGGGACACCGAGGTGTAGGCGATCAGCCGGGGGATCGAGGACTGGCCGATGGCCAGCAGCCCACCGTAGAGCACGCTGATCACGGCGAGGACGAGCACCACCGGGGTCGCCCACTGGGAGGCCTCGGGGAAGAGCCCCAGGCAGAACCGGATCATCCCGAAGGTGCCGATCTTGTCCAGGATGCTGACCAGCAGGACCGACGTGCCCGGGGTGGCCTCTGCGGCCGCGGTGGGCAGCCAGGTGTGCACGGGGAACATCGGGGCCTTGATCGCGAAGGCGATGAAGAAGCCGAGGAACAGCCAGCGACCCAGCCCGGTGTCGATGCCCGCGGTGATCGGCGCGAGCTCGCTGAGCAGGTACGTCGGCCCGGTCGCGCTGTCCGCCGAGACGACGTACAGCCCGACCACCGAGGCCAGCATGAGCAGCCCGCCGAGCAGCGAGAAGAGCAGGAACTTGATCGCGGCGTAGGAACGACGGGCGCCGCCGAACCCGCCGATGAGGAAGTAGATCGGGATCAGCGTGGCCTCGAAGAGCACGTAGAACAAGAACACGTCGAGGGCGGCGAAGACCCCGATGGCCAGTCCTTCGAGCGCGAGCATCCAGGCGAAGAACGCGTTCGCGCTCCAACGACCGCCCGCGGCCTGGTCGCCGTCGTTCCACGAGGCGAGCACGACCACCGGCACGAGGATCGCGGTGAGCAGGACGAGCGTGAGGCCGATTCCGTCCAGTCCGAGGGCGTAGTGGGCGCCGAAGGCCTCGATCCAGGTGTGCGTCTCGGTGAACTGGTAGCGCGCCCCGCCGACGTCGTAGCTCAGCGCGACCAGGGCCACCAGCACGAGCGTCAGCAGCGAGAAGCCGAGGGCGACCTGCTTGGGCAGGGCGCTGCCCACGCGACGGGGCACGGCCATCACGACCGCTGCTCCGAGCAGGGGCAGCAGCAGCGCGAGAGTCAGCGCGGGGAAGCCGGTCACGAGAGAGCTCCTGGTGTGGTGCGGGGGGCGATCCTGGTCAGGGTGCTCATGTCAGGTTCACCGCCAGCAGCGCCAGCAGGACCAGCACCGCTCCGGCGCTGAACGAGAGGGCGTAGGAGCGGACGTAGCCGGTCTGGATGCGCCGGAACCGCTGCGACATCCGCCCGAAGGCGCCGCCGGAGCCGTCGACGAAGCCGTCCACGGCCCCGTCGTCGAAGCCGACCATGCCGGTGACCAGGCGGTCGCCCGGTCGCATCAGCAGCTCCTCGTTCAGGGCGTCGCCGTAGAGGTCGGCGCGCGCCGCCCGGGTGAGGAAGGAGACCTCCGTCGGCGCGGTGCGGGGGACCTCCTGGCGGCCGACGGTGAACCAGGCCACGGCGATGCCCACGGCCACCGTGGCCGTGACGATCAGCGTGAGCACCAGCGGGGCCACGGCCAGGTCGTGCTCGCCGACCTCGCCGACCACCGGGGTCAGCCAGTCGGTGATGAAGCCGCCGAGCAGCAGCAGCCCGCCCAGCGCCGAGAGCGCCGCCAGCACCATCAGCGGCACCGTCATCAGTGCCGGTGACTCGTGCGGGTGCACGCCGTCGGCCCAGCGCTTCTTGCCGAAGAAGGTCATCAGCATCAGCCGGGTCATGTAGAAGGCGGTGATGCCCGCACCGAGCAGAGCGGCGAGGCCGACGATCAGGTTCTCCCCGAACGCGGCCTCGATGATCTTGTCCTTGGACCAGAAGCCGGCGAAGCCGGGGAAGCCGATGATCGCAAGGTAACCCATCGCGAAGGTCAGGAACGTCACCGGCATGGCTCGCGAGAGGGCACCGTAGTGGCGCATCTCCACGTCGTCGTCCATCCCATGCATCACCGAGCCGGCCCCCAGGAACATGTTCGCCTTGAAGAAGCCGTGCGTCAGTAGGTGGAAGATGGCGAAGGCGTAGCCGTAGACGCCGAGTCCGGCGGCCAGCATCATGTAGCCGATCTGGCTCATCGTGGAGCCGGCCAGCACCTTCTTGATGTCGTCCTTGGCGCAGCCGATGACCGCACCCCACAGCAGCGTGACGAGGCCGACGATGACGACCGCGGTCTGGGCGACCTCGGTGGTCTCGTAGATGAAGTTCGAGCGGACCACCAGGTAGACCCCGGCGGTGACCATGGTCGCCGCGTGGATGAGGGCCGAGACGGGGGTCGGGCCCTCCATCGCGTCGAGCAGCCAGGACTGCAACGGCACCTGGGCGGACTTGCCGCACGCGGCGAGGAGGAAGAGCAGCCCGAGCACGGTCATCGTGCCCTCGCCCGCCCGGTCCGAGGCGGCGGAGATGCCCGCGAAGGCGGTCGTGCCGAAGGTGACGAAGGCCAGCATCGTGCCCAGGGCCATCCCGATGTCGCCGACCCGGTTGACCACGAAGGCCTTCTTCGCAGCAGCCGCGGCCGAGGGCTTGTGCTGCCAGAAGCCGATCAGCAGGTACGACGCCAGCCCGACGCCCTCCCAGCCGAGGAACATCCCGAGGTAGTTGTCGGCCAGGACCAGCACCAGCATCGAGGCGACGAACAGGTTCAGGTAGCCGAAGAACCGGGCCCGGCGCTCGTCATGAGCCATGTACCCGATCGAGTACACGTGGATGAGCGAGCCGACCCCGGTGATCAGCAGCAGGAAGAGTGCGGAGAGCGGGTCGTAGAGCAGGGCGGCGTCGGCCCGGAAGCTGCCTGCCTCCACCCAGGTGTAGAGCGTCTGCCCGATGCTGCGCTCGCTCTCGTCGCGGCCCAGCAGCGCCAGGAAGGCCAGCAGGCTGATCACGAACGAACCGGCCACGGTCGCCGTGCCGAGCAGGTGGGCCCAGGCCGACGTGCGTCGGTTGCCGAGCAGCAGGATCACCGCCGCCCCTAGCGCCGGGAGCGCGATGACCAGCCACAGCAGGGACAGGACGCCGTCGCCCGAGATGGGCGCGATCACCGGCACGGTGTGCCCGGCGAGCTCGCCCCCTTCGGAGAACCTCACAGTCACGAACCTCTCCCTAGTACTTCAACAGGCTGGCGTCGTCGACCGAGGCCGAACGACGCGTGCGGAAGATGGTCATGATGATGGCCAGGCCGACGACGACCTCGGCGGCGGCGACCACCATCACGAAGAACGCGGCCACCTGGCCCTCGAGGTTGCCGTGCACGCGCGAGAAGGTCACCAGGGCGAGGTTGCTCGCGTTGAGCATCAGCTCCACGCACATGAACACGACGATCGCATTGCGCCGAGTCAGCACGCCCACCGAGCCGATGGTGAACAAGATGGCCGAGAGGGCGAGGAACGGGGTGGCGTCCATCACGCGTCCTCTCCCTCGGCTGGTGCGGCCTGCTCACCGGGGGCCCCGGGACGGATCTCGCCGTCGGTGCTCAGCTGGGCGGTGACCACCTCGACGTCGTCGGCCAGGGTGGGCGCGGAGCGCACCGAGCCCCGGGCGACCAGGATGCGCGAGACCGAGGTCTCCGCGGGGGTCCCGTCGGGCAGCAGCGCCGGGGTGTCCACCGCGTTGTGCCGCGCGTAGACGCCGGGCGAGGGCAGCGGACCGAGGTGCTTGCCGTGGTCGGCGTAGTCGCGCATCCGCTGGGCGACGAGGTCGGCCTGGGTCACCTTCGGGGTGAGCCGCTCGCGGTGCGCGAGGACCATGGCCCCGATGGCCGCGGTGATCAGCAGCGCGCTGGTCGCCTCGAAGGCGAGAATGTACTTCGAGAACAGCAGGGCGGCCAGGCCCTCGATGTTCCCCGAGCGGTTCTGTGCCTCCAGGCCCACCACGGTGCCGATGGTGACCTGGCTGACGCCGACCACCAAAAGCAGCCCGAGCGCCAGACCGACGACGGTCGCCATCAGGCGCTGGGCGCGGATGGTCTCCACCACCGAGTCGGCCGCATCGACCCCGACCAGCATCAGCACGAAGAGGAAGAGCATCAAGATCGCGCCGGTGTAGACGATGATCTGGACCGCGAAGAGGAACGGCGCGTCCTGGACGGCGTAGAGGATGGCCAGCGAGACCATCACCACGGCCAGCAGCAGCGCGGCGTGCACCGCCTTGCGGACGACGAGGATGCCCAGGGCGGCGAGCACCATCACCGGGGCCAGCACCCAGAATGCGAACACGGCTCAGTCCTCACTCTCGGCCCGTGGCGAGGCCGACGCCTCGGCGGGCTCGTCGGCCAGCGGAGAGGTGACCCGGTAGGTGCCCCGGTAGTAGTCGCCCTCGTCGTCGCCGAGCAGCATCGCGTGCGGCGGCGCCTCCATCCCCGGGAGCATGGGGGCGAGCAGGTCGGACTTCTCGTAGATCAGGTCGGCCCGGTTGTTGTCGGCCAGCTCGTACTCGTTGGTCATGGTCAGCGCGCGGGTCGGACAGGCCTCGATGCACAGCCCGCACAGGATGCAGCGCAGGTAGTTGATCTGGTAGACGCGGCCGTAGCGCTCGCCGGGCGAGAAGCGCTCGTCCTCGGTGTTTGAGGCGCCCTCGACGTAGATCGCGTCGGCCGGGCAGGCCCAGGCGCACAGCTCGCAGCCGATGCACTTCTCCAGGCCGTCGGGCCAGCGGTTCAACTGGTGACGCCCGTGGAAGCGCGGCGCGGTCGGCTTCTTCTCCCGCGGGTACTGCTCGGTGGCCACCTTGCGGAACATCGTCCGGAAGGTCACCCCGAACCCCGCGACCGGGTCCCAGAACTGTTCCTTGAGCGTCGACATCTAGTTGTGCTCCTCGGCCACGGTCACCGTGGCGTCGTGGGTCTGACCGGGCATCGGCGGGACAGGGTAGCCGCCGGCGAAGGCGTCGAAGGGAACCGGCTCCTGCTCCTGGTCCTCCTCGTCGGCGGAGTCGTCTCCACCGACGAAGAAGAACACCACCAGGATGGCGGCCAGAACACCGAAGCCGATCAGCAGGGTGCTGCGGTCGACCCCGCCCTCGAGGCTGACCGCGCGGACGGTGCCCACCGCGACGATCCACAGCAGCGAGACCGGGATGAGGACCTTCCAGCCCAGCTTCATGAACTGGTCGTAGCGGTAGCGGGGCAGCGAGCCGCGAAGCCAGATGAAGATGAAGATGAAGATCATCACCTTGCCGATGAACCACAGGAAGGGCCAGTAGCCCTCGTTGGCGCCGTCCCACAGGGACAGCGGCCAGGGGGCGCGCCAGCCGCCCAGGAAGAGCGTGGTGGCCAGCGCGGAGACGGTGACCATGTTGACGTACTCGGCGAGGAAGAACAGCGCGAACTTCAGCGAGGAGTACTCGGTGTGGAACCCGCCGACCAGCTCGCCCTCAGCCTCGGCGAGGTCGAAGGGCGCCCGGTTGGTCTCACCGACCATGGCGATCATGAAGATCACGAAGGACGGCAGCAGGAAGAAGCCGAACCAGCCCCCGGCCTGGGCCTCGACGATCTGCGAGGTCGACATCGAGCCGGCGTAGAGGAACACCGCGACCAGGGAGAGGCCCATCGCGACCTCGTAGGAGATCATCTGAGCCGAGCTGCGCAGGCCGCCGAGCAGGGAGTACGTCGACCCGGAGGACCAGCCGCCGAGGACTATCCCGTAGATGCCGACCGAGGCCACGGCGAGGATGAACAGCACGCCGACCGGCATGTCGGTCAGCTGCAGCGGCGTGGTGCGGTCGCTGAAGGGCACCCCGACCTCGGGGCCGAAGGGGATCACCGCGAAGGCCAGGAACGCCGGGATCACCGAGAGCACCGGAGCGAGGAAGAAGACCACCTTGTCGGCGGCCTTGGGGAGGATGTCCTCCTTGAGCGCCAGCTTCACGCCGTCGGCCAGGGACTGCAGCAGACCGAAGGGTCCGTGCATGTTCGGCCCGATCCGGTTCTGCATCCGGGCCACCACCCGGCGCTCGAACCAGATGTTGAACAGCGTGAGCAGCACCAGAACGACGAAGATCAGCACGGCCTTGATGATCACCAGCCACCACGGGTCCTGCCCGAAGGCGGACAGGTCGGCAGCGGCCACCGGCCCGAGGGTGGTGGTCATGCGGCACCTCCTGCGATGCGGACGAGTGAGCCGGCCGGGCCCAGGTCACGATGCAGTGCCAGTCCGCCCGAGCTGGCCGGCACCCAGACCACATCATCGTCGAGGTCGGCCACCGCGGCGGGGAGGGTGACCCTGCCGCGCGCGCCGGTCAGCGTCACCGGGTCGCCGACCGACACCGCGAGGCGGAGCAGCAGGTCCGGGGAGACCAGCACCAGCGCCGGTCGTCCCGTGGCCCGGAGGTCGTCGGCACCGTCGAGGAGCGAGCCGTCGTCGACCATCTGCTTCCAGCTGGCCAGATGGACCTCGAGGCCGGTGCCTCCCGCCGCGTCGTCCGACGCGCCGGCGCTGTCGCGCAGGCCGGTCGAGCCCGCCGACCCCGGAGCGGACACCAGGCCAGCGTTGGCGGCCGAGGCCACGGGACGGCCCTGGTCGGTGGAGCGGAGCGAGAGACCCTCCGCGGCGTCGGAGTCGGAGTCGGTCGGCATCGCCTCCTGGGCGATGGCCGGGGGCGGGGTGGGGGGCGGGGGGCTCAGACGGGCGCCGTCCCAGTCGCCGAGCAGCGTGGGCGCGGCACGGGCCTGGTCGACGGTCCGGAAGCCGAGGGAGACCCCGAGCTCCTCCGCGATCCCGGCCAGGACCCGCAGGTCCGGCAGGGCGTGCGAGTCGTGCAGGACCTTCTCGAAGGGACGGATCCGACCCTCCCAGCTCACGAAGGACCCCGCCTTCTCGGCGGTCGCGGCGACGGGAAAGACCACGTCGGCAGCCGCCGTGACGTCCGTGGCGCGCAGCTCGAGGGAGACCACGAAGCCGGCGGCGGCGACCGCGGCGCGGAAGCCGGCCGGGTCGGGGGTGTCGTCGGGGTCGATGCCGGCCACGACGAGCCCGCCCAACGCACCGGCGGTGGCCGCGGCGACGATCGTCTCGGCGTCGCGCCCGGGGGCGTGCGGGAGGGTGGTGCCCCACACCGTGCCGAGGTCCACCCGGGCGGCGGCGTCGTCGACGGGACGTCCACCCGGGAGCAGGGTCGGCAGGCACCCGGCCTCGAGCGCCCCGCGGTCCCCGGCCCGCCGAGGGACCCAGGCCAGCCGGGCCCCGGTCATGGTGGCCAGCGCCACCGCGGCCGAGAGGGCGCCGGGGCTGGTGGCCAGCCGTTCGCCGATGAGGATGACGCCGCCTGCGTCGAGGGCGACCTCGCCGTCGTGGGCCAGCGCCTCCAGCGCGTGCGCCTCGTGGCCCGGGGCGGTGCGGATCAGCGACCCGCGCATCTTGGCCAGGCCGCGGGAGGCGAAGGGGGCGATGGCCACGACGCGGAGCTTGTCGGCCGAGGCCTTGCGCAGCCGCAGGAAGATCGTGCCCGCCTCGTCCTCCGGCTCGAGCCCGGCCAGCACGACGGTCGTGGCGCGCTCCAGGTCGGAGAAGGTGACGCCCAGGCCGCTGCCGGCCACCCGCGAGGCCAGCAGATCGGCCTCCTCGGTGGAGTGCGGGCGGGCCCGGAAGTCGATGTCGTTGGTGCCCAGGGCGACCCGGGCAAACTTCGCGTAGGCGTAGGCGTCCTCGAAGGTGAGCCGGCCGCCGGTGAGCACCCCGACGCCACCGGCGTCGCCGGCAGCGCGCAGGCCGCGGGCCGCGACCGCGAACGCCTCGGGCCAGGAGGCGGCCCGGTGCTCGCCGGTCTCCTCGTCGCGCACCAGCGGATGGGTCAACCGGTCCTCGGCCCGTGCGTAGGCGAAGCCGAAGCGGTCCTTGTCGGTGATCCACTCCTCGTTGACCTCGGGGTCGTTGCCCGAGAGGCGGCGCACGACCTTGCCCCGCCGGTGGTCGACCCGGATGGCGGAGCCGCACGCGTCGTGCTCGCCCACCGAGGGGGTGGAGACCAGGTCGAAGGGGCGGGCCCGGAAGCGGTACGCGGTGGAGGTCAGCGCGCCGACGGGACAGATCTGGATGGTATTGCCCGAGAAGTAGCTCTGCAGCGGCTCCTTCTCGTAGATGCCGACCTGCTGGAGGGCGCCACGCTCGATCAGCGCGATGAAGGGGTCGCCGGCGATCTGCTCGGAAAACCGGGTGCACCGGGCGCACAGTACGCAGCGCTCGCGGTCGAGCAGGACCTGCGCGGAGATGTGGATCGGCTTGGGGAAGGTGCGCTTGGTCTCGGTGAAGCGGGTCTCGCCCCGACCGTTGGTCATCGCCTGGTTCTGCAGGGGGCACTCGCCACCCTTGTCGCACACCGGGCAGTCCAGTGGGTGGTTGATCAGCAACTGCTCCATCACGCCCTGCTGGGCCTTGTCGGCGATGGCCGAGGAGACCTGGGTGTTGACGACCATGCCGTCGGAGACGACCAGGGTGCACGACGCCTGCGGCTTGACCCGTCCCGGCGGCCCCATCATCGTCTTCAGCTCGCCGGAGCGGTCCGGCATCGCCACCTCAACCAGGCACTGACGGCAGGCCCCCACCGGCGCGAGCAGCGGGTGGTCGCAGAACCGCGGGATCTGGACCCCGACCTGCTCGGCCGCGCGGATGACCAGCGTGCCCTTGGGGACGCTGGTCTCGACGCCGTCGATGGTGAGGGTGACCAGGTCGGTCTTCTCGACCTGGCCCTCCTTGCTGGTCACACTCATGTGGTCGCTCCTGCGGGCGCGAAGAGGGTGGCGGCCATCGGGTCGAAGGGGCAGCCGCCGTGCTCGAAGTGGGCGACGTACTCGTCCCGAAAGTACTCGATGGAGGACGTGATCGGGCTGGTCGCTCCGTCGGCGAGCGCGCAGAACGAGCGGCCGAGGATGTTGTCGCACTGGTCCAGCAGGGTCTCGAGGTCCGCCTCGGTGCCCTGGCCCTTCTCCAGCCGGGCGAGGGTCTGCACCAGCCACCAGGTGCCCTCGCGACACGGGGTGCACTTGCCGCACGACTCGTGCTTGTAGAACTCGGTCCAACGCAGCACCGAGCGGACCACGCAGGTGGTTTCGTCGAAGATCTGCAGGGCCTTGGTGCCCAGCATCGAGCCCGCGGCCCCGACGCCCTCGTAGTCCAGCGGCACGTCGAGGTGCTGGTCGGTCAGGATCGGCGTCGATGAGCCGCCCGGCGTCCAGAACTTCAGCTGGTGTCCCTCGCGTACGCCGCCGGCGAGGTCGAGCAGCTCACGCAGGGTGATCCCCAGCGGGGCCTCGAACTGCCCGGGTCGCGCGACGTGACCGGAGAGGGAGTAGAGGGTCATCCCCTTGCTCTTCTCGGTGCCCATCGAGCTGAACCACTCGGCGCCGTTCCGGACGATGCACGGGACCGAGGCGATGCTCTCCACGTTGTTGATCACCGTGGGCGAGGAGTAGAGCCCGGCCACGGCCGGGAAGGGCGGGCGCAGCCGGGGTTGGCCGCGACGTCCCTCCAGCGAGTCGAGCAGGGCGGTCTCCTCCCCGCAGATGTAGGCCCCCGCACCGGCGTGGACCGTCACCTCCAAGGAGTAGCCCGATCCGTGGATGTCGGTGCCGAGGTGCCCGGCGAGGTAGGCCTCGGCCACGGCGCGCTGGAGCCGGCGTACCACGTGCAGCACCTCTCCGCGCACGTAGATGAACGCGTGCTCGGCTCGGATCGCGAACGAGCTGATGATCACGCCCTCGACCAGGGTGTGCGGCGAGGCCATCATCAGCGGGACGTCCTTGCAGGTGCCCGGCTCGGACTCGTCGGCGTTGACGACCAGGTACTTTGGGTTCGGGTTGTCCTGGGGGATGAAGCCCCACTTCATCCCGGTCGGGAAGCCCGCACCACCGCGGCCGCGCAGCCCGGAGTCCTTGACCATTGCGATGACGTCGTCGGGGGCCATACCCAGCGCCGAGCGGAGCCCGGAGTAGCCGCCGGAGGCCTCGTAGGACTCCATCGTCCAGGACCGCTCCTGGTCCCAGTTGTCGGAGAGAACAGGGGTCAGCACGTCCACCATCAGGAGCCCTCCTTCTTGCCGCCGGCGTCCTCGCCGGCGGTGTCCGACCCGGACTCGGAGATCCGGGTCTCGGCCTGCGCGTGCGAGGTGTTGGCCATGTCGGCCGATCCCTCGGGGGTGTCAGCCGGGCTGCCCGTGTCGCCCTCGCCGAGCTCGCCGCGGTCCACGCTCGGTGCCGTCCATCCTCGGTCCCGGGCGATGCCCAGACCCAGCAGGGTGGCCGGACCGGCGCCGACGCCCTCGTCGGCGCGGTCGTCGGGGAAGCCGGCCAGGACCCGCTCCGCCTCGCGCCAGGTGCAGATCCTCGGGCCTCGGGTCGAGCGGACCTCGCGGCCGGCGCGGAGGTCTTCGACGAGCTGCGTCGCGGACTCCGGGGTCTGGTTGTCCATGAACTCCCAGTTGACCATCACGACCGGAGCGTAGTCGCAGGCGGCGTTGCACTCGACGTGCTCGAGGGTGATCTTGTGGTCGTCTGTGGTCTCGTCGTTGCCGACGTCGAGGTGCTCCTTGAGCCGCTCGAAGATCAGGTCGCCGCCCATCACCGCACACAGCGTGTTCGTGCACACCCCGACGTGGTAGTCACCGACCGGGCGCCGCTTGTACATCGTGTAGAAGGTGGCCACGCCCGAGACCTCGGCGGTCGTGATGCCGAGGATCGCCGCGCAGGCCTCGATGCCCCTGGCCGTCACCCGGCCCTCGACGCTCTGCACCAGGTGCAGCATGGGCAGCAGGCCCGAGCGGGCCTGAGGGTAGCGGGCCGCGATCGCGCGGAGCTCCCCCAGCACCACGGGGCCGAGCGGCTCCTCGACCGGGGACCCGGTCGTCGTGGTCGAGTCGACGGAGTCGCTCACCGGTCCACCCCGCCCATAACCGGGTCAATGGAGGCGAAGGCCACGATCACGTCGGCGATCATCCCGCCCTCGCTCATCACCGCGGGCGCCTGG
>JBBPYL010000155.1:0-4117 GCA_038199935.1 Propionibacteriales bacterium | reverse complement strand
GTGACCAGTCTCTGATGGCGCCCACGAGTCTGCAGGGTGAATAGACCTTGCGGCCATTGGGCAAGCGGAATCTACTTGACGAGTGGGAAAGTAGTTGTCTAGGCTGTCATCATGCCGACACCGAGGAGCGCCGCTGTGAGCGAGTACGGATGGGCCCTCTTCGCTCCCTACTGCGTGCTGGTGGCCGCCCCGGGGCTCGTGGCGGCGGCACGAATGTGGCGAGCATGACCGCACCGGTGCACTCCCATCCTCGGCATCGGCTCGATGCGGCGATCCACTCACCGGTCAGGTTCAGCATCGTCGCGACGCTCGCGGGCGCAGGCCAAGCCGAGTTCGGGTTCGTGCGAGACACGGTCGAGGTGTCCGACTCCGTCCTGTCCAAGCAAGTCAGTGCGCTGGAGTCCGCCGGCTACGTCAAGGTCAAGAAGGGCTACGTCGGCAAACGTCCGCGCACCTGGCTCTCCCTGACTGCCGCCGGGCGGCGTGCCTTCGAGGGCCATCTCGCTGCACTTCGCGAGATCGCCGACCCCTGAGGATCTGACGCGGATGGGCGGCTACTCCTGGGGTGTCGGGTGCGTGCGGGCCTTGTCGCGCGCCCAGGTCCAGGCGTACGCCTCGTCCTCGACGGCCGCCCCCGCCTCCCCGAGCTCGAGGGGAGCGAAGGTGTCCACCATCACCGCGGACTCGTCGAGGTAGTCCACTCCGAGCGAGGCCTCGATCGCGCTGGGCTGGGGTCCGTGCGCGTAGCCGCCGGGGTGCAACGAGATCGAACCCAGGCCGATGCCGGATCCCTTCCGGGCCTCGTAGTCACCGCCGACGTAGAACATCACCTCGTCGCTGTCCACGTTGGAGTGGAAGTACGGCACCGGGACGGCCAGCGGGTGATAGTCGACCTTGCGCGGGAGGAAGTTGCAGATCACGAAGTTGTGACCCTCGAAGACCTGGTGCACCGGCGGCGGCTGATGGATCTTGCCGGTGATCGGCATATAGTCCTCGACGTTGAACGTGTACGGGTAGAGGCAACCGTCCCAGCCGACCACGTCGAAGGGGTGGGTCTGGTACGTCATCCGGGTGCCGAGGATGCCCGCCGCCGTCCGATGCTTGACCAGGACGTCAACGTCGTCGCCCTCGACCAGGAACGGCTCCACGGGTCCGTGCAGGTCTCGCTCGCAGTACGGCGCGTGTTCCAGCAGCTGCCCGTAGCGGGACAGGTAGCGACGCGGCGGGGCGATGTGGCTGGAGGCCTCCACCGCGTAGAGCCGGCTCTCCTCGGCGGGCCGCCAGCGGTGCGTCAGGGCGCGGGGGAGGACGACGTAGTCGCCGGTCCGGTAGGAGATCTCCCCCAGGGCGGTCTCGACGATGCCGGTGCCGCTCTCGACGTAGACGCACTCGTCGCCGGTCGCGTTGCGGTAGTAGGCGGATGCGACCGACGACCCGGCGACGACGTAGGAGATTCGCACGTCGGCGTTGCCGAGCACCAGGCGGCGACCTGTCACGGCATCCTCCCCGGTCTGGAGGTCGTGCAGGCGCAGGTGGCGGGGCTTGAGGGGATGGTTGGACGCGCGGGTCTGGTCGGGCAGCTCCCACACCTCCGAGGCCACGATCGCCGAGGGCACCCCGCGGTGGTAGAGCAGCGTGGAGTCGGAAGAGAATCCTTCCTCGCCCATCAGCTCCTCGTAGTACAGCCGGCCCTGGGGGTCCCGGAACTGCGTGTGCCGCTTCGGGGGCACCGCTCCGACCTGGCGGTAGTGCGCCACGACGAGCCTCCTCGGGTGTGCGTTCGACGGACGGGCCCGCCCATGTGGCGAAGATACTCCGCTACGGTGGCCTGGTGTCGACGTGGACGACGTGGGTCCCCGACGCCGAGGGCAGTGGGTACGACCTGGACAACCTGCCCTACGCCGTCTTCGCGGTCGGCACCGACGGACCACGGGTCGGTGTCCGGATCGGGGGCCGCGTGCTCGACCTGGCCCACGCAGCGCAGACCACCCGACCCGGTTACGCCGCGCTCCTCGACCGCACCCGGTTGAACCCGCTGATGGCCGCAGGCCCGGCGGTCTGGTCCGATGTTCGAAGCTGGGTGGTCGAGCTGCTCGGCGACCCGACGCACCGGGCCGGGCTGCGCCTGCACCCGTTGGACGAGGTGACCCTGAGGCTGCCCGTGGAGGTGGGCGACTACGTCGACTACTACGCCTCCGAGCACCACGCGACCAACGTGGGGCGTCTCTTCCGGCCCGGCGCGGAGCCGCTCCTGCCCAACTGGCGGCATCTCCCGGTGAGCTACCACGGTCGGGCCGGATCGGTCGTCGTGTCCGGGACCCAGATCCACCGTCCCGCCGGTCAGCGCAAGGCGCCGGACGAGCCGGCGCCGACGTACGGACCGAGCCGTCGGCTCGACATCGAGGCCGAGCTCGGCTTCGTGGTCGGTCGCGCCGTGCCGCTGGGGCAGCGGGTGCCGACCTCGGCTTTCGCCGAGACCGTGTTCGGGGTCACCGGCCTCAACGACTGGTCCGCCCGCGACCTCCAGGCCTGGGAGTCCGCGCCGCTCGGTCCCAACCTGGCCAAGTCGTTCGCGACGACGGTGAGCGCCTGGGTCACCCCCCTGGCGGCGCTGGAGGAGGCCAGGGTCGACCTTCCGGGCCAGGCCCCCCCGGTGCTGCCGTACCTGCGTGAGGGCCCGGCCTCGGGCTACGACATCGCGGTGGAGGTCGAGGTCAACGGGACCGTCGTGGCCCGCCCCCCGTACTCCTCGATGTACTGGTCCCCGGCGCAGATGCTGGCCCACCTGACGGTCAACGGGGCCTCGCTCCGGGTGGGGGACCTCTACGCCTCCGGCACGATCTCGGGCTCGGAGAAGGATCAGCGCGGCTCGTTCCTCGAGCTGTCCTGGGGTGGCACCGAGACCTGGCGCGCCGCCGGCGAGGAGCGGACCTTCCTCGAGGACGGCGACGAGGTGGTCCTGCGCTACTCCGCGCCGGGACAGCGCGGTCGGGTCAGCCTCGGCGAGGTGCGGGGAAGGATCCTGCCTGCCCTGCCCCTCCTCGCGACGCCTCCTGCTGCGGAGCAGCGGTAAGGTCCTCGCCGGGATAATACGGTGGCGCCGCGTCGATTCCTCCGACAAGGTGCCCCGGTGACCAGTAGCGATGTGTGGGACGCCGAGACGGCCGAGCACTACGACGAGTCGTCAGCCTTCATGTTCGCTCCGGAGGTCCTAGGCCCCGCCGTGGAGCTCCTGGCCGCCCTCGCGGGCGAAGGACCGGCCCTGGAGCTTGCGATCGGCACCGGTCGGGTCGCCCTTCCCCTGCTGGGGCGTGGGGTCGCGGTGTCCGGCATCGAGCTCTCACCGCCGATGGTCGACCGGCTCCGGTTCAAGCAGCCGGACCTCCCCGTCGTGATCGGGGACATGGCCTCGGCTGAGGTGTCTGGCACGGGCTCCTTCTCGCTGGTGTACCTGGTCTGGAACGGCCTGGGGAACCTCCGGACCCAGGCCGAGCAGGTCGCCTGCTTCGCCAACGCCGCGCGCCACCTCGCGCCCGGCGGGCGCTTCGTCATCGAGCTGTGGGTCCCGGGCATCCGGCGCTTCCCGCCCGGTCAGGCCGCGGTGCCCTTCCACGTGGGGCGCCACCATCTCGGCGTCGACACCTACGACCTGGCCACTCAGCAGGGTACGTCCCACCACTACCGGCAGCACCTGGACGGGACGGTGACGTACGGGGCCAGCAACTTCCGCTACGCGTGGCCGGGCGAGTGCGACCTGATGGCCCAGCTGTCCGGGATGCACCTCGACCGTCGGACGGCTGACTGGGACGGCAGTCCCTTCACCGGCGACAGTGAGAGTCACGTCTCGGTCTACCTCAAGCCAGTTTCGGCGCCCGAGGCGTCCGAGACACCCGGCGTCTGATGAGCGTTTCCCTTGCCTGCTTGACGATTCGTGCCTAGACCGGCTCGGCGAAGTGTCGGTGGTCCGCCCTAGCGTGGTCCCATGACACCCTCTGAGTCAACCTCAGGCCGCTTGCTGTGGTTGGTTGAGCCGTTGGATCGCACCGTGTTGGTTGGGGTCGTAGGGCTGGCGGTCTTGCCAGCAGCGGTAGATCACGCGGGTCCAGGAGCGGGCGAG
>JBBPYL010000154.1:0-25049 GCA_038199935.1 Propionibacteriales bacterium | reverse complement strand
GTGGGCGGTGCTGTGGGCGGCGCGGGCGAGTGGGCTACTCCCAGTGCGTGGCGTAGACGAACCCGACGGCCATGAAGCCGATTCCCACGATCAGGTTGTACTGGTCGAGGTTCTTCTGCAGCGGTACGGCGAGGCTCTGCGAGGTGATGTAGTACACGACGATCCAGACCAGGCCGAACAGGAAGCAGAACAGCATCCCCACCACGACACCACGGCCACGACCCAGCGGGGTGCCGGGGTGGGCGGCGAGAATCAGGCCGAGGAAGATCATCGCGAAGCCGATGAGGAAGTTCCAGCGGAGCAGATCACCCATCCAGGTCAGCTTCTGGCCGTCCTGGGCGACGTTGATGTAGACCGACATCCACACGATCCCGCCGACCACGAGCAGGGCCGCGAGCACCGTGCGTACCATCGAGTGGGCCGGCTCCGGAGGAGCACCGACCTTCTGACGGGGCGTGGGCTGCGACACGGCGTGCTCCTCGAGGTGGCTCGGCGGTGGTCGGTCGCCCTCCCGGGCAGACTTCTGTCCTGGGCTAGCGTAGACGTCACCCGGCCGGAGCGCCGACTCCGCCCGACCCGAATCCGCCCGACCCGACGCACCCGACCCGACGTACCCGCCATGATCCGCCCGACCCCGAGGAGCCCGCCGTGTCCGATCCCGCCTCCGACCCTGCCGGGTCGTCGGGACCGGCCTCGCCCCGCGGACCGCACCGGGGCCTGGGGCTGCGTGAGCGGCTCGCCGGCGCTCTCGCCGCCCGGATCCGCTCGGTCGGCAACCGCTCCTGGGGCTGGCGTGCCGCCGCCCCCCTCGCCTTCGTGCTCGCGGGGGCTCTCTTCGTGACCAGTGCGGTCAGCGCGGGGGGCAAGGATCTCCGGGCCGGGCGCTACGCCGACCTGCCGGGGCTGGTCGAGGCCCAGGCGGACCAGGTCGAGACGCTGCGCACCGAGCAGGCCCAACTGGTGAGCCAGGTCGACCAGCTCGGCCAGGCGCTCGGAGACGTGGACGCCGACGCGGCCCAGTCCCGGGCGGACGCGGTCGCCGGTCCCGCGGGACTGCTGCCGGTGCAAGGGCCCGGGCTCCGGATCACGCTGGACGACGCGCCCGACGCCGTGGTGAGCACCCTCGCCGCCGACATGGACATCGACAACCTCGTCGTGCACCAGCAGGACATCCAGGCCGTGGTCAACGCGCTCTGGGCCGGCGGCGCGGAGGCGATGACCGTCCAGGGACAGCGCATCGTTTCCACCACCGGCGTCCGCTGCGTTGGCAACACGGTGGTCCTGCACGACGTCCCCTACGCCCCGCCGTACGTGATCACCGCGATTGGTCCGACCAGCACCATGCTCGGCAGCCTCGACCAGAGCCCGTACATCGGCTTCTACCTCGAGGCCGTGGAGGCCTTCCAGCTCACCTGGGACGTGGCGGTCGAGTCGAAGATCATCGCCCCGGGCTACGACGGCCCCACCGAGCTGAGCTACGCCCGGGCCGTACGCCCCGACGTGGACGAGTTCGGCGACCCGACCTGATTCTCGCGCCCCGAGCCTGCCTCAGGGTGACGGGCTCGCGCTGGGTGAAGCCGACGGCGACTCCGACGGCGACTCCGACGGGGAGGGGGACGGCGACTCCGACGGCGACTCCGACGGCGACTCCGACGGGGACGGGCTCTGCGACGGTGGCTCGCTGGGCGGCGGCGGCGGGCTCGGCGGCGGCTCCTCGTAGACCGAGACCCTCAGGATCACCAGTGTGCCCTGGGGCTGCCCGGAGCCGGCCTCAGGGCTCTGCTGGAGGACCTGGCCCCGGGTGGCCACCGTGTCGGAGTCCGGGACCACGTCCACCTCGAAGCCGGCCCGCTGAAGGACTCGGGTCGCCCTGGACTCCTGGAGCCCCACCACGTTGGGCACCTCGGTCGGACCAGCGGCCCAGAACAGCGTGACCAGCGACCCGTTGGGGACGGTCTCGCCCGCCGCCGGGTCGGAGCGCACCACCGAGTTGGTCGGGGAGTCGGAGTCCTCGCGCCGGAGCCGGACCCGAAGCGCCTGGTCGCGGAGCTCTTGGGCCGCAGCGGCCTTGTCGTCGCCCAGGACGAAGGGGACGACCACGTCCGGGTCGCCGGTGGACAGGGTGAGATCGACCTCGGAGCCGGGCGGTAGCAACGTCAGGGGGTCGGGGTCCTGGGCCAGCACGCTGCCCTTGGCCACGTCGACCGAGGGCTCCCGACCCTCGATCCGTGCGGTCAGCACGGCCTCCTCGATGGCCGACTCGGCCTTCGCGCGCGAGAGGTTGACCACCGACGGGACCGAGCTCTGCTCGGGGGTGGTGCTCAGGAGCCGAGGTCCGAAGTAGGCCGCCGCGGCGAGCAGGGCCAGGATCCCCAGCGCGAGCAGGATGAGCGGGAAGCGGTTGGACCGTCGCTCTTCGGTCTCGGCGCTGGTCGCGAACAGGCTCGTCGCCTCGGTCCCCGGGTCGGGGTCGTCCTCGGGATCGGTGGCGAGGACGGCCGGTGCGGTCACCGGTTTGCCGGCGAGGTAGCGCTCGATGTCGGCACGCATCGCCGCCGCGCTCTGGTAGCGCTCGGGGATGGGCTTGGCCAGGGCCTTCATCACGATGGCGTCGACCTCGGGGGGCAGGTCCGACTCGAGCGTCGAGGGCGGAGCGGCCTCCTCGCGCACGTGCTGGTAGGCCACCGAGACGGGGCTCTCGCCCACGAAGGGCGGTCGCCCGGTGAGCAGCTCGTAGAGCAGGCAGCCGGTGGAGTAGACGTCGCTGCGGGAGTCGACGGTCTCCCCTCGGGCCTGCTCGGGGGAGAGGTACTGCGCCGTCCCCACGACGGCTGCGGTCTGGGTCATCGTGGAGGAGTCGGCGACCGCCCGGGCGATACCGAAGTCCATCACCTTCACGTCCCCGGACTGGGTCAGCATCACGTTCGCCGGCTTGATGTCCCGGTGCACAATGCCGGCGCGGTGGCTGTAGTCCAGCGCCCCGAGGATGCCCGAGGTGATCTCCAGCGCCCGCTCGGGGAGGATCTTGCGACCCTCCCGGACGATGTCGCGCAGAGTGCGCCCCGCGACGTACTCCATCACGATGTACGGCTGGGCCACGCCCGAGGCGTCGGTGGACCGCTCCTCGCCGGTGTCGTAGACCGAGACGATGGCCGGGTGGTTCAGCGAGGCGGCCGCCTGGGCCTCGCGGCGGAACCGCGCCTGGAAGGTGGAGTCGGCGGCCAGGTCCGTACGCAACTGCTTGATGGCGACGATCCGGCCGAGCCGCACGTCGTTGCCCTTGCGTACGTCGGCCATCCCGCCCCGGCCGAGCAGCTCGCCGATCTCGTAGCGGTTGCCCACCCGCGGTCGCGGCGTGGAGGTGCCGTCGCTCACCGTGCCCCCTTCGTCCGGGTCCGCTCTCGTCGCATCAGCCCTGTCCGTTCCCCGAGCCGCCGCCGTTACCGCTTCCCGGGTCGTTCCCGTTCCCGGGGCTCGACTTCCCGGGGTCGGGCTGGGCAGGGTCGGGCTGGGCAGGGTCGGGCTGCGCAGGATCGGGCTGCGCAGGATCGGGCTCGGCAGGCGTGACCTTGTCGTAGACCTGGAGCGTCACCTCGTCGCCCTCGGCCAGCGTGCCGGTCGGGCTGAGGGAGGCGACCGTGTTCTCCCCCGCGTCGCCGGGGTTGTCGACCTTGTCGCTCCTGACCTTCAGCCCCAGGGCCTCCAGCTCCTCAGTGACCACGTCGGCGTCCCGGCCCACGTAGTCCTGGGGAGCCACCTCGATCCCCTCCGGGGTGGCGTCGGGGCTCGGGGTCTCGCTGGGCGTCGGCGTGGGGCTTGGCGTCGAGGTCTCGCTCTGCGTCGGGGTGGGGTCCGGGCTCGGCTCGGTGGTGGCGCTCTCCTGCACGGTGCGGGTGGCCACCGGCTGGTCCGGGGTCGAGGCGGTGTTTTCGCCGCCAAGCTGGGTCACCACCCAGATCAGCGCCAGTACGGCCGCGGCGGCCAGCATCCAGGGCAGCCAGCCGGGGAAGCTGCGTCGTTCGTCCTCGCGTCGCGGTCCGTCCCCCCGGCCACCCCCCGCCGCGCCGCCGCGGGTGCCATCGGCGCCGTACCCGGCGGGCACCACGGGCGAGGCGAGGGGGGTGTCCATGCCTTCCACCGTCGCGGTGGCCCGGGTCGGCTCCCCGGAGCTTGGGAGCCGCTGCGTGCTCTCCATCCCGGCCGCCCCGGCCGCCCCGGCCGCCCCGGCCGCGGCACCCGCTGCTCCGGCCGCTGCGGCCAGCCGCGCCGAGAGCGCCCCGGGGACCGGCGCACCGCGGAGGACCGCGGCGAACTGGGCCGCCGAGGAGAACCGGTCCGCGGGGTTCTTGGCCAGCGCCACCATCGCCGCCTCACGCAGCCGCGCGGGCACGCGCTCGGACAGCGGCGGCGGGGGCTGACGCAGGTGGGCCATGGCGGTGGCGATGGCGCTCTCGCCGATGAACGGGCGACGCCCCGCCAGGCACTCGTAGAGCACCACGCCAAGGGAGTAGATGTCGCTGGCCTCGGTCGCCTGCTTTCCCTCGGCCTGCTCGGGAGCGAAGTACGCCGGGGTGCCGATCGCCTGCCCGGTCATCGTCAGCTGGGTGGCGCCGGCCGCCCGGGCGATCCCGAAGTCGGTGATCTTGACGTGGCCCTTGGGCGTGACCAGGAGGTTGCCCGGCTTGATGTCGCGGTGGATGACCCCGATGGCGTGCGCGGCCTCCACCGCGTCGCAGCACTGGGCGACCAGGTCCGCGGCGGTCTCGGCCGGCATCGGCTGGTCCGTGCGGAGCAGCGCCGAGAGCGGCTGCCCCGGGACCAGCTCCATGACCAGGAAGGGCCGCGGCGAGTCGGAGCCGTCCTCGGGGGGCCACTCGCCCACGTCGAAGACCGAGGCCACGTTGGGGTGGTGCAGCGCGGCGGCATGACGCGCCTCGGTCGCGAACCGGGAGCGGAAGGTGGGGTCGTCGGCGTGCTCGACCTTGAGCACCTTCAGGGCCACCTCGCGCCCGAGCACCGTGTCCGTGGCCCGCCATACCTCGCCCATTCCTCCGGTGGCGATCCGGCTGGTCCGCCGGTAGCGAGGCTCGCCGTCGGGCGGGCTCACGGATCGATCACCGCCTCCATCACCGACCGGGCGATCGGGGCGGCCAGGCCGTTGCCGGAGATGGTGTCCCGGGCCACGCCGGCGTCCTCGACCATGACCGCGACGGCGACCTTCGGGTCGTCGGCGGGAGCGAAGGACACGAACCAGGCGTACGGCGGCCGGTCCGCCTGGCTCTGGGCGGTGCCGGTCTTGCCGGCGACCTGCACGCCGGGGATCTGCGCCGCGGTCCCGGTGCCGGTGTCGACCACGGCGACCATCATCTCGGTCAGCTGGCGCGCCACGGCCGGGCTGACGGCCTCGCGGTAGGCCTCGTCGCCGGTCTTCTCCAGCACGGTCAGGTCGGGTGCGCGGACCTCGTCGACGACGTAGGGGCGCATCGTCGTGCCCTGATTGGCGATGCCGGCAGCCACCATCGCCATCTGCAGCGGGGTCGCGGCCACCTCGTACTGTCCGATCGCCGAGTAGGCCTGGTAGACCGGCTCGAGGTCGCCGGTCGGGAAGCGGCTGGCGGCCTGGCGCGGCAGGTCACGCAGGTAGGTGTCCCCGAAGCCGAAGGCCTGGGCCTGCTCGCGCAGGGCGTCGTCGCCGACCTGGAGGCCCAACCAGCCGAAGGCCACGTTGCAGGACACCCGCAGCGCGTCGGTGAGGGTGATCCGGCTGCCGCCGCAGTCGCTGCCGTTCTCGTTCGGCAGCGGCTGGCCGGAGTCGAAGGCCAGCGGGGTCCCCCCCTTGACCAGCGAGTCCGGGGTGTACTCTCCGCTCTCGAGCGCCGCGGCCGCGGTGACCAGCTTGAACGTCGAGCCCGGGGGATAGACCTCCTGGGTGGCCCGGTTCAGCAGCGGCCGGGCCTCGTCGGCGAGCAGGTCCTGCCGGATGTCCTGGACCGCGCCGAAGTCGTGGGAGGAGAGCAGGTTGGGGTTGTAGGACGGCGAGGAGGCCATCGCCAGGATCTTCCCCGAACTCGGCTCCAGCGCCACGACCGCTCCCTCGGCCCGGTCACCAAGGTCCTGCAGCCCGGCGAAGGCCGCGCTCTGGGCGTCGGGGTCGATGGTCAGCGAGACCGACCCGCCCTTGGGCTGGTTGTCGCCGACCATGTCCACCACGCGCTCGACGAAGAAGCGCGGGTCGCTCCCGGAGAGCACGTCGTTCTCGGTGAGCTCAATCGCGTCGCGACCGTAGACGTAGGAGTAGAAGCCGGTCAGCTGGGCGTACTTGAAGGGCTGGCGGTAGACCCGCTGGTACTTGTACTCGTCGCGCACGGCCACGCTCTCGGCGACCGCCCGCCCCCCGACCAGGATGGCGCCGCGCTTGTTGGAGTACTCCGCGTTGCGCACCCGGTTGTTGTCACCGCGGGCGTTGAGATCGCCCGCGCTGACGTACTGGAGCCACGTCGCGTTGGCCAGCAGCGCCGCGAAGAGCAGCATGCAGAACAGCGCCATGGTCCGGATCGGCTTGTTCATCGCGCGCTCACCTCAACGACACCACCTGGGTCGCGTCGTCCTGACCGGGCCCGTCCTCGTCCGCGGTCAGGTCCGGCATCGGCCGACGGGCCTGGTCGGAGATGCGCAGCAGCAACCCGATGATGGCCCAGTTCGCGACCAGGGAGGAGCCGCCGTAGGAGAGGAAGGGCGTGGTCAGCCCGGTCAGCGGGATCAGCTTGGTCACCCCGCCGATGACCACGAAGACCTGGAGCGCGAAGACCACGGCGAGGCCGGTGGCCAGGAGCTTGCCGAAGGCGTCGCGACAGACCAGCGCGGTGCGTAGCGACCGCTCCACGATCAGGCCGTAGAGCACGATGATGGCCATCGTGCCGGTCAGCCCGAGCTCTTCGCCGATGGCGGCGAAGATGAAGTCCGACTCGGCGATCGGGATCATCGTGGGGTCACCGAGGCCGAGCCCGCGCCCGACCAGACCGCCCCAGGCCATCCCGTACATGCCCTGGACGATCTGAAAGCTGTTGGAGTCGGCGCTGAACGGGTGCAGCCAGGCCTCGACCCGCGACTGCACGTGCGGGAAGAGCAGGTAGCCCAGGTAGGCGCCGCCGAGGAACAGGCTGCTGCCGACCACGAGCCAGCCCGGTCGCTCGGTGGCGACGTAGAGCATGGTCAGGAAGACCCCGAAGAAGAGCAGCGAGGAGCCGAGGTCGCGCTGGAAGACGAGCACGGCCAGGCTCAGGCCCCACATGGCCAGGATGGGCCCGAGGTCGCGGGCCCGAGGGAGGTCGAGCCCGGCGAAGCGCTTGCCGGCCAGGGCCAGGGCGTCGCGGTGCAGGACCAGGTAGCCGGCGAAGAAGACGACCAGGCACACCTTGGCCACCTCGCCGGGCTGGAAGCTCAGCGGGCCCACGTTGATCCAGATCCGGGCGCCGCGGATCTCCTGGCCGAGCACCGGCACCAGCGGCATCAGCAGCAGCACGATGCCGGCGAACCCGGCGGTGTAGGTGTAGGCCTGGAGACGCCGATGGTCGCGCAGCACGATCAGCACGGCGGCGAAGAGGACCACGCCGAGGGTCATCCAGACCAGCTGGTCCCCGGCCAGGACCGTGGCGTCCTTGTCCTTGGCCAGCTTGCCTAGGTCGATGCGGTGGATCACCGCGAGGCCGAGGCCGTTCAGCGCGGCCACGATGGGCAGGATCACCGGGTCGGCGTACTGCGCCAGCAGCCGTACGACGACGTGGGCGCCGAGGCAGAGCCCGGCCAGCCAGCCGCCATAGCCGACGATGTTCACCGGGACCTCGCCCTCGACGCCGATGCCGACGGCGGCGTAGGCGCCGATGCCCACGACCAGGGCCAGCAGCAGCAGGAAGAGCTCCGCGCCGCGGCGACGTCGGTGGGTGAAGCCGGCGGGCAACGAGCCGAGCGGTGTCCGGCCGCTCACGAGGTGCCTCCGGAACCCGCTGCGGTGACCAGGCAGTCCGGCGGCGCCAAGGTGGGTGTAGGGCTCGGGCTCGGGCTGGGACTCACGCTGGGGCTGGCGCTGGGGTTGGCGGAGTCACTCGGGCCTCCGACGGTGGCGCTGGGCTTCGGGCTGCTGAGCCGGTCGCCGGCGCCGGGGCTGGCCCCGGGGGTGGCCTGTCGGGAGGGTGACGGCGTCGGGCTGGGGTCCGGCTCGGGACAGGGCCGCGCGAAAGAAGTGAGCTCGGTGACGATCTCCTCGGCAGCCGAAAGGTCCGCGGCGGCGATGCCTGCGCGGACCTGGGCCGCGCGGTACTCCGGGAGCGAGGCCACGGTGACCTCGGTGGTATGGGTGACGCGGTGCGTCTCGACGCCGGGCAGGTCTGCCTGGATGCCGCGGTAGATGGCCACGCTGTCGTCGGAGACCGCGACGTAGTACTGCTTCTGGGACCAGTTCCAGGCCAGCATCCCGCCCGCGACGGCGACCGCGCCGAGCACCACGAGCACGGCGCCCCAGCGCAGCCACACGAAGCGGCGGGGCGGTCGGGGCGCGTAGCGCAGGGCCTCGGGGTCGACCTCGGCCTGGTCCCCGCCCACCGGCTCGATCTCGCCGGTGTCGCCGCCCCGGTGGCCGGCGAAGGTGCCGCCCGCCCCGGGCGGCCGAGCCTGCTCGGCGGCGGCGCCGACCAGCATCGGACCGATCGCCGCAGCGGCGGATAGGTCGGGGTCGTCGGCCGGGGCGTCGGCGTCGACCACGTCGGCGACCACCACCGTCACGTTGTCAGTCGACCCCGCCTCGAGGGAGGCGCGGATGAGCTCCACCACGGCGTAGTCGACGGTGCCCGCACCCAGGACGACGGCGATCCGGGCGGCGTCGAGGACGCCCGAGCAGCCGTCGCTGCACAGCAGCAGCCGGTCGCCGGGGACGAGTACGACGTCGAAGAGATCCGGCTCGGTCTCGTGCACGGCGTCGACGGCACGGAGGATGAGGTTGCGGTGCGGATGGCTGCGCGACTGCTCCTCGGTGATCCGGCCCTCGTCGACCAGGGTCTGGACGAACGTGTGGTCGGCGGTGAGCTGGCTGAGCTCGTCCGAGCGGAGCAGGTAGGCCCGGCTGTCCCCGACGTGGCCGAGGGTGACCTTCGCGCCGTCGAATAGCGCCGCAGTGACGGTCGTGCTGGTGCCGTCGAGCTCGGGGTCCTGCTCGACGAGCTCGGCTAGGCGGTCGTGGGCACGGTGCAGGGCTCCGGCCAGAGCCTCCTGCATGTCCGCGGGCGCGGTGGTGTCGAGTCGGCGGAGGATCTGCACCGCCGTACGACTGGCCACGTCGCCCCGCGCCGCGCCGCCGACACCGTCGGCGATCACCAGCAGGTTCGGTCCGGCGTAGCCCGAGTCCTGGTTGTCCTTGCGCACGCGCCCGACGTCGGAGAGCGCGGCGTAGCGCAGCGCCAGCCGGGGCGGAGGGGTGGTATCGGCCATCGTCGCGGACGCCCTACTTCCGCAGCTCGAGCGTCGTCTTGCCGATCCGGACCTGTGACCCGAGGGAGAGCGAGGTCGGGTGGGTCAGGCGCGAGGAGCCCATGTAGGTGCCGTTGGTCGAGCCCAGGTCCTCGACGAACCACTGGTCGTCGGTGCTGGCGATGCGGGCGTGCCGGGTGGAGACGTAGTCGTCGTCGAGCCGGATGGCCGCGTCCGACCCGCGCCCGATGAGCAGGGGAGCCTCGTCCAGCGAGATCGTCTCGCCGGCGTTGGGTCCCTCGGTGATCGCCACATGGGTGGGGGCTCCGCGCGGCTTCCGGGTGGACTTGCCGCGCTGACTCTGCTTGCGGGCCCGGCGCTCCTCGGCCCGGTCTGGCTGCGGAGCGGTGTCCACGCGCGCGCCGAACATGTCCGAGCGCACCACCGAGACGGCGGAGAGCACGAAGATCCACAGGATCGCCAGGTAGGCGAAGCGGATCAGCACCAGCGTCAGCTCAGACACCCCAGCCACCCTCCTGGCCGGGGGCGGACGAATTGCCGCCGAGCGGCGCACCGTCCGTCGGCTCGTCGGTGGCCGCGAACCTCAGCGTCATCGTGGTCGTGCCGATCTTCACCGTCGAGCCGTCGCCCAGGGTCGCCTCGCGAGTCTTGTGGCCGTCGACGAGCATGCCGTTGGTGGAGCCCAGGTCGACCGCGCTGACCTGGGCCACGCCTCGCTCACCACGGATGATCCGGATCTCCGCGTGCCGACGGGAGACGCCGGGGTCGTTGATCCGCAGGTCCGCGTCGTGGCCGCGGCCGATGACGATGCCAGGGGGCTCCAACGGGTGCTTGAGGCCGTTGACCTCCAGGATGACCTTGGCCCGGCCCACCGCGGTGTCGGTCACTGCGCGCTCCGAGGCGGCGCTGACCTGGGCAAGCGCGGCGCTCTGCACCCGGAAGCGACCCGTGGACAGGTCGTCGCTTTGCCTCAGGTCGATGGTGACCGGACCGGTGAAGACGTAGGACTGGTCGTGGGCGTGTTCACGCAGGATGTCGATGAGCTCCTCGGCCAGCGTGGAGGAGTACGGCGCCAGCCGGTCGTGGTCCTGGGCGGAGAGCTCGACGTGGAACTGGTTGGGCACCAGACGTCGGTTGCGGGAGAGGATCTGGGCGGAGTTGTCGACCTCGCGCTGGAGTGCGGCGGCGATTTCCACCGGCTGGACGGCACTGCGGAACGCGCGCGCGAAGGTGCCCGCAACCAGCTGCTCCAGCTTGCTCTCGAAACGCTGCACGATGCCCATACGGTCCTCCCGTCGCCAGTGTGTCGCCAGTGTCCAGGGTCCGAGCCGGGTGCCGACCGCCCCCCGGTCACCGTGTCGGTCACTCTTGTGGGCGGCGTCCACCGTACGACGTCCGTTGCTCGGCACTCGTCGCCGGGCGTTGTCGATCGTAACGGTCCGCGACGCCGCGACCTCAGCGACGCTGCTTCGTTACCCGTTTGGGCCGTCTGTCGACCCTGGGCTACCCTGAGCACGCTTCTGGCGCGAGTGGCGGAATAGGCAGACGCGCACGGTTCAGGTCCGTGTGCCCGAAAGGGCGTGGGGGTTCAACTCCCCCCTCGCGCACCACAGTGAAATGGCCTCTGGCCTGGGGATACGTCTCTCAGGCCCGGGGCCGTTTCGGGCTCATGTGCCGGGATATGTGCTAAGCCTCTCTCAGATGCGCCGCGAAGCGGCTTACTGCCGCCTTCTGCATCGTCGGGGTGACGTGGCTGTAGATGTTCATCGTCGTGGTGATCGTGGAGTGCCCGAGCCGCTCCTGGACCACCTTCGGGTGATCCCCGAGTTCCAGCAGCAGGGTCGCGTGCGTGTGCCGGAGACCCTAGAGCGTGACCCGGGGGAGGTCGTCGATGATCGCCGTGGCCCAGCTGAGGCGCCGAGCCCAGCGGCTCGTGATCGCATCGGGCACGCGGATCGCGCCTTCGTCGTCGCCGAACGCGTAGGCATCGGCCCTTCCGAGGTCGAGTGAGACTGCGCCGCGCGCTGCTCTGTGTGCCTTGAGGACTTGTAGGGTCGCGGCGTCGATGTCGATGACACGGGCGCTGCCGGTCTTCGTGGTCTTCGCCTTGTTCCACTTGGTGACGTCGGCGGAGCGCCGGATGCTGATCCGCTGGGTCGAGAAGTTGATGTCGCCCCAACGCAGTGTGAGGGCGAGGCCGAGCTCGCTGAGTACTACAACGAGACCAAGGACCTGTCGGAGTTCGACTTGGAGCACCCTGGACTGGTCACCGTCAGGGGCTCGGTGACGATCTCCGTGCCGTTCTCCGACGAGGAGATCGCGGAGTTGCGCGCGCGTGCCGAGCAAGCCGGCGTCAAGGTCAGGGTGTGCGGATGCTGGATCGTCACCGGTATCGGTTGGACCCTCGGTGGGCCGTGATCTCACCAAGCCGATCGTGCTGGTCACCCTGTGGGTATGCAACCCTCGAGCATGACCGATATCAAGGTTCGCCTCCTGGGCGAGGACGAGTGGCAGCTCTACCGCGACGTCCGGTTGGCGGCGCTGCGAGACGCTCCGGAAGCCTTCGTCGGCCGTTTCGAGGACGAAGCGTCCTATGACGACAACTCCTGGCGCGAACGGATGATCCGCGCAACCCGTATCGTGGCCGAGTGTGGGAACGAGCCAGTGGGTTTGGTCTGTCTAGGACTGCACAATGAGGATCCCCAGACCGGTGAGGTGTTCGGGCTGTGGACCGCTCCGAGTGCGCGTGGTCAACGCGTTGCCTGGAATCTTGTCTCAACCGCACGCCGAAAGGCGACCGAGGATGACCGCAGGCTGCTCTACTTCTGGGTGGTCTCCGACAACGCTTCCGCGGTCGGCTTCGCGGGCAGCGTCGGTTTCCGTCCGTCTTCGGAGCGTCGGTCCGTGCGGGTTACTGTCGGCGAGGCCGAGAAGGACGCCGACGAGGTCGCCATGGTGCTGCCCCTCTCGGCTGACCCGACCCGCACGCCGAACCCTCACCCGGAGTGATCGCCTCGCCGAGGCATGGCTGGGGCTCTCGGCGTGAAGACAGTCATCGGGTAGATCGCCTCGCGAGCCGGTAGCCCCTCGAAGTGGAACCACGAATGAGCGATCGCTAGACGGACGCGTGCTCATTGCGTCGACCAGGCCCCGACCTCATTGCCGTTGGGGTCCTTGAAACTGACGCGACGCCCGGATGAGCAAGTCCGCCGCCCCCGTTCTCCCAGGCCGCGATCGATGAGGCGACTGCAAGGGATCCAACGACGGAACGATTCAGTCGAAGCAGTTCGTACAGCCAACACGCGAATGCTCATCACGACGACCCCCTGACAGAGCGTGTGCTGGAGCCAGTCAAGAGACCGAATGCTGCGCTGATCCCGAATCTACTCCCCGCCCCGCACGCCGATCCCTCATTGGGGGCGTACCTGGCTGGTGCGCCCCTCCCACCGCATACAGGGCTCCACTGCACCCGTCCAGATCCAGCCGTGATCCGGCGCTGAGGAAGTGCATCCCATCCCCGGCAGTGGGTCACCTTCAAGGCTGCGTCCTTGCGGCTCCCCTCTGTCGTCAAGAGGCCGAACGAAGGGCTGGAGCGTTGGTGGTCTTCCGGCGACGCGGGGTTCGTTGTAGCGTCGATCTTGCGGGTGCGGGGAGTGGCTGATCCGAAGTGTCATGTGCGGGGGAAGGCCGATCGCGCTGGATCTTGAGACGCCCCGCAGTGCCCTCCCGGGCCCGTGCCGGCTGCTCGTTCAGCATCGGCGACGAGTTGGCGGTAAGCGGCATCCGCATACGTCCATAGCCACCAACATCATTCCCAGTGTGGCGATACTACAGCCGAGCGACGGCGGCCGCGCTGACCAGGAACTCGGTCACCTCAGCATGCGCCGACGCGCGAGCCCGCGGGCGCGCCGCCGGCCAGTCGCCGATCCGACGGAGACCGATGCGTATCGGCTGGCCACGTCGTGGCCGAGATTGAACCCGGGCGGTGCTGGCCATCGACGCGAGGTTCTCCGGCGAGTCGGCCCTTCCGAAGTCTGGTTCAGTCATCCTGGTCGGCAACCTGGTCGGCGTATGCCGAGGCCGGACCGCTCACATCGTCCACGGCGTCGTTCGTGACTTCCACCTTCGCCTGGGGAGGTGTGCGTCGTGCCTCCACCTCCGCGTCGGTCGGCTCGACGAGCCCGAGTGCCCGGCGGGCGTCGGCCTCCTCGAGCCCGAAAAGCCTACGGACGTTGAGGTCCTGCTGCGGGAACGGGATCTCAATGTCATGCCGCTCGAGCGCGGAGTGCAGCGCCCAGTTGTACGCAGCCAGTACCGCGGCCGGCCGCTTGGTGGCCTCCGCACCGAGCCACACCACCAGCTCGAAGTTCAGGGAGCTTTCACCGAAGCCGACAAGCCAAACCTGCGGACGTCTCGGACCCTCCAGCGCCAGCGTGAAGGGGAGTTCCGCGGCTGCCTCGAGCGCGGCGCGCTTCACGACTTCCTTGTCGGTCCTGTAGGCGACACCGAAGGGCACTCGCATCCGCCGGGAGACCTCGCGGTGGGTCCAGTTCACGACCCGACAGGTGGTGAACTCCGAATTGGGCACCAGGATGTCGATGTTGTCGTTGGTCACGATGCGGGTCGCGCGGATTTGATGTCTCGCACCTCGCCGGTCACGCCGGAGGCCAGCTCGACGAAGTCACCTACCTTCACCGACTTGTCGAAGAGCAGGATCAGCCCGGAGATGAAGTTACTGAAGATCGCCTGCAATCCGAACCCCAGCCCGACCCCGAGGCCGCCGGCCAGCACCGCCAGCTTGCCCATCGGGATGCCGAGCGCGGAGATCGCCACCACGGCTCCGACCGCCAGGATTGTGTAGCTCGCGATCCGGGACACGGTGTACCAAGTCGCACGGCGGCTTTGGTCCTGCCGCAGGGAGTAGCGCGATATCAGCCGTCGCAGCACCACCGCCAAGACAAACGAAACGACCAGGATGACCATGGCGCTCACCACTCGGGCCAGTGTGATCGGCTGGCCGAAGATCTCCACGATGGCGGGAGGCTGTGGGACCGGAATCATCACCCCACCCCACCACACCGAGCTGCCCCATCCGCGCCGTGCCTCCGGGTCTGCCAGCGAGCGCCGGCCTCACGCAGCGCCAGACGACCTCACGGAGCGCCAGACGACTCGGCCTGACTCGGACGCGCTTGGTTGTGAGGGTCGCTCGATGAAGCGAGCCGCCTCGGCGACCGAGGCGCTAGGTTGGGCCGAGGTGCACGTCCGATCCGTTGACGGTCCAAGGAGGCGCGAACAGTGGTCCAACACGTTGAGCAACGCGGTGCTGGCGTGACCGAGCCCGATGGCGGTCGCGAGCCCTGCGTTCTGGGTATCGGTCTCGCTGCACGGCCGTGTCCGCGTGTGGGTGCGATAGAACGTCAAGACCTTGGCTGAATCGGGTTTGCTCGTTGCTGGTGTGGATGTGGGTGGCACGAACATCGAGGTGGGTCTGGTCGATGACCAACACAAGGTGCACGCCCGCAAGAAGGCGCCGACCCCCACGGAAGGTCCGGACGCCGTGCTCTCGACGATCGCCGACCTCGTGGGGGCTATCAACGGTGATCCCATCGCGGCGGGGGTTGGGATTCCGGGTGTGGTCAACGAGGGCCGGGTCCTCACGGTCCCCAATCTGGGGAACTGGCACGAACAAGTCGACCTGGCTAGCGACCTCGGTGAGCGACTCGGTATCCCGGTGGCGTTGGGCAATGACGCGAACGTCGGCCTACTCGGCGAATGGCTCGATGGTGCCGCCCACGGCGCTCGCAACGTTCTCGGTCTCTGGCTCGGCACCGGCGTTGGCGGTGCGCTGATCCTCGATGGCCGACCGTACCTCGGAGCGCGCGGGGCCGCGGGCGAGATCGGTCACGTCGTGGTCCAGGCGGGCGGTGCGCTGTGCACCTGCGGGCGACGCGGATGTGTCGAGGGCTACGCCGGTCGACGTTCCATGCGAGGTGTGGCATCGGCGATGCGCGACGCCGGATGGCACACCACGTTGTTCGACATTCGGGACGAGGAAGGCAAGTCGAGTCTCACCTCGAAGGTATGGGCAGAGGCGCTCGATGACGAAGACCCGCTGGCGACGAAGCTGTTCGACACCGCGATCGAAATGATCGGCGTCGCTGTCGGGTCGGCAGTCAATCTCCTCGATATCGACACGATCGTCGTCGGCGGGGGGCTAGCCGAGAAGCTCGGGCAGGACCTCGCCGACCGCATAGCCGACAGTGCCTCAGCGTGGATGCTTCAGCCCTCGCCCGATCTGCGCTTCGCGGTGTCCGAGCTGGGCGACGACGCCGGCGTCGTCGGCGCCGCATCCCTCGGGCGCTCCGCGACGATGGCTCGCTAAGACCGCCTGCATGGTGGCGCCTGGCGGATGTGCGTAGTTGATCTTGACGCCGGTCTGCCGTTCTGGGGGTGGCGCGGCGGTGTCTCCGATCTGCTCGGCGTCTCCACTGGCCACGCTTTCAGACACGCCCTTTCTGGGTGGAGTTGACCCACTTCCGGCCGTGGCCGGCGCAGTTCGCGACGTGCGCGGCCACCGGGATGGTGCTGTGCAGCCGACTCCGTGGCGGTCCGCCGGCGCCGCCCGCGGTGCGAAGTCCTTCCTGACCGAGACCGTCAGCCGGGTCCTTGATGCGGGCGCGACCGGGCATCTTGTCGTGCGCGCTGACCGTGCGTTCTACACCCACGCCGTGCTCGACACCGCGGCGAAGTTCACGGTGCAGTTCTCGATCACCGCCAGGCAGGACAAGAAGAGCCGCGCCGCGATCGAGGCAATCGATGAGCACGCGTGGGCGCCGATACCGTACTGGCTGTCCACTCCGGAAGTCTCCGGCGCCGACGTCGCGGAGACCTCCTACGCGGCCCCGAAACACCTTGTCCCCCTCCCAGTCCCCGGGTGCCCGTGGCTCGCGCGAGAATGGGTGCGTGAGGTTCAACGAGCAGCCGGGGGGACTACGTGCTCGCGCGGCTGCTGTCGCCTCTCGTGCCCAGGTGGAAGTGCGGTCGCACCGGAGGCAGGGGATCCAGCGCGCGAACGCTCTCCTCGAGCGGTTGCCGAGCCCGGTGCGAGCGGGTGTTGACCTGACCGAACGCACCGTGCGGGACTCGGTGGCGGACCGCGTGCCGGGGCTCGCAGCTGAGGCCACGCTCTTCATCTTGATCTCCTTGCCCGCACTGCTGCTCGTGGTGCTCGGATCACTGGGCTTCGTTGCGGGAAGCCTTGGGCCGGCGGGGACCGACCAGCTCGACCGGTTGGTGTTCGACGTTCCCCGCACCTTCATGTCGAGCTCCACCTATGCGTCCTATGAGTCCCTCGCCCAGCAGGTCCTCGACACCGGTCGGGCCGACGTGGTCGGAATCGGTGCGCTGCTGGCGTTGTGGACCGGGTCGCGAGCCACCAGCCGGGTGCTGGAGACGCTCGTCATCGCCTACGACATCGAGTCGCCCCGGCCGGGCTGGCGGCGGCGTCTGCTGGCCCTTGCGCTGACGATCGGAGCCCTGCTGGGTGCGGTCGCGGTCCTGCCCCTCCTGGTTCTCGGACCGCGTCTGGTGAAGCACGTCGCACCGGACGGCGTCGCGTCGGCGACGCTGACCGCCCTGAAGCTGGGGTACTGGCCGGCGCTCGGGCTGTTCGTCATGGTCGGGCTCACGACCCTCTACCACGTGGGCGTCCCGTGGCGCACGCCGTGGCTGAGGGACCTGCCAGGCGCGGTGCTCGCCATGGCACTGTGGTTCCTCGCCGCGGCCGGCCTACGTGCCTACGTCGCGCTCAGCGCGCTCGGAGGTGGCGACGCGGGCAACGCGGTCTACCGGCAGCTCGGCACCCCGATCGCGGTCGTGCTCTGGCTCTACGTCTCCTCGGTGGCCGTGCTTCTCGGCGCCGAGCTCAACGCCGAGATCGAGAAGAAGTGGCCCACGATCGACCGTGGCGTGCAGGAGGCCGCCCTGACCGAACCGAGCGGAAGGTGACCCGGTCCGGAGACCACGACGACGAGGCACGTCGCGATGAGCGATGGGCACGTGGAGCGTGCCGGTGACCGATCCGCGCACGGGACTCGGATACGGCGAGGACCCCAGGGTAGCGAGGGCGGACCACTTCCCCACTCGTCCGAGAGGAGGTCGATTTCCGCTAGTCCCGATCTCGTAAGACAGAAGTACGGGCCGAGGAGCAGCTCGCCGCGGACGATGTGGCCAGCGTGCCGACCACGTCCGTGGAGGAGGCGGTGGCCTACATCGTGCTGGGGACCGCGCTCTACGAGCCGCTGCTGCTGGCGATGCGGAGGCGCGCGCACCAGTCGATCTTTCGTCAGAGCGAGCCGCCGAACTAACGTCACTCGGCCCCCGCCGGTCGAGGAGGTACGGAACTCCGCATTCCGACAAATCGCTGCGCGCGGTCAGTCGCCTGACCTAGATTTGGCTGGGCGGCGGTCTCTTCTCGCCCATCGGTCCTGCAGAGCTGGCGATGAAGCACCCCCACGGGGGTGTGGTGCTTCATCGCCGGCTCTGCTCGCGGTTGGGTGGAGCCGGCTCTGCGCTCACTTCTGTGAGGTCAGCAGCTCCGGGTTCGCGAACGTGCTGGGCTGGTCGAGCTTGCTGAAGCGGTCCAGCGGCCAGACGACCGCGTAGACCTTGCCGACCACGCCGCTCTCGGGGATCGTGCCTTTGTCAAGGTCCTGGTGGTAGCGCGAGTCCTCGCTGTTAGAGCGGTTGTCGCCCATCACCCACAGTCGTCCCGGTGGGACCGTCACGTCGAAGTCGCGGTCCGAGGGCCTGGTGCCGGACAGGATGTAGCTCTTCTCGACCAGGGGCACGTCGTTGACGGTGATCTGGCCCTCGGCGTCGCAGCAGAGGACGTGGTCGCCCCCGATCCCGATCACTCGCTTCACCAGGTGGCCGCCCTGGGGGTAGAGGCCGATCTTGGTCAGCGCCATCTGGACCGGGTTGAGGTCCACCTCGCCAAGGTCGCCGAGCCACTTGCCGCCCGGGTCCTCGAAGACCACCACGTCGCCGCGCGCGACGTCGTCCCCGCCCCAGTAGGACCACTTCTCGACCATGATCCGGTCGTCGACCTCGAACAGCGGGGTCATGGAGCCCGAGGGCACGAAGAACATCTGGACGAAGAAGGTCTTCACCACGATCGAGACCAGCAGCGCGATCAGCAGGAGCAGGATCGACTCGAGCCAGACCGGGATGCGGTGACGCTCCCCGCGGGGGGCCTCGGTCTCGGCGGGGGAGGACATGTCAGGAGCCTAGGCGATGCCCGGCCCGGACAAGGGGCCTGCTGGGGATTCGCCCGGAGGGTCGGGCGATCCCCGGTCCGGGGTCAGGGTGAAGCGCGGTAGGAGGGCGTGGGTGAGGGGACCGATGGCCAGCGCGTAGAGGACGGTGCCCACCCCGACGGTGCCGCCCAGAAGCCACCCCCCGACCAGGACGGTGGCCTCGATCAGGGTGCGGATCAGGCGTACCGACCGCCCGGTGCGCCGGACCAGGCCGGTCATCAGCCCGTCGCGAGGGCCGGGGCCGAGGGAGGCTCCGATGTAGAGCGCGGAGGCCAGCCCGCACAGCAGGACCCCACCGAGCAGGAACACCACCCGCAGCAGCAGCCCCCCGGCGTCAGGGATCAGGCCGAGGGCGCCGTCGACGACGATCCCGACCAGGACGGCGTTGGCCAGCGTGCCCACACCGGGCCGCTCTCGCAGCGGCAGCCAGAGCAGCAGCACCACGAAACTGGCCGCGATGACCACGGACCCGATGGAGAGGCCGGTCCGCTGAGCCACGCCCTGGTGAAGCACGTCCCAGGGGGCCAGACCGAGTCCGGCGCGGAGCACGAGCGCGAGGCTGATCCCGAAGAGGATCAACCCGACGAGCAGCTGGAGGAGGCGACGCAGGAGATACCAGGGCATGGAAGGCCAAGCGGGAGATCGGGGGCGTTATTCCGGTCCGCCGACCAGGCGACGGCCACCGGGCCGGAGTCGGGTGAGCCGGAGTCGAGTCAGCCGGGCTGGCCCATGTCGGGCATGCCCTCGACCTCGACCTCCTCGGGGGCGTCCTCGGCGTCGTCCTCGGCGTCCGGGTCCTGGGCGAGCGGGTTGTCGTCGTCGGCCCGCAGCTCACGCGGCAGGTCCTCGTCGGCGACCAGGCCGACCTCCGGGGCCTCCGAGGACTCCGACGGCTCGGATGAGTCGGATGACTGAGGGGATTCGCTGCTCTTCTCGCTCATGGAGAGGCAATACCCCGGTGACGGGTCGAGCAACCCCGGACGTGGATCGGCCCCGCCGTGCCACGGGGGCACGACGGGGCCGGACGAGTCCTCAGCGGCCGAGGAGGCCGCCGACGGCTCGGGTCACTTGGTCGGCATCAGCACCGAGTCGATGAGGTAGACCGTGGCGTTCGCGGTCTGCACGCCGCCGCAGATGACGCTGGCGTCGTTGACCTTCAGGTTGTCGCCCTTGCCGGTGATCTTGACGTCGTCACCCTCGACCGTGGTCTGCGTGGTGCCAGCCAGATCCGCGGGGGTGATCTGGCCGGGGATCACGTGGTACGTCAGCACGGTCTGCAGGGTCTCGGCGCCCGAGGGCTTGGAGAGAGCCTTAACGGTCTTCGCGGGGAGCTTGGCGAAGGCGTCGTCGACCGGGGCGAAGACGGTGAACTCGTCACCGTTGAGGGTGTCGACCAGGTCGACCTTCTTGTTCAGCTGGCCCGAGACCGCAGCGGTCAGGGTCTTGAGGATCGGGTTGTTGCTGGCCGCGACGGCGACCGGGTCCTTGGCCATGCCGGCCACGGAGCCCTTGCCGTTCGGGACAGCCTCGGCGTACCCGGCGCAGCCGGGCCCCACGAGGTTGGCAGCCGGGTCAGCGGCGCCGGCGTCCTCCGAGGGGGACTCCTCGGGGGTCTCCGAGGGGGTCTCCTCGGGGGTGGCCGACTCGGTGGGAGTGGCGCTGGCGTCGCCGCTGGCGGCGTCCGTCGTGTCGTCGCTCCCGCAGGCCGCGGTCATGGTGAGTGCGGAGACGACGGCGACCGTCGCGAAGATCTTCTTGGTGGTGAACATCGGGGTGTTTCCCTTCATTGAATGGTCTTGTCGAGGCTCTGTGGGTAGTTCGGGGCCTCGGTGACGCCGGATTGGTGGGGATAGGCGAAACTTGTGGGGTTATGCGACTGTGACATTCACGTTGTGCCAGCCGGTCGCTCCGTCAGGGGCGATCGGGGCGCGCTGCTCGGTCTGGGTCTTGCTGGTCTTGTCGGTGGCGCGGACCTCGAGCTTGTGGCTGCCGGCCTCGGCGTCCCAGCGGTAGACCCATTGGCGCCACGTGTTGATGTTGTCCTCGGCCGCGAGCTCGGCCTCCTGCCACGGACCGTTGTCGACCCGAACCTCGACCTTGTCGATACCGCGGTCCTGGGACCAGGCGACTCCGGCCACAGCGTTCCGGCCGGCCTTGAGTCGCTCGAAGGAGCGGGGGACGTCGATGCGCGAGGAGGTCTTGATCGGGGCCTCGGCCGAGTAGCCCCGGGTCGTCCAGTAGGCCTTGAAGTCGGCGAACCGGGTGACCTCGAGGTCGATCAGCCACTTGGTCGCCGAAACGTAGCCGTAGAGACCGGGGGTGACCATCCGGGCCGGGAAGCCGTGCTGGAGAGGCAGCGGCTCGCCGTTCATGGCCACCGCGACCATGGCCCCACGCTGCTCGTCGAGCAGTGCGGCCAGCGGCGTACCGGCGGTGAAGTCGTCGGCGCTGGTGGACAGGATGGCGTCGGCGCCGTCCTGGACGCCCGCCTCCTCGAACAGATCCTTGAGCAGGACACCGATCCAGGTCGCGTTGCCGACGTACTCGCCCCCGACCTCGTTCGAGACGCAGGTCAGGGTGATCCGGTCCTCGACGAGGCGCCGGGAGAGCAGATCCTCGAAGGACAGGGTCAGCTCCTTGTCAACCATGCCGTGGATGCGCAGGGTCCAGCCCTCGACCGGAACGTCCGGGACCCGAAGGGCCGTGTCGACGCGGTAGAAGTCCTTGTTCGAGGTCAGGTAGTCGGTGATTCCCGGGACGTCGAGCTGGGCTCCGGCCGGGACCGGCGGCGCCTTGACGTCCGGGGTGGGCACGCCGAGCGTGGCCCGCTCGGCCGAGGCGGCGGAGCCACCGAAGCGCTGGGCGGCCAGGCCGCCGGCGGCGGCAACCACGCTGACCGCGGCCGCGGCCTGGAGGAAGGCGCGGCGGTCGAAGGCGGCCGGCAGCCGGTCCCCTTCGACGTGCGTGGGGAGGGTGTCCCCGACCAGGAGTCGCGGCTTGCGGCTGTCGAGAACCTCTTCGGTCTGGATCTGACCCGCGTCGCGTGAGTCGGGGCTCGAGGCGGTGCCGCCACGACGGGCGGCGGTGCCGCGGACGTCGTGGTCGGCCGACGGCACGCGGGGCGTGCCGGTCTCGGGAGCAGGCGTGCGCAGCGGGCGGAGCAGCAGCAGCAGTGAGGCCAGGCCGACGACGAGCAGGGCCAGGGCCGGCAGCAGGCGCAGGGCCACACCGGCGGTCGCCGAACGATCGGTCAGGGCGGCCAGGGTCGCGACCGCGGTGAGGGTCACGAAGGCGACGGCGGCCGGTCGGGGCCGACGGACGCCGACGAACCCGATCGCCATGGCGAGCAGCGCCACCGTGGCGATCACCCCGCCGATGAGCACCGGCTTGTCGGCGGTGCCGAAGGTCGAGATGGCCCACTCCTTGATGGGACGGGGGGCGGCGTCCACGGCCCGGTTCCCGACCGAGAGCAGCGGGGAGCTCACGCCGTTCAGGAGGGCGGCCACGGCCTCCGAGGCGCCGACGGCGGCGACCCCCGCGAGCAGGCCCGCCCCCGCGCCGAGAAGGCTGCGGCCCAGCCGACGCTCCGAGCCCTGCTGGGGTTCGGAGGGCGACTCGGATTCGGTCGTGGGGGGCGAGGAAGTCATGGTGCGTGTTCGGTCCCAATCGGGTCGGGGATGGGTAGGGTCCCGTTTAACCTGACCTTTGGGGCAGATGGGACTAACAGGATATCTTTCTCACGCTCGCTGGGAGCACGATCGCGCCCAGCCGCGACCGACTGGCCCTCGGTCCACGCCCGGCGGCCACTACGGTGGCGGACATGCGCGCACTCCACGTCGTCCGGCTCGACGGTCCCTCCGGCGTGCAGGTCGTCGAGGTCCCCGACGCCGAGGCCGGCCCCGACCAGGTCCTGGTCGAGGTCGCTGCCCTCGGCCTGAGCTTCCCTGACCTGCTGCTCTCCCAGGGCGCCTACCAGCTCAAACCCGACCTGCCCTTCGTCCTCGGCGTGGACTTCGCGGGCACGGTGCGCTCCGCGCCCTCCGGCGCCGGACTGGCCGCCGGGGACCGGGTGGCCTGCGCGCAGCCCCACGGCGGCGGGGCCGACCTCGTCGCGCTCGACGTGGACAACGTCTTCCCGCTGCCCGACTCCGCGCTGACCTTCGCCCAGGCGACCGCCCTGCCGATGAACTACCTGACTGCGCAGTTCGCTCTGGCCACCCGGGCCGGCCTGCGCGAGGGCGAGACGGTGCTGGTCCACGGCGCCGCCGGCGGGGTGGGCACCGCGACCCTCCAGGTCGCTCGGGGGTACGGCGCCCGCACGATCGCCGTGGTCTCCACCGAGGCCAAGGCCGACGTGGCCCGGCGCGCCGGCGCCGACGAGGTCGTCCTGCTCTCCGACTTCCCCGGCCGGGTCAAGGAGCTGACCTCCGGGGCCGGTGTGGACGTCGTCGTCGACGTGGTCGGCGGGGACCTGATGACCGACTCGCTGCGCTGCCTGGCCCCGTTCGGTCGCCTGCTGGTGATCGGCTTCGCCGCCGGCACCATCCCCGAGGTGCGGGTCAACCGCCTCCTGCTCAACAACATCGACGTCCGCGGCGTGCACTGGGGCGGCTACGCGATGGGGCGCCCGGGCTTCATGCGCGGCCAGTGGGACGCACTGCTGCCGATGCTGGAGAGCGGCGTCGTCGACCCGCCGGTCGGGGCGACGTACCCGCTCGAGGACGCTGCGCAGGCCCTGACCGACCTCTCCGAGCGCCGGACGGTGGGCAAGACCGTCCTCACCCTGCGCTGACCCGCAGGACTCGGGCCTCCCAGGGACGCAGCACGTCGGGCGAGCCCGGCTCGGGGTGCGTGCCGAGGACGAGCTCGGCGGCACCCCCCGCCCCCGCCGCCTGCACGTCCGGCGCGTCCAGGCGCAGCTCCTGGTTGGAGAAGTTGGCCATCACCAGCCACGTCTCCCCCTCCAGCGAGCGGGTGAACGCGTAGAGGCGCGGGTGCTCGGGCGCCAGCATGGTGAAGTCGCCGAGGACCACGACCGGGTTCTCGTGGCGCAGCGCGACCAACCGCCGGTAGTGGGCGAAGACCGAGACCGGGTCGTCGACCTGCGCCGCCGCGTTGACGGTGACGTAGTCGGGGTTGGGCTCGATCCACGGCGTCCCGGTGGTGAACCCGGCGTGCGGCGAGTCGTCCCACTGCATCGGGGTCCGCGCGTTGTCGCGACCCATCGCCGCAATGCCGGTCATCATCGCCTCCAGGTCGCCGCCCTCGGCCCGCGCGGCCTCGTAGGCGTTCAGGGACTCCACGTCGCGCAGCTGGTCGAGCCGGGTGAAGCCCACGTTGGCCATCCCCAGCTCCTCGCCCTGGTAGATGTAGGGCGTCCCGCGGTGCAGGTGCAGCACCGTGGCCAGCAGCTTGGCCGACTCGGTGCGGAAGTCGCCGTCGTCACCGAAGCGGGACACCGCCCGGGGCTGGTCGTGGTTGTCCCAGTAGAGGCTGTTCCACCCGGTCGCGGCCAACTCGGCCTGCCAGCGGCCGAGCGAGGCCTTCAGCGCGACCAGGTCGAAGGGCCGGACGTCCCACTTCGTCGCGCCTTGGTCCAGACCGACGTGCTCGAACTGGAAGACCATGTCCACCTCGCCGCGGGCCGGGTCGGTGTACAGCACGGCGTGCTCGGTGGTCACCCCCGGCGTCTCGGCCACCCGCAGGTACGTCGAGCCGCGCGGGGCGAACACCTCGGCGTGCATCTCGGCCAGGAACTCGTGCACCCTCGGTCCGTCGGTGTAGCACGGCGTGCCGTCGCCGAGGGTCGTGCCCTCCCGGGTCGCCCCGTCCGGCAGGACACCGGTGCGGAGGTCCTTGGAGATGAGGTTGATGACGTCCATCCGGAAGCCGTCGACGCCCCGGTCGAGCCACCAGGTCATCATCGTGTAGACGGCGCGACGGACCTCGGGGTTCTCCCAGTTCAGGTCCGGCTGCTTGCGGCTGAACAGGTGCAGGTAGTACTCGTCGGTCGCCTCGTCGTACTCCCACACCGGCCCGTAGAAGAACGACTCCCAGTTGGTCGGCTCCGCGCCCGGCGTCCCCGGCTCGTGGCCCTCACGGACGGGTTGCCACCAGTACCAGTCCCGCTTGGGGTTGTCGGTGGAGCTACGGGACTCCACGAACCACGGGTGCTCGTCGGAGGTGTGGTTGACGACCAGGTCCATCACCAGCCTCATGTCGCGACGGTGCAGCTCCTCGAGCAGGTGGTCG
>JBBPYL010000153.1:0-21193 GCA_038199935.1 Propionibacteriales bacterium | reverse complement strand
GGTGGGCCTAAGAGGACTTGAACCTCTGACCTCTTCCTTATCAGGGAAGCGCTCTAACCGTCTGAGCTATAGGCCCGCAACCGGCGCCGTACCGACCACACGGACGGCGGCGCCGAGCGCTGAGATTACCCCATCGTCTCGACGGCGCCCAAACCGAGCAAGCACGGCCCTCACCGTCGGGGCGGCCGGGGTGCGCCGCCCGCGTGCGGCTCAGGCGTCGTCCTCCGCGAGGGTGACCTCGAGGCCGCCGAGCAGGGCGGCGGCCAGGTTGTAGAGGAACGCGGCCAGGGTGGAGATCGCGGTGATCAGGATGACGTCGACGACCGCGACAATCATCGTGAAGCCGAGCACCCGACTGGCTCCGATGTAGTCCTCGATGTCGAAGGTGTTCGCCGACTCCGCCCCGAGCACGTCGGTCACCGTGGAGTTGATCGAGGTCCACACGCCGGCCGCGCCGAGCACCGACCAGACCACGGCCACGGCCACGACCAGGACGATCCCGAAGGCGATCGAGAGCAGGAACGAGGTCTTCATCACCGACCACGGGTCCAGGTTGACCAGCCGCAGACGCGCGCGACGCGTGCCGCGAGGCTTGGTGGCGCCCTTGCCGGAGGCCGACGTCGCGCCGGACCCCTCGGCCTTGCCGGCCGACGGAGTGCCGCGTGAGGTCAGACCGCCCCGGACCGGCTTCTGCACCGCCGTACCCGCCGCGGAGACCGCGGAGGACACCCGCTCGGAGATCGGTCGTCGTGGAGCGTCCTTCGACCCGGTGGAACCCGACTCCTCCGACGGCCGGTTCAGCGGTCGTCGGGGCGCCAACGGGGTCTCCTCCGCACGTCGCTCAGCCATCAGGACTCCTCGGTCTCCCCGTCGTCATCGGCCCGGTCGCCCTCAGCTGCGCTGGCGAGGGCGTCGTCGTCCCCGATTGTCGCACCTTCGGCCACATCGGCCGATCCGGCGGCCGACACGTCCTCGGGCGCGGTGGTCCCCGCCTCGTCCACGGCCTCGTCCACGGCCTCCTCGATCTCGGGGGCGCGCTCGACGCTGCGGGCGACCTGGGCCACACCATCCGTGGCGCTGACGCCCACGAACTTCACGCCCTTGGTGTCGCGCCCGGTGGGCCGGAGTTGGTCGTCGATGGCGCTCCGGGTGACCTGGCCGGACTGCTTGATGGCCAGCACCTCGTCGCCCTCGACGACGATGAACGCCCCCACGATGGTGCCGCGGTCATCGTCGGACTTCATCGCCTTGATGCCGATGCCGCCGCGGGACTGGAGGCGGTACTCCGAGATCCGGGTCCGCTTGGCGAAGCCTCCGTCGGTGAGGGTGAAGACGTACTGCTCGACCACGTCGGGCAGGGTGCCCGGCTCGGTCGACTCGCCCGCGTCGGCCGCCGCAGCCTCGGCCGCGGCCTCGGCCGCCACCTGCTCGGCCCGGATCACCGACATGGACAGCAGCGAGTCGTCCACACGGAACTTCATCCCGGTGACGCCGGAGGTGGCGCGACCCATCGGCCGCAGCTGGCTGTCGTCGGCCCGGAAGCGGATCGACTGCCCCCGACGCGAGACGAGCAGGATGTCGTCCTCGGCGTTGACCAGCTCCGCCCCGATCAGCGCGTCGTCGTCCTCACGGAAGTTGATCGCGATGACCCCGGCCTGCCGAGGGCTGTTGTAGTCGCCGAGCTTGGTCTTCTTCACCAGGCCGCTGCGGGTGGCCAGCACGAGGTACGGCGCCTGGTCGTAGTCGCGGATGGCCAGCACCTGGGCGATGCTCTCGTCGGGCTGGAAGCTGAGCAGCCCGGCGACGTGACCGCCCTTGGCGTCGCGGGACGCCTCGGGCAGGTTGTAGGCCTTCGTGCGGTAGACGCGGCCCGCGGTGGTGAAGAACAGCAGCCAGTGGTGGTTGCTGGTGGCCATGAAGTGCTGAACGACGTCGTCGCCGCGCAGGCTCGCGCCCCGTACGCCCTTGCCGCCGCGCTTCTGGGTCCGGTAGAGGTCGGCCCGGGTGCGCTTGGCGTAGCCGCCGCGGGTGATCGTCACGACGAGCTCCTCGTCGGGGATCAGGTCCTCCATCGACATCTCGCCATCGGAGGGGATGATCCGGCTGCGACGCTCGTTGCCGAAGCGCTCGACGATCGCGGCCAGCTCGGCGCTGACGATCTCGCGCTGCCGGACCTCGCTGGCCAGGATGTCCTCGAGGTCGGCGATCGTGGCCTCGAGCTTGGCCAGCTCGTCGATGATCCGCTGACGCTCCAGGGCGGCCAGGCGGCGCAGCTGCATGTCGAGGATGGCCCGTGCCTGGAGGTCGTCGATCTCCAGCAGCGCCATCAGACCCTCGCGGGCCTCGTCGGCGTCGGGGCTGCGGCGGATCAGCGAGATGACCTCGTCGAGCATGTCCAGCGCCTTGACCAGGCCGCGGTAGATGTGGGCCTGCTCCTCGGCCTTGCGCAGCCGGTAGCGGGGACGGCGCTGGATGACCTCGACCTGGTGGGCCACCCAATGGCTCACGAACTGGTCCAGGCTCAGCGTGCGAGGGACGCCGTCGACCAACGCGAGCATGTTGGCCGAGAAGTTGGTCTGGAGCTCGGTGTGCTTGAACAGGTTGTTCAGCACCACCCGGGCCACGGCGTCGCGCTTGAGCACCACGACCAGCCGCTGGCCGGTGCGCCCCGAGGAGTCGTCGCGGACGTCGGCGATGCCCTGGATCTTGCCGGCGTCGGCCAGCTCGGCGATCTTCAGCGCGAGGTTGTCCGGGTTGACCTGGTAGGGCAGCTCGGTGATCGAGATGAACGTCCGGCCGTTGGCGTCCTCGTCGATGTCGACCACCGCGCGCATCGTCACCGAGCCGCGGCCGGTGCGGTACATCTGCTCGATGCCGCTCTGGCCGACGATCAGCGCGCCCATCGGGAAGTCGGGGCCGTTGACCCGCGCGAGCAGGGCGTCGAGCAGCTCCTCGCGGGTGGCCTCGGGGTTCTGGAGGTACCACTGCACGCCGTCGGCGACCTCGCGCAGGTTGTGCGGCGGGATGTTGGTGGCCATCCCCACCGCGATCCCGGCCGAGCCGTTGACCAACAGGTTCGGGAAGCGCGCGGGCAGGATGACCGGCTCCTGGGAGCGACCGTCGTAGTTGGGCCGGAAGTCGACGGTGTCCTCGTCGATGTCGCGGACCATCTCGATGGCCAGCGGCGCCATCCGGCACTCGGTGTAGCGCATCGCGGCCGCGGGGTCGTTGCCCGGCGAGCCGAAGTTACCCTGACCGTCGACCAACGGCGCCCGCATCACCCACGGCTGGGCGAGCCGGACCAGGGTGTCGTAGATCGCGGTGTCGCCGTGCGGATGGTACTGCCCCATCACGTCGCCGATGACCCGGCTGCACTTGGAGAAGCCGCGGTCCGGGCGGTAGCCGCCGTCGTACATCGCGTAGAGCACCCGGCGGTGCACCGGCTTGAGCCCGTCGCGGACGTCGGGGAGCGCGCGGCCCACGATCACGGTCATCGCATAGTCGATGTAGGAGCGCTGCATCTCGACCTGGAGCTCCACGGGCTCGATCCGCCCGTTGTTGCCGGGCTGGCCGAACTCGATCGTGTTGTCAGTCACGCGGTGCCTCTCTCAAGAGCGATTCGTCCGCTCATCTGCGGCGGCTCGTCGCGCGACGATGGCGGACGAATCGTGGTGTGCGGGGGGGGTGCCCCTCAGATGTCGAGGAACCGGACGTCCTTGGCGTTGCGCTGGATGAAGGAGCGGCGCTGCTCGACGTCCTCGCCCATCAGCACCGAGAACATCTCGTCGGCCTGGGCGGCGTCCTCCAGGGTGACCTGGAGCAGCAGCCGGTTGTCGGGGTCCATCGTGGTCTCCCACAGCTCGTTGGCGTTCATCTCGCCGAGCCCCTTGTACCGCTGGATCGCGTTCTCCTTCGGCAACTTCTTACCCTGCTCCTGACCGAGCCGGACCAGCGCGTCGCGCTCACCGTCGGAGTAGACGAACTCGTGCTCGTGCGGCTTGTTCCACCGCAGGCGGTATAGCGGCGGCTGCGCGAGGTAGACGTATCCGTACTCAATGAGCGGCTTCATGAAGCGGAAGAGCAGCGTCAGCAGCAGGGTACGGATGTGGTGACCGTCGACGTCGGCGTCGGCCATCATCACGATCTTGTGGTAGCGGACCTTGGCGATGTCGAACTCTTCGTGGATGCCGGTGCCGAGCGCGGAGATGATGGCCTGGACCTCAGTGTTGGCCAGCACCTTGTCGATCCGGGCCTTCTCGACGTTGAGGATCTTGCCCCGGATGGGGAGGATCGCCTGGATCCGCGGGTCCCGGCCACCCTTAGCCGAGCCGCCGGCCGAGTCACCCTCGACCACGAAGATCTCGCACTCCTCGGGGTTCGTCGACTGGCAGTCGGCGAGCTTGCCGGGCAGGCCGCCCCCGCCGAGCAGGCCCTTGCGCGAGCGGGCCAGGTCACGTGCCTTGCGGGCGGCGATCCGGGCCGAGGCCGCAGCCTGCGACTTGCGGACGATGTCGCGTCCCTCGGCCGGGTTCTGCTCCAGCCAGGCGCCGAGCCGCTCGTTGACCACCCGCTGGACGAAGCCCTTGGCCTCGGTGTTGCCGAGCTTGGTCTTCGTCTGCCCCTCGAACTGGGGCTCACCGAGCTTGACCGAGACGATCGCGGTCAGGCCCTCACGGACGTCGTCGCCGGAGACCCGGTCCTCGCGCTTCTTGATCAGGTTCCACTCCTCGCCCCAGTTGTTCACCAGGGAGGTGAGCGCGGAGCGGAAGCCCTCCTCGTGAGTGCCGCCCTCGTGGGTGTTGATCGTGTTGGCGAAGGTGTGCACCGACTCGGTGAAGGTGGTGTTCCACTGCATCGCCACCTCGAGGCTCATCCCGCTCTCGGGCAGCTCGGCCTCGAACTCGATGACGCTCGGATGGGCGTGATCCTTGCGCTTGTTCAGGTGCTCCACGTAGTCGACCAGCCCGCGGTCGAAGCGGAACCTCTGCTCCAGTGCGGCACCGTCGGCGTGCATGTCGGAGCCGGACGTGGCGGCCTGCGCCTGCTCGGCGGCGTCCTCCACGCCCTCGGCGACCTCGGCCGCCTGCTCCCGCTCGTCGCGGACGATGATCTCCAGACCCTTGTTGAGGAAGGCCATCTCACGGATCCGGTGCACGATCGTCTCCAAGGAGTACGTCGTGGTCTCGAAGATCTCCTCGCTGGCCCAGAAGGTGATGGTGGTGCCCGTCTCCTCCCCGGCGTCGAGCGCGCGGACCTGCTCCAGCGGACCGTTGGGCTCGCCCAGGGAGAACCGCTGGCGCCAGTGGTGGCCGCGGTTGCGGACGTCGACCTGGAGCGTGCTGCTCAGCGCGTTGACCACCGAGACGCCCACCCCGTGCAGGCCGCCGGACACCTTGTAACCACCGCCGCCGAACTTCCCGCCGGCGTGGAGCATGGTCAGGGCCATAGTCACCGCGGGGATGCCCTCGGTGGGGTGCAGGCCGGTGGGGATGCCCCGGCCGTTGTCGGCGACCTGGACCCCGCCGTCGGCGAGCAGCGTCACCGAGATGCTGGTGCAGTAGCCGGCCAGAGACTCGTCGACCGAGTTGTCGACGACCTCCCACACCAGGTGGTGCAGTCCGCGCTCACCGGTGGAGCCGATGTACATGCCGGGACGCTTGCGGACCGCCTCGAGGCCCTCGAGAACCTGGATGGCCGACGCGTCGTACTTGCCCTCCTCGACCGCCGCCGACTCTCCCCGCGGGGCCAGAGCCTGCGCGGCGTCGGCGACCCGGCCCGCCGAGGGCGTCAGAGCATCGGAGGGGGCATCAGAGAGAGCATCGGAGGGGGACTGGTCGACCACGGGTGTCCTTCGTGTCAGGGATTCTCGCTGGGGCCCGACCGGAAACGGGGTGTGGGGAGCGGGCCGACACAGCGAAGGCCGAGCTCCGATGGAAGCGTCGACCTCACACTCCATCTTACCCCCTCACAGGGCCCGACCTGAGATCGCCCACAGAATGATTCGGGTCGAAGCAGCGACCAGATACCGATTCTCGGCCCTTCACCGCGGCATGGAGCCCCGCGTGGGGGCGGCTCATAGTCCCCGTACGCACTCGGGGCTCCCAGATCGCCGGTGGCAGGACGTGGGCACGGCGTCCTCGACCTCGTCGGCCGGGAGCTCAGCCGTAGGTGTCGCGCGGTCCGCGGCCGTCGCGCGAGGAGAGTCGGCCCTTGGTCCAGGTGGGGAGGTGCGGACCCCGCACGTCGATGCGCAGGACGGTCCGGTCCCCCAGCTCGGCGTTCAGCCGGCGCAGCACCGTCGGCGCCAGCAGGCGCAGCTGGGTGCTCCACGCGGTGGAGTCGGTGCGGACCGTGAGCACACCGTCGGTGAAGCCCTCCGGGGTGCAGTGCGCGGCCACCTCACGCCCCACCAGGTGCTCCCAGCGGGTGAAGACCCCGTGCACCCGGACGTCGGTGGTCCAGCCCTGGTCGGCGATCAACCGGCCGATGGTGTTGTCCAGTAGTTGCGGGTCCCGGTCATCGGGGTGGGCACCTGACGCCTGGGGGTCTCGGCGGCCCCATCCGCCCGGGCGACCCGGGCGGGCACCGTTCCGCGGACCGCGGGAGCGACTGGCGCCGGGGCGGCGACTGCCGGCCAGGCCGCGGGCCACGCTGCGGGCCAGCTCGAGCCCCGACTCGTCGTGCGGCTCCGACGGCGACGCCGGCTCGCTCGGGGGACCTCCCGACGGGGGCGATCCCTGGGTCGGATCGTTCTCCGGCGGACCGGGATGCTCAGGGGGCATGGGACAGCGCCGCTCCCTCGACCACGTCCACCCGGGCCCCGGCCAGCGCGCGAGGCAGGTCCTCGGGCACCGCTGCGGTGACCAGGACCTGCTCGGCGCCCGCGACCAGTTCGGCCAGCCGCTCGCGACGTCCGGTGTCGAGCTCGGCGAAGACGTCGTCGAGGATCAGGATCGGGTCGTCGCCGTCGGCGCGGAGCAGGTCGTAGGAGGCCAGCCGCAGCGCCAGCGCCATCGACCAGGACTCCCCGTGGCTGGCGTACCCCTTGACCGGCAGCGGCCCGAGCATCAGCAGGAGGTCGTCGCGGTGCGGCCCGACCAGGCTGATCCCCCGGTCAAGCTCGTCGTCGCGGCGCCGCTCCACCTCGGCACGGAGGGCCCGGCCCAGCGTCTCCCGGTCTGGCGCGACCGGGTCGTGCTCGGGCAACTCCCACGAGGCGGCGTAGGTGAGCTGCGCGTCGTCGCGGGTGGCGCCCCGGGCCACGGCCTCGTACGCCGCCCCGACCAGCGGCTTGAGTGCCTCGACGAGCGAGATCCGGGCCGCCAGGAGCTCGGCTCCGGTCCGGGCGAGGTGCGAGTCCCAGACCCCGAGGGTGGCCAGCGCCGACTCCCCCCGACTCGCACCCGGTCCGCCGCGCCGGGCCAGCCCGGCTGTCTTGAGCAGCGAGTTGCGCTGCTTGAGCACCCGGTCGTAGTCGGCCCGGACCCCGGCGTAGCGAGGTGCGCGCTGGACCAGCAGCTCGTCGAGGAAGCGGCGGCGCTCCCCCGGGTCTCCCTTGACCAGGCTGAGGTCCTCGGGGGAGAAGAGCACCGTGCGGACCATGCCGAGCAGGTCCCGGGCGCGCGGCAGCGGGGACCGGTTCACCCGTGCCCGATTCGACCGGCCCGGGTTGATCTCCACCTCGAGCACGGCGGTCCGCTCGTCGCGCACCACCCCGAGCCGGATGACGGCACGCTCGGCCCCGGACCGGACCAGCGCAGCGTCTTGGGAGACGCGGTGCGAGCCGAGCCGAGCCAGGTAGTCCACGGCCTCGACGAGGTTGGTCTTCCCGTGCCCGTTGCGGCCGACAAACGCCGTCACCCCCAGCCCCAGCGCGATGTCCGCCTCGCGGTAGGAGCGGAAGTCGTGCAGCGAGAGGTGCGCGACGTGCACCGGGCGATCAGCCCTTGGACTCGTCGGGGGTGTCGGTGGTCTTGGCCGGGGCGTCGGTCTGCACCGCGTGACCACCGAACTGGTTGCGCATCGCGGCCACGGCCTTCATCGCGGGGCTGTCGTCCTGCCGGGAGACGAAGCGGGCGTAGAGCGCCGCGGTGATCGCCGGCGTGGCCACCGCGTGCTCGATGCCGGCCTCGACCGTCCACCGGCCCTCGCCGGAGTCCTCGGCGTAGCCGCGGATCCCCGACAGGCCCGGGTCGTCGTCCAACGCGACGACCAGCAGGTCCAGCAGCCACGAGCGGATGACGGTGCCCTCGCGCCAGGAGCGGTAGACCTCCGTGACGTTGTCGACGACCTCGGCCTTCTGGAGCAGCTCCCAGCCCTCGGCGTACGCCTGCATCACGGCGTACTCGATGCCGTTGTGCACCATCTTGGAGAAGTGGCCGGCACCGCACTCGCCGGCGTGCACCCAGCCGAACTCGCCCGGTGGCTTGAGCGCGTCAAAGATCGGCTGCAGGGTCTCGATGTGCTCCTTGGACCCGCCGGCCATCAGTGCGTAGCCGTTCTCCAGGCCCCAGACGCCGCCGGAGACGCCGCAGTCGACGAAGCCGACGCCCTTGGCGTTCAACTGTTCGGCGTGGGCCAGGTCGTCGCTCCAGCGGGAGTTGCCGCCGTCGATGACGATGTCGCCCTCAGAGAGCAGCTCGCCGAGCTCGGTGATCGTGGCGTGCGTGGCCTCGCCGGAGGGGACCATGACCCAGACGATCTTCGGTGAGGGGAGGGCCTCGAGCAGGGCCTCCATGCTGTCGACGTCGCTCACCTCGGGGTTGCGGTCGTAGCCGACGACGGTGTGGTCGGCACGTCGCAACCGCTCGCGCATGTTGCCGCCCATCTTGCCCAGACCGATCATTCCCAGATCCATGAGTCTCCCTCAGCAGGTGGTGGTGCGGAGGAGCCTACGCCGAACCGGTGCCCCGGCGCCTCCCCCCGTGTCGGCCTCCGGTCGGGCTCAGGACAGGAGGCGTCGCGGCATCAACAGGTAGCGGAAGGAGACGTCGGCGTCCCCGTCGAGCGAGTCGACCCCGGCCATCACCGCCGGCTTCGAGGCCTGGGTGAAGGCGAGCTCGACGACCGGGGCATCGATGGCAGTCAGCCCGTCGAGCAGGAACTGCGGGTTGAAACCGGTGGTGATGTCGGCGCCGGTGATGGTGGCGTCGATCTGCTCGGTGGCCAGCGCCTCGTCCCCGCTGCCGGCGTCCAGGGTCAGGCACCCGTCGGCGAAGGCGAGCTGCACCGCGGTGTTGCGCTCGGCGACCAGGGAGACCCGCTTGACCGCCTCGACCAACGTGGCCCGGTCGACGCGGGCCAGGGTGCCCTGCTCACTGGGGAACAGGGTCCTGACCTTGGGGAACTCGCCGTCTAGCAGGCGGGTGGTGGTCCGGCGTACGCCTCCACCGGCCGAGCCCTCGAAGCCGATGATGCCCTCGCCGGCGCCCGATCCGGCCAGCGCGATGGTCACCTCGGCACCCGCGGTGAGCGACTTCGCCGTGTCGGCAAGCACCTTGGCCGGAACGAGCGCCGCGGCCGTCGCATCGGTGCCGATCGGGTCCCAGCCGAGCTCGCGCAGGGACAACCGGAAGCGGTCGGTGGCGAGCAGGGACAGGTCGGAGCCGTCGATCTCGATCCGCACCCCGGTCAGCACGGGCAGCATGTCGTCGCGGCCGGCCGCCGTCACGGCCTGGGCGACCGCGTTGGCGAAGACGTCGCTGCGCACGGTGCCGGTCGCCTGGGGCATGTCGGGCAGGGAGGGGTACTCCTCGACGGGCATCGTCTGGAGGCTGAACCGGGCGCTTCCGCAGGTCAGCGACACCTTGGAGCCCTCGACGGAGAACTCGACCGGCTTGTGGGGAAGGCTTCGGCAGATGTCGGCGAGCAGCCGGCCGGAGACCAGCGCCCGACCCTCCTCGACGACGTCGGCGGGCACCGTGGCCCGCGCGGAGGTCTCGTAGTCGAAGGTGGACAGGATCAGCCCGTCGCCCCCGTCGCCCGACTGGGTCTCGATCATCAGCCCGGCGAGGACCGGGGCACTGGGGCGCACGGGCAGGCTGCGGGCGGCCCAGGCGACGGCGTCGGTCAGGACGTCGCGCTCGACGCGGAACTTCACGAGCGGTCGCCTCCTCTGGGACGTGGGGGACGGCATGGGCAGACCTGCCGAGCCGGGGGTGAGCATCCTGCCACGCACTGAGGTTGCGGGACAGCACGAGGGTGCGGCTGCACAGCGGTCCTGTCGTTCACCGTCGGCGCCCAGCAGGGGGTTGTCCCCAGGTCGCGCTCGGAGTCAACGTTCTCGGAGGCTTCGGAGATAGGGAGACTCGTCGTACCCATAGGGTCGGTGGACACTGTGGACAACGGGTGTCGTCCCAGGTCAGATGCCCTGTGGCCGTCAGCGACACCTGTGGACGAACGACAAGAACCGGTGGACGGCCTGGGGGCGAGCGACGAGCGTCGGTGGATGGGACCGGTTCCGTCCACCATGGCGCCGGGTCGGACCCCCCGTCGTGCACAGGCTGGTCCACAGGCGTGGACCCCCTCCCGACAGCTCCGGATCACGACTGTCGAGCCTGCTGCTTGATCCGGTTGGTCAGCTCGGTGACCTGGTTGTAGACGCTGCGCCGCTCGGCCAGCAGTTGACGGATCTTCTTGTCGGCGTGCATCACGGTGGTGTGGTCACGGCCGCCGAACTGCTGCCCGATCTTGGGCAGGGAGAGGTCGGTGAGCTCGCGGCACAGGTACATCGCGATCTGCCGGCCGGTCACCAGGACCCGGCTGCGGCTGGCGCCGCACAGGTCGTCGATGGACAGCCCGAAGTAGGCCGCGGTCTGGGCGATGATCAACGCGGCGGTGATCTCGGGCTCTCCACCGTCGGGGATCAGGTCCTTGAGGACGATCTCGGCCAGGGTGAGGTCGACCGGTTGCCGGTTCAGGCTGGCGAAGGCGGTGACCCGGATCAGGGCCCCCTCCAGCTCGCGGATGTTGGTCTGAATCTTCGAGGCGATGTACTCCAGGACGTCCGGGGGCGCAGTCATCCGCTCCGTGGCGGCCTTCTTGCGCAGGATGGCGATCCGTGTCTCGAGGTCGGGAGGCTGGACGTCGGTGATCAGGCCCCACTCGAACCGGTTCCGCAGCCGGTCCTCGAGGGCCTCGAGACGCTTGGGCGCCCGGTCGGAGGTGATCACGATCTGCTTATTCGCGTTGTGCAGGGTGTTGAAGGTGTGGAAGAACTCCTCCTGCGTCTGGATCTTGCCCTCGAGGAACTGGATGTCGTCGATGAGCAGGACGTCGACGTCGCGATAGCGGCGCTGGAACATCGCCGCCTTGTCGTCGCGGATGGCGTTGATGAACTCGTTGGTGAACTCCTCCGAGCTCACGTAGCGGACCCGGGCGCCGTTGAAGAGGCTGCGGACGTAGTGGCCGATTGCGTGCAGGAGGTGGGTCTTGCCCAGCCCCGAGTCGCCGTAGATCAGCAGTGGGTTGTACGCCTTGCCCGGCGCCTCGGCCACCGCGACCGCTGCCGCGTGCGCGAAGCGGTTGGAGGAGCCGATGACGAACGTGTCGAACACGTACTTCGGGTTGAGCCGGGTCTCGAGGGCGCTGGTGCCCGGCTTGCGCGACGACGCCGAGTGCAGCGGGGTGGGGACGTCGAGGGGATTTGTCGACATGTCGTTGAGTGGGTACGTCGACATGTCGTCATCCTGAGACCCGCCGAACTGACCGCCGCCGCCCAGACCCGGACGGGAGCGGCCGGGGTCGTCGAGGGACCCGGGACGTGCAGCCGGGGTGTCGATCTCGGGGTCGACGGTGACCATGATCCGGATCTGACGGTCGAAGGCGTTTCCGAGCGCATCCTCGAGCCGGGTTCGCAGCCGTCCCTCGAGCTGGCCCCGGGTGAACTCGTCGGGGACGGCGATGATCGCGGTGTGCTCGTGCAGCGTGACCGGCGCGCTCGCAGTCAGCCACGCGCGCTGGTTGGGCGGAAGGTCATCGACCAGGAGGCGCCAGACGTCCGCGAGCTCGTCGTCGGCGCGTGGTCCCGCGGTGTCGTCCATCGGGGTGTCCCCTTCGTCTCGGGAGGTCGCCTGCCGACGGTGATCCACATAGTTGTCCACAGGTTGTGCATCCGGCTGCGATCCTCTGCAGTCGCCTGGTCCGAGGCGACGAACCGGACTCCGCAGACCTCGTTCGACCAGGTCAGAGGGGGTAAGGCCGACTCTTCGGTGCGAAGAGGAGCACGTGCCCTACCGCGAGTCACGGGCGCCGAAGGGAACTCGGAACGTCGCGACGCTAACAACAGGCGCGCCCATCGATCAAGCGGTTGTCCACAGGTGTGACAGAAGGTGCACACGAGGTCCCGACCGGTGCGCTGGGCGGTGGTCGAGCCGGTTTGACCCCGGCTCCGGCCACGCCGTACCGTGGTGCGGTCGAACCGGTGTCGACCGGTGCCGCATGTCCACGCACGAACCGCGCGGGTGGGCGGTGCCGGCCGAACCCGACAGCCGGTTGGCCCAAGAACCGCACATGTGTCTGCGGCCGCACGCTCGGCCGCACCCGACCCACGGAGATCCTCGTGAGCAAGAGAACGTACCAGCCGAACAACCGCCGCCGTCACAAGGTGCACGGCTTCCGTCTGCGCATGCGCACCCGTGCCGGACGCTCGATCATGGCCGCGCGTCGTCGCAAGGGTCGCAAGAGCCTGACGGTCTGAGCGCGGCCCTCGACCATGGCGACCGCGTGCTGACGCGGCAGCATCGCCTCACCTCCGGACGTCAGTTCGCGCCTGCGATCCGACACGGCCGGCGGGCGGGGTCTCGGACCCTGGTGGTGCACCTCCTCGTCCCGTCCCCCGACGCGTCAGACCCACATGAGCCCTCGGCTCCGCGGGTTGGCTTCGTGGTGAGCAAGGCCGTGGGCAACGCGGTCGTGCGCAACCGCGTCCGGCGTCGCCTGCGTCACCTGGTCGCGGCGCGCCTGGGCACCCTCGACGCACACGCGTCGCTGGTCGTACGGGCGCTCCCGCCGGCGGCCGAGGCCGACTTCGACACCCTCGGCACCGACCTGGACCGGTCGCTGGCCCGCGCCCGACCCGCCGCCGTGAGATCAGAGGTACGGTCGTGAAGTACGTGCTCATCGGGTTCCTGCGGGTGTACCGGTTGGTGATCAGTCCCCTCTACGGACAGGTCTGTCGCTACCACCCCTCCTGCTCGGCCTACGCTCTGGAGGCGGTGACGGTGCACGGGAGCGTCCGGGGGAGTCATCTGTCGCTCCGACGCCTGCTCCGGTGCCACCCGTGGGCCGCCGGGGGCTACGACCCGGTCCCGAACTCGCCCCACCACCGCACTGACAGCACCACGACGTCGTCTCCAGGAGCCTGAGTGATCGACCTACTGTCCCAGCTGGGCGGCTACATCATGGCGCCGCTCTACTACGGCACCTCGTTCGTGCTGCTGGCCTTCCACCGGCTCTTCGGCGGCATGTTCGGCGACGACGCGGGGATCGCCTGGATCCTGTCGATCATCGGACTCACCCTGGTCATCCGCGCCGCCCTGATCCCGTTGTTCGTCAAGCAGATCAAGTCCAGCCGGAACATGCAGCTCATCCAGCCCAAGGCCCGGGAGCTGCAGAAGAAGTACGGCCACGACCGGGAGCGTCTCGCCCAGGAGACGATGAAGCTCTATAAGGAGACGGGCACCAACCCGTTCGCCTCGTGCCTGCCGCTGATCGTGCAGATGCCGATCTTCCTGTCCCTCTTCCGGCTCATCGACCAGGCGGCGAAGCACCCCGAGAACGAGAAGGGGTTGATGACCACCGCGCTGAACGAGAAGTTCGGCGACGCGGTGTTTCTCGGCGCGAAGATCTCCGACACGTTCCTGTCCACGGACCTCATCAACGTCCGGGTCCTGGCCGCGATCCTCGTGGTGGGGATGACGGTGACCACCTTCTTGACCCAGCGCCAGCTGATGAGCAAGAACATGCCGGCCGACGCGATGACCGGGCCCTACGCGCAGCAGCAGAAGATGCTCCTCTACGTCCTCCCCCTGGTTTTCGCGGTGGGCGGTATCGCCTTCCCGATCGGGGTGCTCTTCTACTGGACGACGTCGAACCTGTGGACCATGTGCCAGCAGTTCTACGTGATCCGCAACAATCCGGCGCCGAACACGGCGGCGGCGACCGCGAAGCAGGAGCGCGATGCACGCAAGGCCGCCAAGAAGGGTCTGCCCGTCGACCCGGTGGAGACCGTGGTGGAGACCGTGGAGCCGGAGACGCCCCCGCCCGCTCCGTCGCGGCAGCAGCCCAAGAAGCAGACCCGCAGCCAGCGGAAGAAGGGTGGGCCCAGCAAGCAGGGTCCACCACGCACGCCGCCCAGCTCGGGTGACCCCGACCCGTCCTGAGTTGGTCCCGACTACCCCGTACCGACCGCTTCCCCGACGCCGCCGGCCCCGGTCGACCCCGATTTGTTCACCACCGAGCACCGACTCGGCCCCTCGCACAGGAGTGACCCCGTGACTGACCAGATGCCCGAGACCGTGAAGTCCGACACCGACGACACCGACGACACCGGCGACACCGTAGTAGCGGAGACCGAGACGTCCGAGTCCTCTCCGACGCAGGCCCCCGACGTCGAAGCGGCCGGTGACGCTCCCACCCAGGGCGCGGCCACAGACGACTCCCCCGCGTCGACCAGCGTGGAGATCCTGGAGAATGAGGGAGATATCGCGGCGGACTACCTCGAGGAGCTGCTCGACATCGCGGACCTGGACGGCGACCTGGACATGGACGTGGAGGCCGATCGGGCCGCGGTCTCCATCGTCGGTGGCGACCTTGGACAGCTCGTGGGCTCGCAGGGTGAGGTGCTCGAGGCACTCCAGGAGCTGACCCGGCTGGCCGTCTTCCGGGAGACTGGCGAGCGGTCGCGTTTGATGTTGGACATCGGCGGTTACCGGGCGGCCCAGCGCGTACGTCTGGAGAAGTTGGCTGCCGAGACGGCGGCCACGGTACGCGAGAGCGGCGAGCCGGTCTCCCTCTCTCCGATGTCTCCGTTTGAGCGCAAGGTGGTGCACGACGCTGTCGCCGCTGCCGGCCTGAAGTCGGACTCGGACGGGGTGGAGCCGCGACGTTTCGTCGTCGTGCGTCCCGCCTGATTCTCATCCTGTTTCACGTGACACGACGCTCGTGAGCGGCGCAGCGCCACGGCCGGCCGCTGCGGCGGCCGTGTTTGGGGCGAATCTGGACGCTGCGGTGCGGTTCCACGACCTTCTGGCCTCGGCTGGGGTGGAGCGCGGCCTGATCGGGCCGCGTGAGACGTCGCGTCTGTGGGAGCGTCACCTACTGAACTGCGCTGTGCTGGCGGAAGCCATCCCCACGGGCGCCACCGTGTGCGACATCGGCAGCGGGGCAGGACTTCCCGGGCTAGTGCTGGCGCTGCACCGACCCGACCTCGTGGTGACTCTCGTCGAGCCACTGCTGCGCCGAGTGATGTTCCTAGACGAGGCGGTTGCCCACCTGAAGTTGTCCCAGGTCGAGGTGGTTCGGGCCCGAGCGGAGGAGCAGCACGGCCGGGCAGCGTACGACGTGGTCACGTCGCGCGCCGTGGCCCCTCTGGGCAAGCTGCTCGGATGGTCCATGCCGCTGGTGGCGCCGCAGGGTGCCCTGCTGGCTATCAAGGGTTCGACCGTCGCCCAGGAGCTGGTCGACGCCTCGGCCGTGGTCTCGCGATGGACCACCGCGACGCCGGAGGTGCTGAGCCTCGGGGTCGGCGTCGTGCAGCCTCCCGTCACGGTGCTGCGGCTGGAACGACGTCAGCCGTCCGGCTAGGTTGAGTCGATGCCCGCCGTCGGTGGGCACGTGAAGGTCCCTGATCTCAACATGGTGGAGGACGCGGCGACGTGACGGGCTCAGTGGTGGTCCCCGACCTCGGGTGGCCGGAGGTCGAGAGGCAGAGCCAGACAGAGTCCACGCTCGGCTGGCCGAGATACCCACAGAATCCACAAGCTCGTCCACAGGCACCTGTTTCACGTGGAACAGAGCCGTCGGCTACCCTCACCGAGGTCGTGGGGAGCACGTCACCCGCACCCCTTCCCACACGGTCAGGACTTGCCCGAAGCGCTACGACCGCAGGTGACCGCGCACGAGAAGCCGCGCAGACGGCCTCTTCGGCCTCCACGACTCCCTCTTCTGGCACCTCTGCAGCCTCCTCTTCTGGGTCGGGTCGACACGCCGCTCCACTGGCCCGTGAGGTGGAGCGGGAGATCGCAGCGCGCCATCGTCTCAGCCTCAGCGGGCCCTTCCCACGTCCCGTCGGCACCCGGGTGATGGTGGTCGGGAACCAGAAGGGCGGCGTCGGGAAGACCACGACGGCGGTCAATCTTGCTGCTGCCCTGGCCCTCCGCGGACTCCGCGTGCTGGTCATCGACCTCGACCCACAGGGCAACGCGTCGACAGCGCTGGCCATTGAGCACCACCGAGGAAGTCCCTCGATCTACGACGCCGTGGTCGACGGGGTCCCGCTGGCCGACCTCGTCCAGCCAAGCCCGGAGATCGACGGCCTGTTCGTCGTCCCCGCCACCATCGACCTTGCTGGCGCGGAGCTTGAGCTCGCCGTGCTGGAGCGTCGGGAGAGTCGCCTGCGAGAGTCCCTGCACGCGCATCCCCTGGTCTTCGGGGAGGGGGAGGAGCGCTACGACTACGTGCTGATCGACTGCCCGCCGTCCCTGGGCCTCCTCACCCTGAACGCGCTGGTGGCCGGCGACGAGATGCTGATCCCCATCCAGGCGGAGTACTACGCCCTGGAGGGACTGGGTCAGCTGCTGGACACCGTCGAACTCGTCCGCTCCCACCTCAATCCGGGCCTCTCGGTCTCCACCATCCTGATCACCATGTTCGACGCTCGGACGCGGTTGGCGGCCGGGGTCGCCGACGAGGTGCGCACGCACTTCCCCGAGCAGGTGCTCAAGACGACCATCCCCCGCTCGGTCCGGGTCTCCGAGGCGCCGAGCTACGGCCAGAGCGTGTTGACCTATGATCCAGCCTCGCCGGGCGCGTTGAGCTATCACGAAGCCGCCCGCGAGATCGCCGGCTCCGCCGTCCCGAAGGGATCCCGATGACCCAGAAGCCGCTTCCGCCCCGACGTGGTCTTGGGCGGGGCCTCGGATCGCTGATCCCGACCGGGCCGCACCCGCCGGCTCCGACCCTCACGTCAACCTCCACGGATACCAGCACTGCGCCTGCCGGGGCCGAGGACCGCGCCGAGTCGAGCGTGCCCGGCGGCGGGGAGCATGCGCCCGCGGTGGACGCCGGCAGCGAGACCCCGCCGGCAACCCACGTGGAGGGAGCCTGGTACGCCGAGCTCCCCATCGCCTCGATCGTGCCCAACCCGCGTCAGCCGCGTCAGGTTTTCGACGAGGAGGACATGGCCGAGCTCGTGCATTCGATCCGCGAGGTCGGCCTGCTCCAGCCCGTAGTCGTGCGACCGGACGGCGGTGACGGCTACGAGCTCATCATGGGCGAGCGTCGGTGGCGGGCGGGCCAGCAGGCCGGGCTTGAGGCCATCCCCGCGATCGTCCGGGAGACCTCCGACGACCAGCTGCTGCGCGACGCCCTCCTGGAGAACCTGCACCGGTCGCAGTTGAACCCCCTGGAGGAGGCAGCCGCCTACCAGCAGCTCCTCGACGACTTCGGCTGCACCCACGAGGAGCTCGCGGAGCGGATCGGTCGCAGTCGGCCCCAGATCTCCAACACGCTCCGGCTGCTCCGGCTCTCTCCCCCGGTCCAGCGCCGGGTGGCCGCGGGCGTGCTGACGGCCGGGCACGCCCGAGCCCTCGTCGCCGTCGAGAGCCCCGAGGTCCAGGACCGGCTGGCGGCACGCGTGATCGCGGAGGGGATCTCCGTGCGCGGGCTGGAGGAAATCGTCTCCGTCGGCGACCTCACGGGCAGCAGCGCGACCGGTCCTCGCCGCCACAAGCCGGTGGCCCCGGGCCTGGACGAGATCGCCGCGCGGCTCGCCGATCGGCTCGACACCCGGGTGAAGGTCGACCTGGGCCGAACCAAGGGCCGGATCACCGTGGAGTTCGCCTCGCTGTCCGACCTCGAGCGCATCCTCGGGGTCATCGACCCGCCCGACGCCGGCTGACGGCTTCGCCGGGCCCCGGGCGACGCTGTGCGCTGTCCGCGTGCTCACTGGCGGCATCGACTTGTCGACATACTGAGGAAGCGATAGATCGTCGTGACGACATATCGATCAGTCGGTATGTCGCTCTGACGAACTTAGGCGGGGGCGCTCGATCCGAGCTGATCGAGAGCAGCAAGCAGACCGGTCTCGCGGTCCCGGGTCAGGCCGGCGCGACGGTCGCGGGCCAGACCGCTCTCGGTCTCCCACCGGAGCGCGTCGCGCACGACCTCCAGCAGCAGCCGGTCCCCGAGGCCGGCCTCGTGCGCCCTCGTGGTGTCCCGGGCGAAGAGTCCGGAGTACTCGGGCCGGGGCAGCCACAGCGGGAGGGAGTCGGGTCCGGACCAGGGAGCGACCTCGTGCTCGACGAGCCATCCGCCGTCCGCCTCGACGAACCGCGGCAGCACCCCGGCCGCCAGCGCGCAGGCCTCGACCAACGTCCTGAACGACGTGGGCTCGCTCATCACGTTCATCACTCCACCCACGCCCTCCACGGCGCAGCGGACGAGCCAACGGGCGAACACCTCGACGTCGACCACCTGGAGCGCGTCGTCGAGTGGCGGGACCAGCATCGCCTCGCCCGGGCAGGCTTGGCGACCCGACCGGGCCAGTAGCCGAAACGGTCGGTGGGATCACCGTGGCCCACGATCAGCCCCGACCGGGCGACCAGGGCGTCGGGACGGGCGGAGAGAACGGCCTGCTCGCAGGCGACCTTGGCCGGACCGTAGTCGTCGTCGGTGGCCAGCCCCGTGCCGGTCCAGGGGTCCAGTAGCGGGGCTGACTCGTCGCGGTGCGGCTCGGACTGCCAGGCGTAGACGGAGCAGGTGGACACGAAGACCCAGTGGCCGACCCCGCGCAGCGCCTCCAGCGCACTCCGCACGTGGGTGGGCTGCCGGGAGACGTCGACCACGGCGTCCCACTTTCGCTCACGCACCGCCGCGTAGGCGTCCAGGGCGTCACGGTCGGCGCGTACGTGCTCGGCACCGTCGGGGACCTCGCCCAGGGTCCCGCGAGCCAGGCACGTCACCTGATGACCGGCAGCCAGGGCGTTCCGCGCGACCGCGCCCCCGAGCCAGGACGTGCCACCGAGGACGAGCAGGGAGGAGGTCATGGTTCAGAGCAGAACACGGCGGCTGCTCTGGCGCCAGGGACGTTCGCGGTGGGCGTACACCGTCGACCCGGACCGTCCTGGGAGAGTCCTGAAGAGCCTGGGACCGCTCTGGGTGAGGCTCAGCGGCGCTCGCGCCCCGAGGTGCGCGCCTTCTCCTGCTTACGGCGCCGCGCGAGGATCCGCTGGCGCTTCTCCGCCGCGTCGAGCTCCCCCGCCTGGTCCGGCGTCGGAGCCGAGCCGCCCAGGCGCGCGGGCAGCCACCAGGAACCAGACGGTTGCTCGTCCGCGGGGTAGGCGGCAATGGTCTGGTCCAACATCGTCTGCATCGCCGTCCGCAGGGCCGCGGTCTCGGCGACCGGGTTCTCACCGGTGGGGTGCAGCGGCTCGCCCACGGTGATGGCGATGGTCTTCCCGCGGCCGAAGTCGCTCTTGTGGTCCTTGGTCTTCATCCGCTGGGTGCCCCACAGGATGACCGGGATCAGCGGTACGCCGGCCTCGGCGGCGAGCCGGGCGGCCCCGCTCTTGATGTCCTTGATCTCGAAGGAGCGCGAGATCGTGGCCTCCGGAAAGATCCCGACCACCTCTCCAGCGCGCACGACGTCGACGGCCTGGGCGTAGGACGCGACGCCCGCGGAGCGGTCCACCTCGATGTGGTGGAAGGAGCGCATCAACGGACCGGCGAACCGGTGGTCGAACAGCTCGCGCTTGGCCATGAACCGGACCAGCCGGTCCGAGGGGTGTGCGGCGTACCCACCGAGGATGAAGTCGACGTAGGAGATGTGGTTGAAGGCGAGCACGGCACCACCGGTGCGGGGCACCCGTTGCGTCCCGGACATCTGGAAGGTCAGGTCGAGCGCTCTGAAGCCCAGCTTGGCGGTGAGGATGACCGGGGGATAGGTGATGTCGCGCACGAGGCCGATCCTCCCACCTCAGGCGCCGCCGCGGGCAACGGCCACGCTCACCAGGTCGGCCATCAGTCGTCCGAGGTCCAGCCCCGCAGCCGAGACAGCGAGCGGGACCGTCGAGGTCTCGGTCAGGCCCGGGGCCACGTTGACCTCGAGGAACCACACCTGGCCCTGCTCGTCGATCATCAGGTCCGAGCGGGAGAGGTCGCGCAGCCCCAGCGCCTCGTGGGCCAGCACGGCGACCCGGGCGCACTCCGCGGCCACCTCGGTCGCGAGGGTGGCAGGCACGACGAACTCGGTGCTACCCGCGGTGTAGCGGGCGGTGTAGTCGTAGACGCCGCCGTCGGGGGTGATGGAGACCGCGGGCAGGGCGCGAGGGCCGTCGCCGGTGTTGACGACGGGGACGGCGACCTCGGCCCCCACCACCAGCTGCTCCACCAGCGCGGTCGCACCGTAGGCGTAGGCGTCGACCATCGCCCCAGGCAGGGCGTCTGCGTCACGGACCACGGTGCAGCCCAGCGCGGAGCCGCCGCGGGCAGGCTTGACCATCAGCGGGGTGCCCAGGGCGTCGACCATCGCGGCCATCACCGCCGCCGCTCCGAGCTCGCGGAAGGTCTCGTGCGGCAGGGCCACCGACCGGGGGGTGCGGATACCCGCGCGGGCGGCGATCATCTTGGCCACCGGCTTGTCGAAGGCGGCACGCGAGGCCTGCGGTCGGGCGCCGACGTAGGGCACACCGACCAGCTCGAGGACCTCGCGGAGCGCGCCGTCCTCTCCGGTCTCACCGTGCAGCAGCGGCAGCACGCAGTCCGGGCGGTGGTCGCGCAGCGAGGGCAGCAGCCCCGCGTCGACGTCGCGGACCTCCACCTCGACGCCGGCGTCCCGCAGAGCCTCGGCGACCCGCCGGCCGGACCGGAGCGACACGTCCCGCTCGTGGGAGAGCCCGCCGGCCAGGACCAGGACGCGCGTCGCCGTGGCGGCGGCCGGAGAGGTGGCCGGAGAGGTGGCCGGAGAGGTGGCCGG
>JBBPYL010000152.1:0-4539 GCA_038199935.1 Propionibacteriales bacterium | reverse complement strand
TCCTGGTCGCTCGGTGGTCGCTCGGTGGTCGCTCGGTGGTCGGCAGCGGCTCAGGGGGCGTTCCGAGGTGGTCCTGGGGTCCGCCCTCGCTCGTCGCCGCGACACCACTCTAGGGCGAGAGGCCGGTACGCCGCGAAAGTCGACGCCTCCGCGGTCCGACCCGGCTCACTCCCCCCGCCAGGGCACGTCCGGGCCGAGGTCGGCGTGCTGGCGGACCCAGGTGTGCATCGCGATCGCCGCGGCCGCCGAGGCGTTGATCGAGCGGGTGGAGCCGAACTGCGCGATGGAGAAGGTGCCCTCGCAGGCGGCACGCGCCGACCGGGACAGCCCCGGTCCCTCCTGCCCGAAGAGCAGGCAGACCCGTCGGGGGAGCTCCAGCGTCTCCAGCGGCACGGACCCGGGCAGGTTGTCGATGCCCAGCAGTCGTACGCCCTGCTCGCGCAGGTGCTCGGCCAGGTCCTCGGGCGTCGGGTGGTGCCGCACGTGCTGGTAGCGGTCGGTCACCATCGCCCCCCGACGATTCCAGCGCCGCTGGCCCACGATGTGCACCTCTCGGGCCAGGAAGGCGTTCGCGGTGCGGACGACCGTGCCGATGTTGAAGTCGTGCTGCCAGTTCTCGATGGCCACGTGGAAGTCGTGCCGTCGCAGGTCGAGGTCCGCGACGATCGCCTCGAGGGTCCAGTAGCGGTAGCGGTCGACCACGTTGCGCCGGTCCCCGTCGGCCAACAGCGTCGCGTCGTACCGCTCGCCCTCGGGCCAGTCGCCCGGCCACGGGCCCACTCCGACCTCGGCGGGTCCGTGCGGCATCGGGTCGTAGGGCGCCCGCGGCGCCCCGTCCTGGGCAGCGACGTCGGGAGCATCGTCGGCGGGCACGCGACGATGCTAGGGGAACGGGTTACCCCTCACGCACGACCAGGCGGCGGCTAGGGTTCGCCTGTGATCGAGTGGGTGAGCGAGCCGAGTCTGCTGGTGCACCCGATGCTGCTGGGCCTGGACTGGATGGACCCGCAGTGGCTCCTGGAGCGCTTCGGTCAGCAGATGTTCTGGATCAGCCTGGCCATCGTCTTCATCGAGTGCGGCCTGCTCTTCCCCCTGCTGCCCGGTGACTCGCTGCTGTTCAGCATGGGCCTGTTCATCCACCGCTTCCAGGCCGGCGAGTCCGGGATCGAGATGAACATCGTCCTGGCCTGCGTCCTGCTGAGCGCGGCCGCTTTCGCGGGCAACGCCGTCGGCTACGAGATCGGTCGTGCCGTCGGAGAGCCGCTGTCCCAGCGCGACGGCCGGGTGCTCAAGCGGAAGTACTTCGAGCAGACCAACGCCTTCTTCGACACGTACGGCGCCCGGGCGCTCGTGCTCGGCCGCTTCGTCCCGATCGTACGGACCTTCGTCACGGTGGTGGCCGGCATCGGCAAGATGGACCGGCGTCACTTCCTGACCTGGTCCTTCGTCGGGGCGGTCCTGTGGGCGACCGGGCTGACCCTGCTCGGCTACTTCCTCGGCGGCATCGGCTTCCTCCAGGACCACCTCGAGGCCGCCCTGCTGGTGATCGTCGCCTTCTCCGTGCTGCCGATGGCCGTCGAGGTCTGGCGGCACCGGCGCGCCGGCTAGCGGGAGCCGGGAGTGGACCGCCGAGCCGTCCTCGACCGGGCGCTGCGCCGTGGGCGTACGTCGATGCGCCAACGCGTCGACCGGCTGCGCCGCAACGGGTGGCACATCGTCCAGGCCGCCCTGGCCGCGGGGGTCGCCTGGCTGATCGCCGTGCAGGTGCTCGGTCACCCGACACCGTTCTTCGCCCCGGTGGCAGCCGTACTCACCCTGGGCACCTCCTACGGACAACGCCTGCGCCGGGTCGGCGAGGTCACCGTCGGGGTGGCCGTCGGGGTCTTCGTGGCCGACCTCTTCGTCCTGCTGCTCGGCTCCGGGGCCTGGCAGCTCACCGTCGTGGTCGCCCTGTCCATGTCCGCGGCCCTGCTCCTGGACGCCGGACGGCTCCTGGTGGCCCAGGCCGCCGTGCAGTCGATCGTGGTCGTCGCGCTGCTGCCCGACCCTGGCCAAGGGCTCACCCGCTGGACCGACGCCCTGGTCGGTGGGGCGGTCGCGCTGGTCGCCGCCACCGTCGTCCCCCGGGCCCCTCTGCGGCGGCCCCGGGAGCAGTCGGCGGTCGTGGTGACCAAGATCGCCGAGCTGCTCCGGACCGCCTCGGAGGTGATGATCGACGGTGACGTGGACCGGGCCCTGACCCTGCTCAGCGACGCCCGGGCCACCGATATCCTGGTCCGCGAGCTCCAGGACGCCTCGGACGAAGGCCTCTCGGTGCTCGCCTCGTCCCCGTTCCGGATCCGCCACCGACCCGACATCCGCCGGATGGCCGAGCTGGTCGAACCGTTGGACTTCGCCCTGCGCAACACCCGGGTGCTGGTCCGTCGGTCCGCGGTCGCGGCCTACCGCCGTGAGCCCGTCCCGCACGGCTACGCGGTGATCTGCGCCGACCTGGCCGCGGCCACAGCTGCGGTAGCCGCCGAGCTCGAGGCGGACCGCACCCCCACCAACGCGCAGCCGGTGCTCCTGGCGGTGGCCGCGGCCACCGCGGACATCGAGCGCAGCCACGACCTGTCGGCCGAGGTCATCCTGGCCCAGATCCGCTCGGTGGTGGCCGATCTGCTCCGGATCACCGGGATGGGGGTGCTGGAGTCCTCCGACGCGATCCCGCCGATGGCGCCGGAGCTGTAGACGGAGACCTATCCTGGTGCCATGGAGCTCGTCATCCCGTTGCTGCTGGGGCTGGACTGGCTCGATCCGGAGTCGCTCCTGGACCGGTTCGGCGACTACGCCCTGTGGGGCGCCGCGGCCATCGTCTTCGCCGAGTGCGGGTTGCTGATCGGCTTCTTCCTCCCCGGCGACTCGCTCCTGTTCACCGTCGGGCTGCTGATCTCCCAGGACAAGATCTCCTACCCGCTGTGGTGGTGCTGCGTGGTGCTGGTCGTCGCCGCGGTGCTCGGCAACGCCGCCGGTTACGGTATCGGCGCCAAGGCGGGTCCCACCGTCTTCGGACGCGAGGACTCCCGGCTGTTCAAGAAGTCCTACGTGGACAAGACCCGGGCCTTCTTCGAGACCTACGGCAACCGGGCGATCGTGCTGGCTCGGTTCGTGCCCATCGTGCGGACCTTCATCACGGTGGTGGCCGGTGTCGGCTCGATGGGCTTCCGCCGCTTCGTCGCCTACTCCGCGATCGGGGGCCTGCTCTGGGCGGCGGGCGTGACCATGCTGGGCTACTACCTCGGGTCCGTGCCCTTCGTCGCCGACAACGTCGAGGTGATGATCCTGGCCTTCGTGCTGGTCGCGGTCGTCCCGGTCGGGATCGAGGTCCTCCGGGCTCGGGCCAGCGACAAGCTCAGCCAGCGCTCGGACTGACCGGGCTCAGAGCCCGAGGTCCGCGGCGTCGTAGGCCCAGCGGTACTCGTGGCCGGCCTCGGCGACGGCGGCGCGGGCCCCGGTGTCGCGGTCGACCAGCACAGCCACCCCCACCACCTCGGCGCCCGCCCCGCTCAGCGCCTGGGCCGCGGTGAGGACCGATCCCCCGGTGGTCGAGGTGTCATCCACGGCCAGCACCCGTCGTCCGGTCACGTCCGGGCCCTCGATGCGGCGCTGCATGCCGTGCGCCTTCTGGGCGGTGCGAACCACGAAGGCGTCCAGCCGCCGACCGCGGGCCGAGGCCGCGTGCACCATGGCCAGCGCGATCGGGTCGGCGCCCAGGGTCAGTCCGCCCACCGCGTCGTACTCCCAGTCCTCGGTCAGGTCGAGCAGGACGGTGCCGACGTCGGGAGCCGCCTCGCCGTCCAGCGAGATGCGTCGTAGGTCCACGTAGTAGTCGGCCACCGCTCCCGAGGACAGCGTGACCTCGCCATGGACGACGGCCTTGCGGGTGATCTGGTCCTGGAGCCTCTCGCGCGCGCTCATGGGGTGCAGCCTACGAGTCGGCGCCGCCCGCCGGGCTACGGTCCGGCGTCGACGTCGGACCCCTAGAGTCGGGGCATGCAGGCTCCGAGCTCGCGCACCGCTGACCGCTTCCAGGGGATCGGGACGACGATCTTCTCCCGGATGTCGGCCCTCGCGCTGCAGACCGGATCGGTGAACCTCGGCCAGGGTTTCCCCGACGTGAGCGGTCCCGTCCAGACTGTCGAGGCCGCGGTGAGCGCGCTGCGGGAGGGCCACAACCAGTACGCCCCCGGGCCGGGCGTGCCCGAGCTGCGCCGGGCGGTCGCCGCGCACCAGGCCCGGCACTACGGGATCGACCTCGACCCGGACGATCAGGTGGTGGTCACCGCCGGGGCGACCGAGGCCGTCGCCGCGGCGCTGCTCGCACTGGTGAACCCCGGCCAGGAGGTGGTGGTGCTCGAGCCGTACTACGACTCCTACGTCGCGGGCATCGCCATGGCCGGTGGCGTACGGCGACCGGTCACGCTGCGCGCCCCCGACTTCCGCCTCGACGTCGACGAGCTGCGCGCCGCGGTGACCCCGCGCACCCGATTCGTGCTGCTC
>JBBPYL010000151.1:0-15328 GCA_038199935.1 Propionibacteriales bacterium | reverse complement strand
GGTGCTGCTCGGGGCGATCTGGCCCGGGATCGTCCAGCAGTTTCAGGTCAAGCCCTCCGAGCCGGACCGGGAGGGCCCCTACATCGAGCGCAACATCGAGGCGACCCGGACGTCCTTCGACGTCGCCGACAGCGAGGTCACCGAGTACGACGCGAACCTGACGCTCTCCAGCGCCCAGCTCAGCACCGATGCCCAGTCCATCCCGGGCATCCGGCTGCTCGACCCGGCGCTGGTCTCCGACACCTTCGAGCAGCTCCAGCAGGTGCGTGGCTACTACTCCGTGCCGTCGGTGCTCGACGTGGACCGTTACGAGATCAACGGCGAGGACCGCGACGTCGTGGTCGCCGTGCGTGAGCTCGAGCAGGACGGCCTGGAGCAGTCCCAGCAGAACTGGGCCAACTTGCACACGGTCTACACCCACGGGTACGGCGTGATCGCCGCCTACGGCAACCAGCTCGACGAGAACGGGAAGATCGACCCCGGTGCCGAGGGCAAGCCGATCTACGCCGAGCAGGACCTGCCGCCCAAGGGCGAGCTGAGCGACATGTTCGCCGACGGTTACCAGCCGCGGATCTACTTCGGGGAGAAGAGCCCGCTCTACTCCATCGTCGGCAAGCCGGCCGACACCAAGGACGTCGAGCTCGACGTGCCCGAGGGGACCGGCTCCGACCCGACCAACAACACCTACGGCGGCACCGCCGGCGTCTCGGTGGGCGGCATCTTCAACAAGCTGCTCTACGCGATCAAGTTCTCCGAGCCCAACATCGTGCTCTCCTCCCGAGTCAACGAGAACTCGAAGATCCTCTACGACCGCACCCCCCGTGAGCGGGTGCAGAAAGTCGCTCCGTGGCTGACCGTCGACGGGGACGTCTACCCCGCGGTGGTCGACGGCCGGGTGGTGTGGATCGTGGACGGCTACACCACGACCGACCACTACCCGAACGCGGAGAAGAACTCCCTCGAGGACATGACCTCGGACTCGCTCCAGCCGCAGACGGCGTACGCCACCCTGCCCACCGACGAGATCAACTACATGCGCAACTCGGTCAAGGCCGTGGTGGACGCCTACGACGGCTCGGTCACGATGTACGAGTGGGACCGCGATCCGATCCTTGACGCCTGGTCTGAGGCCTTCCCCGGTGTGGTGCGGGCCCGCAGCGAGATCCCCCCGGACCTGCTGGACCACATGCGCTACCCCGAGGACCTCTTCAAGGTTCAGCGCGAGGTGCTGTCGACCTACCACGTGACGGACCCCAAGACCTTCTACGAGGGCAGCGACCGCTGGCTCGTGCCGGTGGACCCTGAGGACCAGACGCAGAGCCAGCCGCCGTACCGGCTGTCGGTCAAGACGCCCTCGGGTGGGGACGAGCCGGTCTTCTCGCTGACCAGCGTCTACGTGCCCAAGGGGCGGCAGAACCTGGCCTCATTCATCTCGGTGGACGCCGACGCGGCGCGTGAGGACTACGGCAAGATCCGGATCCTGCGGTTGCCCAGCAACACCCAGGTGCCAGGTCCGTCGCAGATCGCCAACCTGTTCGCGTCCGACCAGCAGATCCAGGACCGGCTGCTGGCCTTCACGCGGACGAACTCCAAGGCGCTGTTCGGGAACCTGCTCACCCTGCCGGTGGGGAGTGGTCTGCTCTACGTGCAGCCGCTCTACACGTTGCGGGAGGAGGGGGAGGGTCGCTATCCGGTGCTGCGCTACGTGCTGGTCTCCTTCGGTGAGGACACCGGCTTCGGGTCGACCCTGCGGGCGGCGCTCGACGACGTCTTGGGGATCACCTCAACCGACGACCCAACGGATCCCGGCGTGGGCACCGGAGGCGGGACCGGCGGCGGCAATGGCTCGGCCGCCGTCAGCGACACCGTGCTGCGGCTGCTCCAGCGGGCCGACAACCAGTTCTCCGCCGCGGACAAGGCGTTGGCTGCTGGTGACCTGACCGGCTACGCGGAGGCGACCAAGAAGGCGCAGCAGCTGCTGACCCAGGCGTTGGCCCAGGCAGCGACCGACAAGCAGGCCGCGGACGCCAAGTCGGGTGCGGGGTCGGACACCGGCGCCGGCTCTGGGGACGGGGCTGCTTCCGAGGCTCCGAGCCCGTCGCCGTCGCCGAGCGAGGACGCGGGCACCAGCTCCGGCTGAGCGTTCTTCTACGGTCCGGACGACCCGGCTGGGGCTCGATTTGGAGCCCTGCCGGGTCCTCCCGTATTGTGGTCTCAACGACGCGGGGTGGAGCAGTTCGGTAGCTCGCTGGGCTCATAACCCAGAGGTCGCAGGTTCAAATCCTGCCCCCGCTACAAAGCAAAACCGCAGGTCAGAGCCGGGTTCGTGGGTCACCATGGGCCCGGCTCTGGCGTTCGGTGTCCGCACCACGTCTGCGGACATTGCCTCGAGAGGGTCCGAGTCGGGCCTCATCGCGAAGGTCAGCGAAGGCTGGCGAAGGTCCACGGCAGCCGGATCGGGGGACCTCTTTGCCATTGACCCAGAGGGTCACGCGGGCGGAACACAAAGGTTGGGACCGCCCTGGGCCATTCCCACATGCTGTCGGCCACTTTCGAGGATGTCGAACGCCACGGCTACGAGGGATCGGCAAACCCGAGCCCCTCGAGCAGGACGTCGCCGGCGACGGGTCTCGCCGGATCACCGATGGCAGCGACTCATGTGGAAGGTGACGGAGGCCGAGGTCCGCATCGCAGTGTGGCTCTACCACTACGGGCGCTCACGATCACACCGCACCCGGCCCCTCCGCACGGCTGTTTGCCACAAGTTGGCCTCGGCGTCGCGGCCGTGTCGTGGCAGAGACGCGGCCCCCGCATAGATCTGGGATCGGCCGCCACGGTGGCGGCCGATCCCACCGATGCAAAGGACCCATTCATGAAACAGCCACTTCTGTGCCTGGTTGCCGCCGGCAGCCTGCTCCTGACCGGAATCGCCGCCTCGTCCGGTGCCGCGGCAGCCGGCAACACGCGCTTCTCCGACTTCACCCCGCTGCCGACCTCGGCGGGCACGACCGCCACCGAGGCCGAACCCATCACGTTCGGGAACCCTGCCTTCCAGCAACGCTCGATCGCCTCGGTCAACGAGCAGGTCGCCCAGGGCGAGCCCAACAGCGGGGTGTGGGACATGAACACGGTCAACGAGACCGGTCCGCATAAGGGCAGCCACCTGTTCACCCCGTTCGAGAGCGGCCAGGCCGGCATCCAGCGCACCGAGCTGACGACCGGCGAGACCAAGACCATCTTCTACAGCCCCGAGCCCGGTGACTACGTGCGCTGGGACGCTTCGTACTGGACGCCTTGGGGCACATACATCACTGCGGAGGAGGAGTGGTGCTCCGACCCCGACGGGTGTGACACCAATCCCTACGGGCGGCTCTTCGAGCTCACCAACCCGCTGACCGCGGATTCGGTGACGGAGCCCGGCGGTGAAGAGGCTGATGTGCGACACCGCAACGTCATCCCGCGGGTGTCCCATGAGGGCATCCAGTTCGACAAGTCTGGGAACATGTACTTCATCGACGAGGTCAACGGCGGCAGCGTCTACAAGTACACCAGCGCCGCGGGCCGGGGCATGATCAAGTCCGGCCGGGCAGGCTACTTCGACGCCGGCCAGACGTTCGTGCTGCGCGTCGACGACGGCGCCACCCCGAACGCCACCGGCGCCTACACCTGGGTGCCGATCACTGACGTCAACGGCGAGGCCCTGCCGGGCGCGCTCACCATCACCGACCCCAACGGGGTCACCTCGGTGGACGGACGCAACACGACGGACAAGGCGGCGTTCAAGGGCACGGACTACCAGCGACCCGAGGACCTCCAGATCCAGACCGTCAAGGGTGTCGAGCGCCTCTACATGGCCACCACGACGACCAACGAGGTCTACGCACTCGATCTTGCCGCCCAGGAGATCTCGGTGTTCGCGAACCGGGCTACCACGGACCTTGCCACCGATGGGCCCGTCGGCAGCGGACTGGCCAGCCCGGACAACCTCGCGCTGGACCACGAGAACAACATCTACATCGTGGAGGACCGCCCCGGCGGGGTCGACGACGACATCTGGTTCGCCCGTGACCTCAACCACGACGGCGACCTGACAGATGCAGGCGAGGGCCTCGGCAGGTGGGCCTCGAACGGGACGACCGGTTCCGAGTTCACGGGCCTGTACTTCGATCCCACCGACAAGCGTCGTGCCTGGGTCAACATCCAGCACCCCGCCAGCGGGAACGATCGCAGCATCGAGATCACCACCCCCTGACGCTCAGCCAGTCCCAATGCGGCGACGAGGCGCTCCGGGGTTCCGGGGCGCCTCGTTCCGTGCGCCGCGCTTGGCGGTTCTTCGATCACGGAGCCGGAATCTCGGTCTCGATGCTCTCCACAGTCACCCGGGAGGTAGCGCCCCGTCTCCGTGGCGTCGCTCTCCCGGAACTTCGCCAGCGCAACGTCCAGCTGGTCGCGCTCGGCGGCGAGGCCTCCGAGGCGGCGCGGCGTTGTCGACGACGCTGGCCGGCATCCCGGGAGCATCGCGGTCATCTCACCGGGCTCAACCGAGGCCTGCGCCGAGGAGGCGACGGACTGGAGGTCGGAGCGGCCCGAAGAGAACGCGGAGCGCACCTCCAGCGCGGCCCTGCTGGGAGGGCCCCCGCCCTTCACCCGACTCCGCCCTCGAGAACACCGTTCGTTCACCCGGCGCCGACACGGTGGCTCCATGCGCGTCGCGATCGTCACCGAGTCCTTCCTGCCGCAGGTCAACGGCGTCACCAACACCGTGCGCCACACCCTCGACCGACTGATCGAGACCGGCCACCAGCCCTTCGTCATCGCTCCGGGGCCGGGCCCCGGCAGCTACCGGGGAGTGCCGGTCATCCGGGTCCGTTCGATACCGATGCCCGGCCACCGGTCGTTCCCCCTGGGGTTGCCCGACCCGGCCGTGGGCCGCGCCCTGGCTCGGCTGCAGCCCGACGTCGTGCACCTCGCCTCCCCCGCCCTGCTCGGCGCGGCGGGGCTGCGGGCTGCGGAGCGGCTGGGGCTGCCCACCGGGGCGGTCTACCAGACCGACATCGCCGGGTTCGCCCGCCAGTACGGGATCCGGGCCGAGGCCGTGCTCGCCGGCTGGGTGGGGCGGCTTCATCGGCGCGCCACCCGGACCCTGGTGCCGTCGGCGTCCGCCTTCCAGCAGCTTCACCGGCTGGGCGTCGCCGACCTCCACGTCTGGCGCCGCGGTGTCTCGCTGGACCTCTTCGACCCCGGCCGGCGCAGCCTCGAGCTCCACGACCGGTGGGCGCCCGACGACCAGGTCGTGGTCGGCTACGTCGGTCGGCTGGCGCCGGAGAAGCAGGTGCGCCGCCTGCAGGAGGTGGCCGACCTTTCGGGGACGCGGCTGGTCGTGGTCGGAGACGGCCCCTCGCGCCAGGGGTTGGAGCGGCAGCTCCCTGATGCGATCTTCACCGGCATGCTGCGTGGCGAGGAGCTCGCCCGAGCCTTCGCCTCCCTGGACGTGTTCGTGCACACCGGCGAGGCCGAGACCTTCTGCCAGACCGTGCAGGAGGCGCAGGCCAGCGGAGTACCCGTCGTGGCGCCCGCGGCGGGTGGTCCGCTCGACCTCGTTGACCACGGCCGTACCGGGCTGCTCTACGACCCTTCCGCGCAAGGTTCGCTGCGCCGCACCGTCGCCACGCTGGTCGAGGATGCCGGGCACCGGACCTGCCTGGCCGCCGAAGCACACGCCGGTGTCGCGCACCGCAGCTGGGCGGCGGTGATCGACGAGCTGGTCGCCCTCCACTACGCCGCGGTGCTCGGCAGCGGTCACGAGATCGTCGCGGCCTGACCAGGTGCGGATCGCCCAGCTCGCGAACTTCATCGGGCCGTCCTCCGGAGGCATGAAGACGGCTGTGGACGCGCTCGGTGCCGGCTACGTCGCCGACGGTGCGGAGCGGCTGCTCGTCGTCCCCGGCCCGCGTGACGTCCGTACGACGACGGCCGCCGGAGACGTGGTCCACCTGCGCTCACCGCGCGTGGGTGGCGGCTACCGGCTGATCCTCGAACCGTGGCGGGTGATCGACGTCCTCGAGGAATTCCGTCCCACGTCGGTGGAGATCTCCGACAAGTCGACGCTGCTGCCGGTGGCCAGGTGGGCACGCAAGACCGGGGTCGGCTCCCTGCTTCTCTCCCACGAGCGGCTCGACGCGATGCTGGCACTGCGCACCGGGGTGAGCCTGCCGGTGACCGCCCTCAACCGGGTGCTGGCCCGCCAGTTCGACGGCATCGTGGTCACCTCCTCGTTCGCGCGGCGCGAGTTCGCTGGCGTCGCCGCGGCCGCGGGCACCCCCCTCCATCGAGTACCCCTGGGAGTCGACCTGGAGACCTTCGGTCCGGCTCCCCCCGCGCTCCGACGGGGGGAACCTCTGCGACTGGTGCACGTGGGTCGGCTCTCGCGCGAGAAGAGCCCGCACCTGGCCGTCGCGACCGCCGTGGCGCTGCACGGACGAGGGGTTGCGATGCAGTTGGACGTCTACGGCAAGGGCCCCCACCTCGCAGAGCTCGAGGACATCGCCGGCGACGCCCCCGTCACCTTCCACGGGCACCTGACCAGCCGTCGCGCCCTCGCGGCCAGGATCGGTGACGCCGACATCGCGCTGTCCGTCTGCCCGGGCGAGACCTTCGGCCTCGCCGTACTGGAGGCACTGGCCTGCGGCACACCGGTGGTCACCGCCGACGTGGGTGGCGCCCGCGAACTGGTCGACGACTGGTCGGGGGCCTGGGCGAAGCCGGACCCGGAGGCTCTGGCCGACGCAGTCCTGCGCCTGGCCGCCCGCCCCGTCGACGAGTGCCGCACAGCGGCACGACAGCGTGCGGAGCAGTTCCCCTGGTCGAGCACCATCGCGGCCATGCTCGACCTTCACCACCACGCTCCGCAGAGCTCGGTCGACCTGACCGAGAACTCGGCCTGACCTCAGCTTGCGAGCCACGACACGTACCGGAGCGGGCTCACCGTAGCGCGGCCAGCTGTACGCCCGGACGTCACCCGACATCTACCTGAAGGGCGCGGATACGTGGGAATCGACTGGTGCCCTGAGCCCATGGACCTGCGGATCAGCGTCATCGGGACCGGATACCTGGGAGCAACCCACGCAGCCTGCCTCGCCGAGCTCGGCTTCGAGGTGCTCGGCGTCGACCACGACCCCGAGAAGATCTCCCTCCTCTCCCGCGGCATCGTCCCGTTCGCGGAGCCGGACCTCGCGGATCTGGTGACCCGCCACGTCCGTTCGGGCCGCCTCACGTTCACCACGGACCTGCGGGAGGCGGCCGCGTTCGCGGACGTGCACTTCATCTGTGTGGTGACCCCGCAGTCACCCACCGGATGGGCCGCGGACCTCAGCGCGGTCCTCGAGGTGACCCGCAGGCTCGCCGGCCATCTGACGCGCAACTGCCTGATCGTCGGGAAGTCGACGGTGCCGGTGGGCACCGCCTGCCAGCTCGCCGCCGAGGTAGCCGCCCTGGCCCCGCCCGGCGTGAGCGCCTCGGTCGCCTGGAACCCGGAGTTCCTGCGCGAAGGGCACGGTGTCGCAGACACCCTGAGCCCCGACCGGCTCGTCTTCGGCGTGACCGGTCCGGACGCGGAGGTGACGTTGCGTCGCCTCTACGAGCGTCCGATCGCCACGGGGACGCCGGTGCACGTCACGGACCTCGCCACTGCCGAGCTCGCCAAGGTGGCCGCCAACTCCTTCCTGGCCACGAAGATCTCCTTCATCAACGCCATGGCCGAGATCAGCGACCGCGCCGGCGCGGACGTGGTGGCGTTGGCCGACATTCTCGGCGACGACGACCGCATCGGCCGGCGCTTCCTCGACGCCGGCATCGGGTTCGGCGGCGGTTGCCTGCCCAAGGACATCCGGGCGTTCTCGGCGCGGGCCACCGAACTGGGCGCGGACTCCGTCTCGGGGTTGCTCCACGAGGTGGATTCCATCAACCTACGGGCCCGCGACCGGACGGTGGAACTCGCCAACGACCTGTGTGGCTCCACCGTGCGGGGACACCGGGTCGCGGTCCTGGGCGCTGCCTTCAAGCCCCTCTCCGACGACGTCCGCGACTCCCCGGCCCTCTACGTCGCCGGCCGGCTCCACCTCCAGGGGGCGCAGGTACGCGTCTACGACCCGGAGGCGGCCAACAATGCCCGGACCGTCTTCCCGGCGCTGACCTACGTCGCCAGCACGGAGGCCGCCCTGACCGGCGCGGACCTCGTGCTGCACCTCACGGAGTGGCCCGAGTTCGCCGCGATCGACCCCGACCGGGCCGCCACCCTGGTCCGTGAAAGGCGGATCATCGACGGCCGCAACCGGCTCGACGCCGAGCGCTGGCGCGCGGCCGGCTGGACCTTCCGCGGCATCGGACGAGGGATGGCGCCGGACCGGGAGGGACCCGCGGCCACACCCGCGACCCGCGATGTCGCCCACACCTCGCTGGCCGGGGCGCTGTCGTCGCTGACATGAATCCCCGGCTCCGCCAGCTGGCGATGGGCCTCGGCTCGTCGGTCGGGGGCCTCACCGTGGCCGTGGTGGCCTCCCAGCAGACGATGCGGTGGCAGGCCAGGGTGGCACGACGTGCCATCGGAAAGGAGCTCGGCGAAGAGGCCCACATGGCCGACAAGCTCTACAAGAAGAGCTACGGCCAGCCCATCCACCTCCTCCTGCTCGGGGACTCCATCGCGGCCGGTCTGGGAGCGGACAAGCCCAAGCACACCCTGGGCGCCCAGCTCGCGAAGGGCCTCGCCAAGCGCACCCGGCGCTCGGTCCAGCTGCACACCGCGGCCCGGGTCGGGTCGGAGACCTCGATGCTCCGGGCGCAGCTCGCGGGCCTGCCGCCGGGCTACTCGGCTGAGGTCGCCGTGATCGTGGTCGGGGGCAACGACGTCACCCACCGGGTCCGGACGGCGGTCTCGAAACGACACCTGGCCGAGGCCGTCGCCTCGCTTCACCACAGCGGCACCGCCGTCGTCGTCGGCACCTGTCCCGACCTCGGCGCGCTGGGTGCGGTGCCCCAGCCACTGCGCACCCTGGCCAGGATCGCGTCCCGGCAGCTCGCGGTGGCCCAGCGCGAGGTCACCACGGAGCTCGGCGGCCGAGCCGTCTCGCTCGCCCACGTCGTAGGCCCCTTCTTCGTGGCACAACCCCAGGAGATGTTCGCGATCGACCGGTTCCACCCCTCCAGCGCCGGCTACCGCCGGACCGCGAAGGCGGTCCTACCCAGCGTGCTGGCGGCTCTGGGGTACGAGGGTCCGGTGCCGCACGGTCACCACGCGCCCCGTGCGACTACGAGGTCTCCGCGTCGACCCGGTCGTGCAGCACGCGTGCGAGGGCGTCGGGCCGGTTCGTGATGACCCCGTCGACGCCCATCCGGAGCGCCCGCCTCATCCCATGACTGCGGTCGACGGTCCACACCAGGCACGCCATGTCGAGCTGGTGCACGTGGTCGACGTACGCACTGTTGACCGTGTGGTGGCTGGGGTTCACCTGGTCGGCCCAGCTGGCGAGGACCGGGAGGTGAGCTCGTGCCGGCGTCCCGAGCAGGCCGACCGGCACCACCGGCAGCTGGGTCTTGAGGTCCTTCATGACGGCGAAGTTGAACGACTGCACCACCAGTCGGCCGGTGGGCAGCGCCGAGGCCAGGTAGCCGGGAGTGCCACGAAGCGTCGCGACCACGTCGCGGACGATTCCGGGGTAGAGCTCGGGAGCCTTCAGCTCCAGCAGCAGCCCGGCCGAGCTGGTGCGTACCTCGTCGATGACGTCGCTCAGCGTCGGGATCCGCTGTGGCTCGTCGTGGCCCGACCGCCCCGACCCCGCATCGAGCCGCATCATCTCGGCGTGGGTGAAGTCCGAGACCCGCCAGGGCGCCCTGAGCGGGAAGATCCGCCGGACGTTCGTCGTCCGGGTCAGGGTGGTGTCGTGTAGCACGACCAGCGCCCCATCCCGGGTCCGCTGGATGTCGAGCTCGATCAGGTCGGCACCGCAGTGGACCGCCCGGCGTACGGCAGCGAGGGTGTTCTCCGCGACCTGGGCGCTGGCGCCGCGGTGCGCGACGTTGAGGATGCGGCCGCCCCGGGCGGTCGACGTCATGGGCTTCGTTGCGGACACGGGCAGGCGCACGATGAATCCCCTCGCGAGAGTCTCCTGACTCTCCCGACGGTGACGCGTCGCGGTGACCGGGAAGGTGACACAACACGACGGCGGGGATGCGCACAGCCGAACAATGCGCTCTCGCGGGGTGCCCCCGCGCCGGCTCGGTGTCAGCGACCGGTGAGCCTGGACCGGGTCTCCACCACGTCCATCCCGTGCAGGCGCAACAGGTTCTCCCCGAGGGTCATCGCGGTAGTACTGGTGATCGAGGATCGGCTGGATCTCCTGGATCAGTGCCTCGTCGTCCGGGTGGTGCAGGTGAGCCTCCTGGGTGAGCGACCCGGCGATGTCGACGGGTTCATCGAGGCCGTCGGTTGCGTCGGCGGGCTCGGTCGAGGGCGTCGAGGTTCTTTTGGTCGGCGTCGGGGAGCGCGTGGAGGTACTTCTGAGTGGTTTGGATCTGGGCGTGGCCCAATGCCACAACCATCCCCGTCGAGTCGCAGGACCGGGCCAACGCGGAGGTCGAGATCGCCCAGCCTCCGGACGGGCCGTTGTGTCGATCTCAGGGGAGTATCGTGAGTTTCTGCTCCACCTCATACCGGTCGCGTGCATTGCACGCGCACCAGCGCGCCTCGTCGGGCGTCAGTTCGCGCAGGAATGCGTATCGCGCCTGGACCTGGCTGATCCACTGCGGCATATCGACGGGCCGGGTGAGGTAACCGATGTCCTCGCTGTCGAAGTCGGCGACTTCCCGGTCCGCGAGGATCTCCTCGGGGTCGAGCGGTTTGATGCCCCGGCCGTCGACGACCACGTCGCGGTAGGCCTTGAGGACCCAGAGCTGTCGGACCAGCGGCTCGTCGAGGGCGCCGGCGTCGGCGAACCAGGCGAGGTCGTAGAGGTCTCTGGCGAGCGACACACGACGGTAGCGTGCGAGCTTCTCGGAGATCGCCTCCTCCTTCCGCACCACCGGCAGAGCAGGGAGGTCGAACCCGTACCGGCCATGGACAACCTGCGGCACGGGCTTGAGGACCTCGGCCGACAGGGCCAGCCCGTGGCGTGACAGTTCGAGCTTCGCTCCGATGTCGGGGGTCCCGAACGGCGTCTCGACCCGCAGGTCGCCCCGGCGGCCGTCGTCGCTCATGTTCGTGATCGTGAAGTTGAAGCCGTCGACGTCGACGCCGTCGAGCGCTTGGAGGACGTCGAGAGCGACTACCTCGTCCGGAGTGCTGAAGTCGAGGTCGGTGGAGAACCGTCCTGCGCTGCCGGCTCGGAACTTCCGCAGCGCTGTCCCGCCCTTGAAGACCAGGTCCCGCTCGAACAGACCCTGCTCGTGAATCTGATGCAGCGCGAAGTCCTGGGCGATGTCGAGAAGCGCTGCATCCCTGCCGCCCTTGACTCCCTGGTAGTGCCGGGCGACGTGGCCTTCGGTGAGCCGGTGCGTCATGCCCCGGTGCCCGCGGACAGGAACGGTCGCAGCACGGTGTCGTGCACGCCTGTGGTGGGGTCGAAGGTGCCGCTCTTGTTCCGCGGTCCGAACCACACGACCTGCGAGGGCTTGGACGGGCCAAGGATCCGGTCGCGGGCGTGGTGTTCGTCGACCGCTGCGAAGAGGTAGGCAGTGCGCTGTCTCGCCGCGACGGGCAGGACGCTCAACAGGTCGCCTATCGCCGCGACGTCGGCCCGACTGGCCGCCTCGGGCAGCCATTGCGCCAAGCCAGCTGTGTCGCGGTAGTTCGTCGGGCGCTCACCGATTCCGACCAGGAGCGCTTCCAGGGTCCACACCCGCAGGTTGTTGATCACCGTGGCTGCGGTGTCGGGTAGCGCTGAAGTGATCACCCGCCACCCGCGTCGAAATGACTTCGGCTCCGGGGATCCCTTCGGCAGCGCTACGACCTCGCGTTCGGGGAATCGCTGAGCCAGGCCGTGTACGCCAGCCGCCGACTCCATCGCAAGCAGCCCCGGCCAGTTCGGATGAGTTGCGGCGTAGGCTCGGAGCTCCATGAACCGGTCGCCGGACCCGTACGGGCCGCCACGCGAGCCGGGCTGGAACTCCCACGCGTTCCTGCTCCTGACCGTGCCCAGCCAGCCGGTCCGCTGGAGCTGGTAGGCGACCGTTCGAACGCTGTCATCCGAGGTGACCTCAAGTCCTGCGGCCTCCATGGCGGCGCGCAGGGAGTCGAGCGTGACCACCAGGTCGCCCTCGAGCTCCAGATGCTCGACGACGCCAGACAGTGATGTCGGGATCGCTCGCCCCATTGTCGATCACCACCTTTCTTTGTTAAATAGTAACTAACTGCGGCACTAAACGACAATGACCGAGTAACAGTGCGCAGCACAGGTGTGCTGCGCCCGCGTCCCCGCTGTTGCCTTCACCCAGGGCTCAGTGTGTCCATTCGCAGGTCCGTGCGCGCTTGAGAATGCGCAGGGACTACGCGGCTGGGTCGTCGGGCGACCTCGGGTGAGACCCGCGCATCCGTTCCAGGGCGTCGAGGTTTTTCTGGTCGGCGTGGGGGAGTGCGTGGAGGTATTTCTGGGTGGTGGTGATTTGGGCGTGACCGAGGCGGTCCATGACGGCTTTGAGGTCGGAGCCGCCGGCGAGGAGCCAGGAGGCGTGGGCGTGGCGCAGGTCGTGGACACGAACCGCGAAGTCGACTCCGGAGGCTTTGACGGCGGGTCTCCAGACACGGGTGCGGAAGGTGTTGCGCGAGATGGGGGTGCCGGCTTGGGTCGCGAAGAGCAGGTCGCTCTTCTTCAGCCCGCGGTCAGCGATGTGTGCGCCGAGTTGGGTGAGGAGATCCGGTGGGATACCCATGGTGCGGGGTTCGTTGTCTTTGGGGTAGGGCTTGGTGAGCATCCGTTGTCCGGTGGGGGAGTTCTTGGTGGAGACCTCGACGATGGTCTCCTCGACCGTCAGCTTCCCGGTCTTGAGGTTGAGGTGGCGGGGTTTGAGGGCGATGAGTTCACCCCAGCGGACACCGGTGTTGATCGCGGTCTCCACCATCAACCGATGCTCCGCGGGGAGCGCGGCCAGGATCGCGTCGTACTCCTCGGGCGTCAGGGTGCGCGTCTTCTTCTTGACCCTCTTGGGCAGCTCGGTGTGGGCACAGGGGTTGAACGTGACGACCCGGTCGACCAGGGCGCGTTCGAACACCGAGGCGAGCATGGAGTGGTACTTATCCACCGATGCTGCCGAGAGCCCGTTGTCGGTGGCGGTGGTGACCCAGCGTTGCACCTGGGAAGGGAGGATTTTGCCCATCGGTCTGCGGCCGAAGACCGGGATGAAGTGCTTGTCGAGGTAGGACCGGTACGCGGCAAGGGTGGAGGTCTCGACCTGCTTGGAGGGGAGCCACACGGTCTCGACGTACTCGGCGAAGGTGACCTCGCCACGGGAGTGGTCGTGCCAGGCACCCTCACGGACTTTGGCTTCTTCCCGGTTCCCAGCTCGCTCGGCCGCCCGGCGACTCGAGTAGGTCCCAGCCGAGCGTGTTCGGCCCTCGGGGTCGCGGTAGCAGGCGACGAACCGTTTGTCTCCGTCGTCGGTGAGACGCTCTTTTACCCAGGCCATGGGCACCTCCTCGGAGGCCCCAGAATAGCAATGTCCGCGTGGTGTCCGCAAACGTTGCCCCGAATGTCGGCGAGGGGAGGCGAAGCTTGACGAAAACTCAATACGGCTCTGACCTGCATAATTGTGCTCGAAATGGCTCACATCTCTACCAGATGTGAGCCAACCGGTGAGGCATCTTGTGAGGTAATACGGCACTCATACCCAGAGGTCGCAGGTTCAAATCCTGCCCCCGCTACAAAAAAAGTGGCCCCTGACCTGCGGAAACGGAGATCAGGGCCACTTGATTTCTTGAACCATTTCGACCGGTGCCGCGCTTCCTCCCCGAAAACTGACCTGAGACCTGGCTCGTGCGCTGGCACGCAGGCGCACCCAGCACCACGAGTGGGGCAGATGACTCCTCCGTTGCGACCTTGTGTCGATGGTTCAAATCCTCGGCGTGCCATGTGAGAGCGTCGCTGCGGCTTATGCGGCGAAGTGGTGCTGCTCTAATGGAGAGGGCAACTTGAGATTTGAACCATGAAGGCTTACGGCGCGCTCTGGTTCCAACAAACCCCATGCCCGCGCTGGATTCGGGGCCGTCGCCGCGAGCTTTCCCTCGACCCTTCGGACTGCTGTCGGCCCCGCAGAAGGTCCCCGGTCCCGGCGACCGCCTCCGGACGGGTCTATCGGGACGTCCGGATGCTCACGCGGTCGATGCTGAGCGCCGTGGCCGTCAGAGGTTCGGCTTCGGGAACTTTGGCGTGGGGCGGGTCGGCCACATTCTTTGGGTCTGATTATGAGACGAAGCCGCTTCGCCACGCGAGGACCGCTGCGTTCGTCCGGTCGCGAGCACCCAATTTCGTCAGGACGGTGCCGACGTGGGTCTTGACCGTTTCGACCGAGACCACCAGAGCCGCGGCGATCTCAGAGTTCGACCGACCGTCCGCGACCAGACGCAGGACCTCGGCCTCCCGGGGCGTGAGCCGCTCCAGACGGGCCGCGAGATCCGGGTCGGCGGGGAGCCGGGAGACTAGTGACCGGGCTTGGGGTGAGAGCACCAGGACGTCTCCGCTGGCCACTGTGCGGACGGCCCGGACGATGAGGTCGGCGGGGCTGCGCTTGAGCAGGTAGCCGCTTGCACCGGCCGCTAGAGCCTGAGCGATCAGCGAGTCCTCCTCGAACGTCGTGAGCATCAGCACCCGCGGCACTGGCTCCAGACGCATCAGGGTCGCTGTCGCGGCGATGCCGTCGATGTGGGGCATTCGTACGTCCATGAGGACTACGTCGGGTTGCGCGCTGCGGGAGACCGCGACCGCTTCCGCCCCGTCGGATGCCTCCCCGACCACCTCGAGGTCGGTGTCGGCCTCGAGGAGTACCCGCAGCCCGGCCCGCACGACCGGGTCGTCGTCGGCCACCACGACCTTGATCACCCCTGCCCACCTCCGACCGGCAGGGATGCTTGCACGACCCAACTCCCACCGTCGGTGTTCGGACCGGCACGCAGCGACCCTCCGAGTGCCTCGCACCTGGCCCGAAGACCGTCTAGCCAAGGTGCCCCTGGCGGGGCGCCCGTTCCGGGCTGAAAATGGGTGCGTGGCTGTCCGGGTGACGTCGTTGTTCCTATGGTCCGTTGAGGCCGTCGTCTAGCCGGACGGTGGGAGTCGCGTGGTGGGCCTTT
>JBBPYL010000150.1:0-17505 GCA_038199935.1 Propionibacteriales bacterium | reverse complement strand
TAGTCAGATTAAATAGACAACCAAAAATACACAGAGTCGACCCATCCCGACCCTCCGGCCCCCACGCACCCTGAACCACGTCGAAAAAGAAAACAACTCAAACTCCACACGTATCTACAACCCCGTGGTCCGCGACTTCACCGGGCACGGCATCGGCACCGCGTTCCACTCCGGCCTGGTCGTGCCGCACTACGACTCCCCCGACCACGACACGCTGATCGAGGCCGGGATGACGTTCACCATCGAGCCGATGCTCTGCCTGGGCACCTACGAGTGGGACATGTGGCCGGACCGGTGGACGGTCGTCACCAAGGACAGGCGTCGTAGCGCACAGTTTGAGCACACGCTGCTGGTGACCGACGCGGGCGCCGAGATCCTCACCCTGCCCTGACGCCCCCACTGATCCCGCGCCCTGCGTCCGCTGCCCGCTGCCCGCTGCCCGCTGGCCGCTGGCCGCTGGCCGCTGGCCAAGGCAGGTCAGGTGAGCTCGTCGAGCCGACCGGTGACCTCGGCCAGCCGACGCTCCACCCGGAGCACCGCGGCCTCGTGCTCGGGATCGCCGGACATCACCGCGGCCAGCCGCAGGTGCGGCAGGGCGTCGGCGAAGCGGGACTGCCGCTCCCGGGAGCGTCCAAGCGCGAAGCGGGCCCACACGTCGGTGGGCGACTCCTCCACGATCCGCTCGAGGTCGGCCTCGGCGCGCTTGAGCTGGGCGCTCGTGAAGTAGGCCCAGGCCCGTACGGTGCGCAGGCTGCACGAGTCCGGCTCCGCCTCGATGGCCGGGTCGAGGACCGCAATCGCCTCGAGAGGCTGCTTGGCCTCCACCAGCGCCCACGCCCGGTGATAGGCGTCGGCGGGGTGGTTGTCACGCTGGGGCATCCCGTCCGGGACCACGTTCATCAGGACCTCCCGTTCGTGGGTCCAACGTACCGACGCAGGCGAGCATTCCTCCTCGCCCCGAGCCCGGACCGTGCCCTACGACGACTCCGGGCCGGCACTAGTCTGCTGCGATGTCACCCCTGGAGCTTCCCAGCACCGTCGACGGCTGGCTGCGTTTCGTCGAGGACCGGTGCGAGGGCCAGCTGGACGTCGTACACCGCACCGCGGAGCTGCTGCGCGGGGACCCGACCGACGCCGAGACCACCCTGGCTCGCTGGAACGCCCTGAGCGTCGCCCTGCTCAATGCCAGCACCGCCGCCGGTCTCGTCGGTCAGACCCACCCTGAGGAGTCGGTACGCCGGCGTGCGGACGCCGCGGAGCAGGCCGTGTCCGCGGAGGCCAGTGCTCTGAGGCTCGACCCGGCGCTGTACGCCGTCCTGGCCGCCGTCGACGCCACCGGCCTCGACGCGACGACGCAGCGAATGCTGGCGATGACCCTGCGCGACTTCCGACGCGCCGGGGTGGACCGGGAGAAGTCCGTCCGGGCCCGACTGCACGCGCTGGCCGAGCGCGAGACCACCCAGGCCCAAGCCTTCGAGCGCAACATCAACGACGACGTCCGCACGGTGACGCTGCGGCCCGAGCAGCTCGCCGGCCTCCCGCAGGACTACGTCGAGGCCCATCCGGCCGGGGACGACGGACTGGTCACGATCACCACCAACTACCCCGACGTCCTCCCGCTCCGCGCCTTCGCCCGGGACGCCTCGGCGCGGCGCGCGCTGCTGCACGCCTTCGACAATCGGGCCTGGCCGGTCAACGACGCCATCCTCGGCGAGCTGCTCGAGGTCCGAGCCGAACGCGCCCGGCTGCTCGGCTACGCCAGCGCCCCCGACTACGACGCCGAGATCAAGATGATCGGGTCCGGGGGCGCGATCGCGGACTTCATCGAACGTCTGGACGCCGCGGTCCGGCCGGCGGCCGAGCGCGACGTCGCGGTGCTCCGGGACCGTCAGCTCCAGGACCTCCCCGACTCCGAGGCGCTCACCTGGGCCGACCTCGCCTTCTACACCGAGGTGGTGCGCCGGGAGACCTACGGCGTCGACGCCCAGGAGGTCCGGGGCTACTTCGAGATGGCTGCGGTGCGCGAGGGGCTGCTGGCCGTGACCGGTCGGCTGTTCGGGCTGGACTACACCCGGGTCGACGTCGCGGCCTGGGACGAGGAGGTGGCCACCTACGACGTCCACCTCGACGGGGAGCTGCTCGGCCGCATCCACCTGGACCTGCACCCGCGGGCCGGCAAGTTCTCGCATGCGGCGCACTTCCCGCTGGTCAAGGGCATCGCCGGGACCCAGCTCCCGCAGAGCGCCCTGGTGTGCAACCTCCCCCGGGGCCTGGTCTCCCACGACGACGTGGTCACGCTCTTCCACGAGTTCGGGCACCTGGTGCACGCGGTGGTCGGTGGGCGGCAGGACTGGGCGCGGTTCTCCGGCGTGGCCACCGAGCGGGACTTCATCGAGGCCCCGTCCCAGATGCTCGAGGAGTGGGCCTGGGACGCCACGGTGCTGGCCACCTTCGCCCGGGACGCGTCCGGTGCGCCGATCTCGGCCAACCTCGTCGAGAAGATGCGGGCGGCCGAGCGGTTCGGACGCGGCAGCGACATCGCGGTCCAGGTCGCCTACACCGCGCTCTCGCTGGGCATCCACCGCGACGTACCCGCCGACATCACTGCCTACGAGGAGGCGGTCACGGCGCGGTACCTGCCCTTCGCTGCACTGCCGGAGACCCACAAGCACACCTCGTTCGGCCACCTGGGCGACCCGGGCTACGCCTCGGCGTACTACACCTACCTGTGGAGCCTGGTCATCTCCAAGGACCTGTTCTCCGGCTTCGATCCCGACGACCTCCTCGCGGGGTCGGCCTCCCGGCGCTACCGGGACCTGGTGCTGGCGCCGGGCGGCAGCCGTCCCGCGGCCGAGCTCGTGGAGGCCTTCCTCGGCCGGCCCACCAGCACCGCGGCCTTCGACGCCTGGCTCGCCGAGGGCTGAGGCCACCCCGTACTCCCCACGGAGAACTGCCGCTCCCCATGGAGAATTCACCATGGGGAGCGACAGAAATCCTGCATACCCTGGGAAACTTCCCCCCCTGGAGGGAGAGGAGAGGGGGCGGGGGATGAGCTGGCCTGTAGGCCGGGTTCTGTCTCCGCACGCCTCGCGGCGCCACGGTCGGCGACCATCCATCTAGGGCTGCCGTCACCGACAGCCTCGTGCGGTCTACCCGCGAACTCGGGCGGGCCGCCCTCGAACGTTCGCGCAGACCTCCGACGGTGCTGCGTGTCGGGTGTCCTCTTGACCTTGCTCCGGACGGGGTTTGCCTAGCCGCTCCGGTCACCCGGAACGCTGGTGGTCTCTTACACCACCGTTTCACCCTTACCGACGCTGCCGAAGCAGCGCAGGCGGTCTGTTCTCTGTGGCACTGTCCCGCGGGTCGCCCCGGGTGGGAGTTGCCCACCGCCCTGCCCTGTGGAGCCCGGACCTTCCTCGGGGAGTCTCCTCCACGCGGTCGCCCGGCCAGCTCATCCGTGCACCAGTCTAGTCCTCAGTCGAGCGCGAAGCGGACGAGGCGCTGCCCGGGGTCAGCCTCGACCAGGCGCACCGTGACCGCGGTCCCAAGCGGCAGCGGGCCCGCGCCGGTGACCGAGGCCTCGATGGCTGGCTCCTCGATGACAACGTCACCCTTGCGCTCGTTGTCCCCGTCGACCGCGACGACCACCCCGGGGAACTCGGCGCCGACCTGGTCGTGCAGGACGGTGGCCTCCACGAGGTTCAGCACCCCGTTCTCGTAGCTGTGCGCGCGCCGGGAGGCCTCCCGCATCTCCTCGGGGAGCACGTGCAACTTCTCGTGCACCCACCCCGGCACCTCCTCGCCGGCGCACAGCGCGACGCAGACCTCGCCGGCGTAGCGGTCGGCCAGCCGGCGCAGCGGTGCGGTGACGTGGGCGTACTCCGAGGCCAGGGCGGCGTGCTCGGGCTGGGCCGGCACCTCGCCGTCGAAGCCGGTGTAGCCCGCGCCGCGCAGCAGCCGCGTGCAGGCCAGCACCATCGCCGCGTGGTGCGGCTGGGCGGGGTCGAGCGCACGGATGAAGTCGGGGTACAGCTGCTCGGCGGGCCAGTCGATGTGCAGCGCCTTCGCCGTGCGGTGCAGCCGCTGGACGTCGGAGGCCTGCGGCGGCGGCAGGGTGCGCAGCAGGCCGACCCGGGCGTAGACCATCAGCGAGGCGGCGGCCATACCGGTCAGCAGGGAGATCTGGGCGTTCCACTCCTCGGCCGGGATCATGCTGCGGAAGGTCAGCGTCCACCGGTCGCCATCGATGTCCACCTCCTGCTCGGGTAGCGGCAGGGAGACCCCGCCCCGGTCGGACTCGCGCTCCTTGCGCAGCCGGCCCACCTCGGCGAGGAGCTGGAGGGAATCGCTGGCCGACCCGTCGTCGAGGCGGCCCTGGACGCCCTCGTAGTCAAGCTGCTCCCGGCTGCGAACCAGCGCCCGGCGTACGTCGACACCGGTCTCCTCGCCGCGCTCGTCGAGGTCGATCGTCCACAGCAGCGCCGGTCGGGTCTGGTCCGGGAGCAGGGAGGCCGCCCCCTCGGAGAGGACCGGGGGGTGCAGCGGGATGCGCGAGCCAGCGCCGTACAGCGTCTCCCCGCGTCGGTGCGCCTCCTCGTCCACGGCGTCGCCGGCGCTCACGAAGGCGGCCACGTCGGCGATCGCGTAGTGCACCACGTAACCCGTGCCGCTGCGCTCGAGGTGCAGGGCCTGGTCGAGGTCGGTCGCCCCCGGCGGGTCGACGGTCACCAGCTCCAGGTCGGTCCGGTCCAGCCCGGGGAGCCGTGGGTTCTCCGCGGCCCGCTCGGCGGCCTGCTGGACCTCGGGGGGGAAGTCCTCGCTCACCCCCAGCTCCTTGCGCAGGGCGGCCATCCCCTGCTCGAGGGCGTCGCCGTTCGTGTGCAGGAGCTTGACCACTCGCCTCGGCATGCGCTCTCCACCTGTGTCGGGTCCCGGACTCCGGCCAGCATAGGGCTCCCCCGGCCCACGCGGAGCGCGGCCCGAGGCCGTCCGGAACTCCGGCCGTCGCCCACCTAGGGTGTGCCCGTGCTGGTCCTGCTGCCGCCCTCGGAGGGCAAGACGCCCCCTCGTCGCGGTCGGCCCCTCGATCTGGCCGACCTGTCGGCTCCGGAGCTGACCGGACCGCGGACGACGGTGCTCGACGCGCTGACGCGCCTGTGCGCGCAGGATCTCGGCCGTGCCGCCGAGGTTCTGGGCCTCGGTGTGACCCAGGGTCTGGAGGTCACCCGGGACGCCTGTCTGCGGCAGGGGCCGACGGCCCGGGCCGACCGGGTCTACTCCGGGGTCCTCTACGAGTCGCTGGGCCTGGCCGACCTCGACGCCGCCGCGCGCCGGCGCGCGACGTCCTGGCTCGCGGTGACCTCAGGGCTGTTCGGGCTGCTGCGCCCCGCGGACCGGATCCCGGCCTACCGGCTCGCCGGCCACGTCACCCTGCCCGGCGTAGGTCCCGTCTCGTCGTTCTGGAGCCGGCATCTCGAGGCGACCGTGCGGGACCGGGCGGGGTCGGGGCTGGTGGTCGACCTGCGGTCCTCGGCCTACGTGCCCTTCTGGCGGCCCGACGCACGCCTGGCACCGCAGGTGGTCAGCCTGCGGGTTGTGGCGGACCGTGCCGGCACCCGGGCCGTGGTCTCCCACCTCAACAAGGCGACCAAGGGCCGCGTGGTGCGCGCCCTGCTGAGCCACGGCAGCGCCCCCCGTACGCCGGACGCCCTCGCCGCGCAGTTGCGCGACCTGGGCTGGGTGGTCGAGCCGAGCGGCCGCACCCGCGCCGGGTCTCGGCTCGACGTGGTCGTCGACGCCCACGCCCTGTGAGTCGTCCGCCGCGTCGTCCGCCTCAGCCGGTCTTCTCCACGGCGATGCTCAGGATGCTGATCGGCTGGGCCGGGGACTCCGGGCCGACGGACCCGCCGACGCCCTGCGCGGCGATCCGGTCAACGATGCCGAGGCCCGAGGTCACCGACCCGAAGATGGAGTAGCCGGTCGCGTCGGGGATCTCGGAGTCCTGGTAGACGATGAAGAACTGGCTGCCATTGCTGTTCGGGTCGGCGGTGCGGGCCATGGCCAGGGTGCCGCGCGGGTAGACCCCGGACGGCGGGGTGTTCTCCACGCCGTAGCCGTATCCAGGTCCCCCGCCCCCGGTGCCGGTGGGGTCCCCGCACTGGAGGACGAAGATGCCGCTCGTCGTCAGCCGGTGGCAGGTCGTGTCGTCGTAGAACCCGTCCTCGGCCAGGAACAGGAACGAAGACACCGTCTGCGGCGCCAGCGCGCCGTCGAGCTTCATCGTGATGTCGCCGCAGTTCGTGGTCACCGTCGCGGTCCAGACGGCGCCCTCGGCGAGCCCCGAGTCCGGGATCTCGCCGTACTGCGTCGGCTCGGCCGGGGCGGGCGGCGGGTCGGTGCAGGGCTCCGCCGCGGTGCCTCCGGACGCCGTCCTGGGCTTCGAGGCCGCGGTCTGCGGGTCGCTGCCGGAGGTCAGCCCGGCGATCAGGGCGAGCCCCAGGAGGACCGCGAGGACGCCGACGGCGGCGGCCACCACGGCACCGATGCTCATGCGGGAGGACGGACGGGGATCAGACATCAGCGTGGCTTCCTGGTCAGCTCGGGATGGGTCGGTCGGGCGTTGAAGAGCCTCATCGAGGCGCAGCCGTCGGAGTACCACGAGATCACGCTCACCGAGGCGGGTGCGAGCTCGAGGTGGAACACCGACTCCAGCGGTGCACCGAGTGCGAGCCGCACCAGGACCTTGATCGGCGTGACGTGGCTGACAGCGAGGAGGGTACGGCCCGGATGGGCGGCGATCAGGGTGTCCCGGGCTTGGCGTACGCGCCGGTCCACGGCCTGGAGGGACTCCCCTCCCCCGGTGGGCTCGACGTCGAGGGCGCCGAGCCAGGCGTCGAGGTCCTCAGGATGCCGCTGACGAACCTCCTCGAAGGTGAGCGCGTCCCAGGCGCCGAAGCCGGCCTCGGCCAGGCCCGGCTCGAGGTGCACGGGCAGGTCGAGGCGCTCGGCGACGATCTCCGCCGACTCCCGGGTACGTCGCAACGGCGAGCTGACGACCACGTCGATCGTCTCGGCGATCGGCCCCAGCCACGCGGCTGCGGCCCGAACCTGGTCGCGGCCGTCGTCGGTGAGGCCGGGGTCGTCCCCGCCGGTGCCGCTGAAGCGCTTCTCCCGGGTGTGCTCGGTCTCCCCGTGGCGGAGCAGGATCAAGGTGGTCGGCTCGCCGACGTCCGGTCCCCAGCCGCGCCGCGGCGTCGCCGGCGCGGACCCCGTCGTCGACCCGGACTCCGTCGTCGGCGCGGCCGCCCTGCTGGCCGGGCTGGCGGGGCCTATGGGCCTCGTCAGCCGTGGCGGCTTCCCGGCCTCCTCGTCGAGCGCGTCGTTGAGGATGGCGTCGGCGTGCTTGTTTCTCTCCCGCGGGATCCAGGTGTAGGTCACCTGGTCGGGCGCGATCCGCTGGGCGGCCATCGCCAGCGGCTTCATGTCGGGGTGCTTGATCTTCCAGCGGCCCGACATCTGCTCGACGACGAGCTTGGAGTCCATCCGGACCTCGAGCTCGGCCTCCGGGGTGTGCTCGGCGTGCAGCTCGAGTCCGGCGATCAGTCCGCGGTACTCGGCCACGTTGTTGGTGGCCCGGCCGATGCACTCGGCCCGCTGGGCGATCAACTCACCGGTGCCGACGACCTTGAGCACCGCGCCGTACGCCGCGGGTCCCGGGTTGCCGCGCGAGCCGCCGTCGGCCTCGACGTAGACCCGGCCCGGCCGCTCGCGCTCTCCGGACCCGCCGGTCGGCGCCACAGCGCCGTCCTCGTCGGTGGGGGAACCCATCAGACGCCGGACTCCGGTGTCCGCACCAGGATCCGGTTGCACTCCTCGCACCGGAGCACCTCGTCGGTGGGCGCCTTCGCGATCCGGCCGAGGTCCGAGGCGGTGAGCTCCAGGCTGCAGCCGCGGCACTGGTGCGCGTGCAGCGCCGCGGCCCCGACGCCGCCCTTCTGGGTGCGGATCTTCTCGTACAGGGCGAGCAGGTCCTCGGCGACCCCCTCGGCCTTCGCGGTGCGCTCGACCTCGGCGGCCCCGGCTCGCTGCCGCAGGTCGGCCAACTTGTCGTCACGGCGCTCGGTCACCCCGGCGGTGCGCTCGTCGAGGTTCCTCAGCTGGGCGGTCAGCTCGTCGTGGTCCGCCTGTGCGGTCTCCACCCGCTCCATGACCTCGAGCTCGAGGTCTTCTAGGTCCGAGATCCGACGGGCCAGGGACACGAGCTCGCTCTGCATCCGCTCGAGGTCCTTGGGGTTGGTGATCAGCCCCTGGTCCATCCGGGTCTGGTCCCGGGTCAGCCGCGTCTTCACCTGCTCCACGTCGGTGTCGGCCTTGCGCTGCTCGCGGGTCAGGTCGTCGAGCAGAATCCGGGCGTCACGGGCCGCGTCGTCGACCTCGGCCCGCTCGATGGCCAGGGCGTCCAGCTCGCGCTGCTCGGGCAGGTGCGTCAACTGGTGACCGAACTGGTCCAGCGTGGCGTCGAGGGTCTGGAGGTCGAGCAACGTCAACTGGGAGAACGCGTCGGCTTTCAGCTCAGGCTCCTTCTCGGTGGGGGTGCGCGTCGCGCCGGTGACTCGGCCGAGAGGTCAGGGCCCGGCGCGGAAGGTCCACGGATCGGTGACCGTCTCGCTCACCTGGGTCTCCACCGTAGCGCCTCGGTCGGCCAACGCGGAGCGCAGCCGCTGCTCGACCACCGGCAGCCAGGTCCACTCGGCGGCCCAGTGCGCTACGTCGACCAGGGCGGCCCGACCTCGGTCGAGGAACTCTCCGGCCCGGTGGTGACGCAGGTCGGAGGTGACGTAGACGTCGGCGTCGAGGCCGGCCACCGTGTCGAGCAGGAAGTCACCCGCGCCGCTGGCCACGGCGACGGTCTGCACGAGCCGGTCCGGGTCGCCGCCGACGCGGACACCGTGCGCCGTGGCCGGCAGCACCTCGGCGACGCGGTCGGCGAAGGACGCCAGCGTCATCGGCTCGGCCAGTCGACCCATCCGCCCGTGCCCGCGCGTCGAGGGCCCGGCGTCGATGAGCACGGCGACCAGGTCGTAGGCGGGGACTTCGTAGGGGTGCGCGGCGATCAGCGCGTCCACGACGTCGCGCCGGCGGGCCTCCGGGACGAGCGTCTCGATGCGCACCTCCGGGACCAGCTCGAGCTCGCCGACCCGGCCCAGCGTGGGCGCGGCGCCGTGCAGCGGACGGACGCGACCCTCCCCCAGCATGGAGAAGGTGCAGTTCTCATAGTTGCCCAGGCTGCCCGCCCCCGCCTCGACCAGCGCCTTGCGCACCTGGTCGGCATGGTCGGCGGGCACGAACGCGACCAGCTTCTCCACCGGCTCGCGACCCTCGTCGACGACCACGGAGGGGTCGATCACCCCGAGGGCCCGCGCCAGGGACTCGTTCACCCCGCCCGCCGGGACGTCGGCGTTGGTGTGCGCGGTGAACAGGGCGGTGTCGGAGCGGATGAGCTGGTGGACCAACCGGCCCTTGGGGGAGCCCGCCGACACCGAGTGCACCGCCCCGAGCAGGAGTGGGTGGTGCACGACGACCAGGTCGGCCCCCCACGTGAGCGCCTCGTCCACGACGCGTGGGTCGGGGTCGACCGCGAAGAGCACCTTGTCCACCGGCTGCTCAGGATCGCCGCAGACCAGTCCGACCGCGTCCCAGTCCTCCGCCCACACCGGGTCGTACCACTCGTCGAGGAGCGAGGTGACCTCGCGCAACGGGACGCTCATGGGTCAGAGGTTACGTCCGAAGCCCTGTCGTCCGCGCCCCGCGACACTCGTGGACCCGAACGGTTGTCCCCGCCCGCGGCGCAGGCATAGGTTCACCCACGGGCCTGGCTGGCCCGCCGCCATCGCAGGAGGAACCCCCGTGAGCTACGACTACGTGATCGTCGGAGCGGGCAGCGCCGGGGCCGTACTGGCCGCCCGGCTGACCGAGGACGCGGCGACCCGCGTGCTGCTCCTCGAGGCCGGCGGCGACGCGAAGGCGGACTTCGTCACCGTCCCGGCCGCGTTCCCGAACCTGTTCCAGGGCCGGTGGGACTGGAACTACACCACCGCCGAGCAGAAGCAGCTCAATAGCCGGCGCACGTACTGGCCCCGGATGAAGGGACTGGGTGGCTGCTCGTCGATGAACGCGATGATCTACATGCGCGGCAACCGGGCCGACTACGACGGGTGGCGCGACGCACACGGCGCGACCGGCTGGGGTTACGAGGACGTCCTGCCCTACTTCGTGCGCGCCGAGAGCAACAGCCGGCTGGGGGCGCCCTTCCACGGGCAGGACGGACCCCTGCACGTCGAGGACCGCGGGTTCACCCATCCCCTGACCGAGGCCTGGGTCGCCTCGGCCGTCGCCTCCGGCTTCGCCGCCAACGACGACTTCAACGGCGCCGAGCAGGAAGGCGCCGGCCTCTACCAGGTCACCTGCCACCGGGGCCGCCGCTGGTCGGTGGCCGCGGGCTACCTCGAGCCGGTTCTTGACCGGCCGAACCTCTCGGTCCGGCTCGGCGCCATGGTCGAGCGTGTGCTGGTCGAGTCCGGCCGCGCGGTGGGGGTCGCCTTCGGTCAGGGCGGGCAGGCCCACACGGCGTACGCCGACGCGGAGGTGCTGCTGTGCGGCGGAGCGATCAACTCCCCCCAGCTCATGATGCTCTCCGGGATCGGGCCGCCCACCCATCTGCGTGAGATCGGCGCCGCGGGCGTGCACCCCCTCCCGGGGGTGGGCCAGAACCTGCACGACCACCCCGCGGCGCCGCTGGTCTTCCACACCAAGGACGTCAGCGACCTCGCGGAGTACAACAACCTGGTCAACTTCGCTCGGGCCAAGGCCCTGGGCTCGGGGCCGCTGAGCTCCAACATCGGCGAGGGGGGAGGCTTCTGGCGCAGCCGCGAGGGCCTGAGTGCCCCGGACCTGCAGGTCCACGTGGCCCCGACGGGTTTCTGGGACAACAACATGCACGAGCCCACCACCCGCAAGGTGACCTTGGCCCCCACCCTGGTCTCGGTGGCCAGCCGAGGACAGCTCCGGCTGCGTTCGAGGGACCCGGCCTGGCACCCGGACCTCGACCCGGCCTACTACGACGACCAGGCCGACCTCGACGCGATGGTCTCCGGCGTGCGGACCCTGCTGGAGGTCACCCGGACCGGGCCGCTGGCGGCGTACGTCGATGCGCCGTTCCTGCCCGCGCAGGGCGATCCCAGCGACGCCGAGATCGTCGACCACCTCCGGGAGAACACCCAGACCCTCTACCACCCGGTCGGCACCTGCGCGATGGGCACGAGCGAGCTGTCCGTGGTCGATCCCGAGCTCCGGGTGCGAGGGGTGGACGGACTGCGGGTCGTCGACGCCAGCGTCATGCCCGAGGTCCCCCGCGGAAACACCAACGCCCCCACCATCATGATCGGCGAGAAGGCTGCGGACCTGCTCCGCGGTCGTTCCGCTGGAGAGAAGTGACGATGCCCGACACCTTCGAGTCGCTGAACCCGCGCACCGGTGACGTGGTCGGGGTGCACCCGGTCCACGACGCCGAGACGGTCCGCCGTCTGGTCGCGGAGGCTCGGCCCACCGCCACCTCGTGGGCCGAGCTCGGGTTCGCGGGCCGCAAGGAGATCCTGGCCCAGTGGCGTGGAGTGCTCACCCGCCGGATGGGTCAGCTGGCCGGGGTGGTGCACCAGGAGACCGGCAAGCCGCACAGCGACGCCGCCCTCGAGATCGGTCTGGCCATCGACCATCTGGCCTGGGCCGGAAACCACGCCGAGAAGGTACTGAGCCGTCGCCCGGTCGGCGCCGGACTGCTGCTGGCCAACCAGTCCGCGACCGTGGAGTACCTCCCGCTCGGCGTGGTCGGCGTCATCGGTCCCTGGAACTACCCGGTGTTCACACCGATGGGCTCCATCGCCTACGCCCTCGCCGCGGGCAACGCGGTCGTGTTCAAGCCGAGCGAGCTGACCCCCGGCACGGCACTGTGGCTCGAGCGGAGCCTGCGCGAGGTGGTCGACGACCGGCCGCTGCTCCAGGTCGTGACCGGGTTCGGGGAGACGGGCGCGGCGCTGTGCCACTCGGGGGTGGACAAGCTCGCCTTCACCGGCTCCGCGGCGACCGGTTCGAAGGTGATGGCCGCCTGCGCCGAGACGCTCACACCGGTGGTGATCGAGGGAGGCGGCAAGGACGCCCTGCTGGTCGACGAGGACGCCGACATCGAGGCGGCGGCCGATGCGGCAGCGTGGGGGGCGTTCTCCAACGCGGGCCAGACCTGCATCGGGGTCGAGCGCGTCTACGTCCACGAGCGCGTCGCCGACCAGTTCATCAACGCCCTGACCGAGCAGGCGCGGGCCCTGCACGCGGGCTCGGACCTCGAGGCCAAGATCGGCCCGATGACGATGCCCGGTCAGCTCGACGTGGTCCGCCGGCACGTCGCCGACGCCCTCGAGGGGGGAGCCCGCGCCACGATCGGCGGCAACGAGGCCGTCGGTGAGCGCTACGTGCAGCCGACCGTCCTGGTCGACGTGCCCGAGACCTCCACGGCCATCACCGAGGAGACCTTCGGACCGACCGTCACGGTCAACCGCGTGGGCAGCATGGACGAGGCGGTCGACCTGGCCAACGCGACGTCGTACGGCCTGGGGTCGACGGTGTTCTCGGCCTCGCGCGGCCCCGAGCTGGCGCGGCGGCTGCGGTGCGGGATGACCTCGGTCAACTCGGTGATCTCCTTCGCCGGTATCCCGGCCCTGCCGTTCGGCGGGGTCGGCGGCTCGGGCTTCGGGCGCATCCACGGGGCCGACGGACTGCGGGAGTTCACCTTCGCCAAGTCGGTGGCCCGCCAGCGGGTCAAGCCGCCGCTGAACCTGACCACCTTCGCCCGGACCCCCGCGCAGGACGACCTGTTCGGGACCCTGCTGTTCGCCCTGCACGGCCGGAGCAACCAGTTCCCCACGCGACCACGCCGCCTCCGTCGCCCCCGCTGACCCGCCCAACCCACCCCGGGAGCCTTGAAGTTTCCCAGGGTATGCAGGATTTCTGCCTCTCCCCATGGTGAATTCACCGTGGGGAGCAGCAGTTCTCCATGGGGAGTACGACGTCCGTGACCGGGATCGGCCCCGCCCGGCGGTGCCTGACATCGCCCGAGACCGGCCGCCCGAGACGCCCCGAGGGGGTGCGGGGCCGTCCGGGGCAGAGCCGGGCCGGGCCTTGGTGGGCGCAGTAGGGATCGAACCTACGACCGCTGGTTTGTAAGACCAGTGCTCTACCGCTGAGCTATGCGCCCTGGAGCGGGCTCACCCTACGGGAGCGTGCGCCGGGCGGCGAAAGCGTCCGGACATGAAGCACGGCCGCTGGCGTCTCGGGTCACCAGCGGCCGTACAGGCACTAGTGAACTACGAATCCCGGCTGGTGTCACACTCGTGATCGAATTCTCAGGTTTTCTTTACCCGCACGCTCGGATCCTCAGTCCTGGGGCCTGATCTCGACGATACTGGCCTAGACCGCGACCCGAGCGAGGCCCGCGGACACCAGCCGGCCCAGGTCACAGGCCCTCGAGCACCCGGACCTGCTCGGCGAGGTCGCGCGCCTCGGGCATCGCGTTGTGCACCGTCCAGCGGACAGCTCCCTCCCGATCCACGATGAACGTCGACCGACTCGAGAACCCGCCGCCGGAGTCGAAGACGTCGTAGGCCGAGGCCACCGCCCCGTGCGGCCAGAAGTCGGAGAGCAGCGGGAAGTCGAGCCGCTCGGCCTCGCCGAAGGCCCGCAGCGCGAACATCGGGTCGCAGGAGACGGCGAGGAGCTGGACGTCGTCGGAGGCGAACTGCGGAAGGCTGTCGCGCACCGCGCAGAGCTCGCCGGTGCAGACCCCGCTGAAGGCGAAGGGGTAGAACATCACGATGACGTGGCGCTGACCCCGGAACGACGAGAGCGTCACGCTCTGGCCGTGCTGGTCGCGCAGCGTGAAGTCGGGTGCTTCCTGGCCGATGTCCATCGGGTCTCCTCGCGGTGGTCGTGCGGCGGTCACGGGTTCCTGGGGCGGGCGAGAGTCTCTCAGGTGCGGGCGGCGAGCTCGCGCTTGAGGACCTTGCCGGGGGCGTTGCGAGGCAGCGCGTCGAGGAACACGATCTCCCGCGGCACGGCGAAGCGGGCCAGGTGGTCCCGGACGTGGGCCTGGAGCGTCCGCTCGTCCACCGCCGGCCCGGGCGCTGGGTCCCGGAGCACGACGAAGGCCCGCAGCCGCTGCCCGAAGTCATCGTCCACGACGCCGACCGCGGCGGCCTCCCGGACGGCCTTGTGCCGTGCCAGACAGTCCTCGACCTCCTGTGGGAAGACGTTCTCTCCGCCGGAGACGATCATCTCGTCGTCGCGGCCCTCCACGTAGAGCAGACCATCCGCGTCGAGACGCCCCACGTCCCCGCTGGCCATCAGCCCGTCGAGGACCTCCTTGCCCCCGCCGCCCGTGTAGCCGGCGAGCAGCAGCGAGTTGCCGACGAAGATCCGCCCCGACTCCCCGGTCGGCACGGGATCCCCCGCCGCGTCGAGGATGCGGACCACCGTGGAGTACGGCGGCCGCCCTGCCGTCCCGGGGACCGAGCGCAGGTCAGCCGGTCCGGCCACCGTCGCGTAGGCGACCTCGGCCGAGCCGTACACGTTGAACAGGGTGTCGCCGAACCGGTCCATCCAGGTCACCGGGAGGTCGCCGGGCAGGGCCGAGCCGGAGACCGCCACGACGCGGACCCGGGACAGGTCGTAGCCCGCGAGCACGTCGTCGTCGAGCTCGAGGATCCGCTGGAGCATCACCGGGACCACGACCAGCGCGTCGCAGGACTCGAGCTCGGCGGCACGCACGCAGTCCTCTGGCTCGAAGCGACGTCGCAGGACCACCGTGGAGCCGAGCAGGAGGCAGAGCGCCCAGTGGGCCAGGCCCCAGGTGTGGAAGAGCGGGGCGGCGATGTGGGTGCGCCCACCGGCGCGCAGCGGCAGCCGGGACAGAAGCGCCACGGCGGCGTCCACCCCGGCGTCGCTGCGGGCCGCTCCACGGGGTGCCCCCGTCGTGCCGGAGGTGAGGATGACCAGCCGACTTGCGCGCCCGGGCGGCTCCAGGTCGGCGCTCGACCCGGCAGCGACCAGCGACTCGACCGTGTCCGGCCCCTCGCCGTCGGCCCACGTCCCCACCCAGGTCTCCGTGTCGGTCCAGCCCAGGACGCGGTCGACCTCGCCGGCTGCGTCCAGCAACGCGCTGAACTCCTCGTCGTGGACCACGAGGGCCGGGCGCTCACGCTCGAGCAGCGCGCGCAGCGCAGGCGCGGCGAAGGCGGTGTTGAGGAACAGCAGGTCCGCACCGAGCTTCGAGGTGGCCAGCGTGACGTCGAGGAAGCCCCGGTGGTTGCGCATCATCACCGCGACCGTGTCCCCGGCGCGCAGACCGCGGCGGCGCAGCGAGTCCGCCAGCGCGTTGCTGCGCTGGTGCATGGCGAGGAACGTCAGCTCGCCCCGCTCGTCGACGAGGCCAACGCGGGTCGGCGCCCGCTGGGCCAGCGCGATGCAGCCGGCGGCCGGACCGACGCCCCAGGAGCGCAGCGTCCGGGAGACCCCGAGCACCACCCGGGGCGAGTACGGGCGGACCAGCCGGGCCGCGGTGAGGACCCGGGCCGCCCGCAGCGAACGTACGACGAGCCCGGCCGCCGTGCGCGGGAGGCCCATCGGCGGGGTCAGTGCGCAGACTTCGGTGCGACCAGCCGGGTGGCGGCCCAGTCCTTGGAGACCGCCGCCGTGGTCGTCATGGACAGTCCGGCGACCTGAGCCGCCTCGGAGATGTCGGCCGGGTCGACGGTGCCGGGCCGGCCCACCTTGGGCGTCAGCGCCCAGATCACACCGCCACTGACCAGGTCGGTCAGCGAGTCGACGAGCGCATCGACGAGGTCACCGTCGTCGTTGCGCCACCAGAGCATGACGGCCTCGACCACGTTGCCGTAGCCGCCGTCGACCAGGTCGCCGTCGACGGCGTCCTCGATCTCCACGCGCAGGTCGTCGTCGACGTCCTCGTCCCACCCGAGCTCCTGGACGACCAGACCTTGCTTGAACCCGAGACGATCCCCGGCGGTCTGGGTGGTGGCGCCTTCCGGCCCACCCGCGGTCGCACTCAACCTGGCTCCTCTGTCTGCGGAGCCCCCGGACGGGACCCCCTGCTGATCGTGCCTTGCGCGTAGTCCACCCGAAGTCCGCGCGAGGCGCAAGGCTGCTCACCCTTTCACGCCTACCGGGTGGTAGATACCGTCGCCGGAGCGAGCGTGACACGATGGAGGCAAGGCTGCCGCGACCCGGCGGGCCTGCGCAGCGCACGCCCCACAGCGCACCAGACCATGGACCGCACCAGCGCGAGAGCAGAGGAACCCATGCCGTCAGGCTCTGAAGACAAGTCCAGCCAGAGGTCGACCCCGTCGGCCGGGCGTCGGGCCGTGATCCACGAGGGACTGCCGACCCAGCTTCCCGACATCGACCCCGACGAGACGCACGAGTGGCTCGAGTCGTTCGACTCGATGATCGACGACCGGGGCCGCGACCGTGCCCGCTACCTGATGCTCCGGCTCCTCGAGCGGGCCCGGGAGAAGCAGGTCGGCGTCCCCGCGCTGCGCTCCACCGACTACATCAACACGATCCCGCCCGAGCGTGAGCCGTGGTTCCCCGGTGACGAGGAGATCGAGCGCCGGATCCGCGCCTTCCTGCGCTGGAACGCCGCGGTGATGGTCTCCACCGCGAATCGCAAGGGCCTCGAGGTCGGCGGTCACATCGCCACGTACCAGTCCTCCGCGTCGCTCTACGAGGTCGGCTTCAACCACTTCTTCCGCGGCAAGGACCACCCGGGCGGCGGGGACCAGGTCTTCATCCAGGGCCACGCCTCCCCGGGGATCTACGCGCGCGCCTTCCTCGAAGGCCGGCTCACCGAGACCCAGCTCTCCCGCTTCCGCCAGGAGGTGCAGCACGGCGTGGGCAAGGGCCTCTCGTCGTACCCGCACCCGCGACTGATGCCGGAGTTCTGGGAGTTCCCGACCGTGTCGATGGGCCTGACTGCCATCAACTCGATCTACCAGGCGCGCTTCAACCGCTACCTGCAGAACCGCGGCATCAAGGACACCAGCCAGCAGCACGTGTGGGCCTTCCTTGGCGACGGCGAGATGGCCGAGGTCGAGTCGCTGGGTGCCATCGGTGTGGCGGCGCGCGAGGAGCTGGACAACCTCACCTTCGTCGTGAACTGCAACCTCCAGCAGCTCGACGGACCCGTGCGCGGCAACGGCAAGATCATCCAGGAGCTGGAGTCGACCTTCCGCGGCGCCGGATGGAACGTGATCAAGGTCGTCTGGGCTCGCGAGTGGGACGACCTGCTGGCCCGCGACGTCGACGGTGTCCTGGTCAACAAGATGAACACCACCCCCGACGGGCAGTTCCAGACGTACCTCGTCGAGGACGGTGCCTACATCCGCG
>JBBPYL010000149.1:0-18978 GCA_038199935.1 Propionibacteriales bacterium | reverse complement strand
TGAGCGATCTCCACCGACCTCCTGGAGCGCGCCCGGGCCCAGGGTCGCGAGCCCGCCGACGCCACAGCCCTACGCCCAGATCCGACCTCTCGACGTGACGAGGCCGAATCGCTAGCATCACGCGCAGAGCAACGAAGGTGGCGCGCATGACCGAGCTGCACCGCGTGGTCCGGGCCGCGCCCCAGAGCCCCGGCTGGATCGTGACCGACCGGGAGGGCGTCGTCATCCTGACGGTCCGCACCAAGCGGGAGGCGCTCGAGGTCGCGACGGCCGAGCTGCGGGCCCACCCCGCCGGCGGTCGGCTGCGGGTGCACTACGCGGACGGCCGGCTGGAGAACGAGCGCGTCGTCGCCGGAGCCGTCCGGGGGCGAGTCGCCGCAGGGGCCGTGGCCCGGCCCCCCACCCCACAGGACACCGTGGGCGCGATCCGCCGCGAGGGCAAGCATGTCGACAAGGGGCTCGACGCGATGGACTGGGTGCTCACGGTCGCGGCTTCGCTCGGCGCGCCCACCGGGGCCCTGCTGAACCCCAGCATCCAGGAGGCGGCTGGGAACGGCTGGATCGCGCTGACGTTGGCCACCTTCACCTGGACGTTCGGCTGTGCCCTGGCCATCGTCGTCGTCCGCCGGTCGGGCCTGACCTCGTACCCCCTGGTCGGTGCGGTCGGCCTCTGCTACGGACTCGCGCTGCTGATCGCGGCGGGCATCGGGCACGGGGTCCTGGACATCAACACGGTGGAGGGAGCCGGACCGTTCAGCTTCCTGGCCGGCGTCGTGCTCGCCGCCCTGGAGGCGTATGGCCCGGTGGGATTCCTGCTCGGTCTCGGCCTCGGCACCTGGCTGGGACTGCGGCTGAGCGAGCACGTCGAGGACGGCTTCGCCGTCTGAGCGCGCCCGCTTTCTCCGCGGTCGCTCCCTGTTCTCACCGACGCCCTGCTTCAGGGCCTTTGGCTCCGACGCCTCCGGTTAGCCGTTCGGCCCTGGGCTGCAGCCGCCGGAGTGGGCCTCGGGCGCCGTGGTCAGCGCGCCGTCGGGGGCGATCCTGCTCGAGTTGGCTCAGCGGGGGTGCCCGTCGCGGCGAGAGCTGATCGTCGGGCGTCGAGATCAGTGGGAGAGTGGGCCCCGTGACAGAGCCAGCGCGCATCCGAGTCTACCTGCTCGACGACCACGAGGTCGTGCGGCAGGGGCTTCGCGCCCTGCTCGAGGCAGCGGGCGACATCGAGGTCGTGGGGGAGTCGGGGTCGGCCGAGGAGGCCAGCGCCCGCATCCCCGCGCTGCACCCCGACGTGGCGGTGCTCGACGGTCGTCTCCCGGACGGCTCGGGGGTCGAGGTGTGCCGCCACATCCGTGCCGTGGACCCCTCGATCCAGGCACTGATCCTCACCTCGTACGACGACGACGAGGCGCTGTTCGCCGCCATCATGGCCGGAGCATCGGGCTACGTGCTCAAGGAGATCAAGGGCTCCGACCTCGTCGGGGCCGTACGCCAGGTCGCCGCCGGCAACTCGCTGATCGACCCCGCTCTGACCGCCCGGGTCCTGGACCGGGTGCGCAACGGTCCGGCGACGGCGCCGGAGCTGGAGAGCCTGACCGAGCAGGAGTTGAAGCTGCTCGCGCTGATCGCCGAGGGACTGACCAACCGGCAGATCGGCGAGCGGATGTTCCTGGCCGAGAAGACCGTGAAGAACTACGTCTCGAGCATCCTGGCCAAGCTGGGGCTGGAGCGTCGTACCCAGGCCGCCGTGCTGGCCTCCAAGCTGCTCGGCCCGCCGAACGACCCGGTGCAGTGAGGACCTTCAGCACCCGGACAGGGACCATGAGCCCCTGCCGCTGACCCCCGTTCCCACGGGAGGCTCGAGTCACGAAGGAACACCACAACTCGAGAGGTTGTCACCATGGCAGTCATCAACCAGCACACGAACGTCGAAGGCGTCGCTGGCGATGCCGCCGGCACCTCGGGCGCCCCGACCGGCCCGCACGCCGCCGCCACCAACCGCGTCCTGGCCGCTCTGCGGATCGCCTTCGGCGTGACGTTCCTGTGGGCCTTCATCGACAAGACCTTCGCCCTCGGCTTCCACACCGGGTACGACGCGACCGGCGAGACCCTGGACCGCTTCGGCCCCGCCGCCTGGATCAACGGAGGCAGCCCCACCGAGGGCTTCTTGAAGTTCGGCGCCGAAGGTCCGTTCAAGGGCTTCTACAACAGCATCGGCGGCACCGCCTGGGCCGACACCCTGTTCATGCTCGGCCTGCTCGGCATCGGTCTGGCCCTGACGCTGGGGATCGGCATGCGCTTCGCGGCCGTCGCCGGCGGGACCATGTACCTGCTGATGTGGAGCGTCGCCCTTCCGCCCTCGACCAACCCGCTGATCGACGATCACATCCTCGGTGGGCTGACCGTCGTCGCCCTGGCTCTGCTCAGCGCTGGCGACACCTGGGGCCTAGGTCGCCAGTGGGGCAGCACGAAGCTCGTCCAGGACCACCCCGTCCTGCGCTGACCCCAACTCGAACCCCTGCGGAAACTTCCCGGGTGGGCGGACGCCGCGGTGGGATGGGTCAGGTGAGGGGGACGCGCCAGGCGAAGCAGGTGCCGCCGGACTCACGGGTCGTCACCTCGAGGGTGCCGCCCAGCCCGGTGGCGCGGCGTCGCGCGTTGCGCAGTCCGCTCTCCTGAACCTCCAGCGCCAGACCGACACCGTCGTCGAGCACGGTCAGGCTCAGCTCGTGCGCGCCCACCGTGACCACGACCTCGGCGTGCAGGGACTGGGCGTGCCGGGCGACGTTGGAGAGCGCCTCGCGTAGCACCGGCAGCAGCTGCTCCCGGGCCACATCGGGCGCCGCGGTGTCCACCGGTCCGCTCGTCCGGACGTCGGGGGTGTGCCCCAGAACGGCGGCGTACTCCCGGACCAGCCCCCGCACCTCCGAGCGCAGCGATCCCGCCCGCTGACGCTCGAGCTCGAAGATGGTGCCGCGGATGTCCCTGATGGTCTGGTCGAGCTCAGTGACGGCTCGGTCCAGGCGCTCAACGATCGCCTCGTCCGCGGCCAGCATCGAGACCCCCTGAAGCTGGAGGCCGGTGGCGAAGAGACGCTGGATCACGACGTCGTGCAGGTCGCGGGCGATGCGCTCGCGGTCGGAGATCACCGCCAACTCCTCGCGGTCGGCCAGCGCCTGTGCCCGGTCCAGGGCGAGCGCCGCCTGGTCGGCGAACGCGGCGAGGAGCTCGCGCTCCTCCACGTCCTCGGGCGCAGCCCCCGAGGCGAAGAGCGCCACCAGCGCGGCGTGCTCGGCGAGGTGGGCGCGCAACGGGATGACCAGGGCGGTGTAGGGGGCGAGGTCGACCCGGGTTATGTCCTGTCCGCGGCGGCGGGTCGCGATCACTTCGTCCAGTGCCTGAGTGACGGCGCTGAGGTCCGCGGCGGCGCAGGTGACGGTGCGGGCCTGGTCATGACGATAGCTCAGCACCGCGGTGGCCCGGGCTCCGGAGACGGCGCGTGCGGCCTGGGTGACCAGGTGCAGGGCGCGCTCCAGGTCGACGGGGGGCTGGAGGGCGTCGACTAATGATGCCGAGGCCTCGAGCCACTGGCGGCGTCGCTCACTGAGGCCGTAGGAGCGGGCGTTCTCGATCACGAACCCGGCCGCGCTGGCCAGGGCCCCGACCAGCAGCTCGTCCTGCTCGGTGAACTCGACCCCGCCGGTCTTCTCGGTCAGGTAGAGGTTGCCGAAGACGGTCCCCCGGATGCGGACCGGAACCCCGAGGAACGTCGTCATCGGCGGATGGTGCGGCGGGAAGCCGGCCGAGTGCGGGTGCGCGCTGAGTACGGGGAGGCGGATCCCCCGTGGCTCCTCGATGAGCAGGCCGAGCAGGCCGTGACCCCGGGGCAGCGGCCCGATCAGGTCACGTTGCTGGGCGTTCATGCCCGTGGTGACGAACTCGACCAGCGAGCCGTCGTTGCCGATCACGCCCAATGCGGCGTACTGCGCCCCGGTGAGCTCGCAGGCCGCCTCGACGATGCGGGCCAGCACGCTGCGCTGGTCCAGGTCGGAGGAGATGGCCATCACCGCGTCGAGCAGCGCCTGGGTGGAACCGGGCAGCTCGGGCCGTGCATCGGTGGTCACCGCCCCAGTGTGGGGCACGCCGAGCGCACCCGGTCCCGGTCGGCGGCTCGGGACCAGCCGGTCAGGGCGTTCGGCGCAGACGCCGAGGGATACCGGCATCGAGTCGGGGGGACGAGGCCAGACGCACCTTGACGTCGACCAGGGCACAGCCGTCCACTCCGACCAGCACCGGGTTGAGGTCCAGCTCGGCCACCTCCGGTACGTCGCTGGCCAGCGCGCCGAGCGAGAGGATCAGCGTCTCGAGACCCGCCACGTCGACTCTGGGCGTGCCCCGGAAGCCGTCGAGCAACGGCCAGGTCCGCAGCGACCTCAGCGCGCGACCGGCGTCGGCGCGGCTCAGGGGAGGGAGCAGGAAGACCCGATCGGCCCAGAGATCGGTGGCCACTCCGCCGGCGGCCACCATGACCAGCGGGCCGAAGCCGGGGTCACGGACGACCCCGAGAGCCATCTCGACCCCGGAGAGCACCGGCTGCACCAGCACCAGCACGTCCTCGTGGCCCAGCTCGCGACCGAAGGAGGCCACCGCCTCGACCACCTCGCCGTACGAGGTGAGTCCCACGCGGACCAGCCCGCGGTCGGTCTTGTGGACGATGCCCGGTTCGGCAACCTTGATCACGACCGGGAAGCCGACCTCCTGGGCCGCGGCGGCGGCGTCGCGTCCTCCGCGCACAGTGCGACCGGTCGGTCTCAGGCCGTAGGAGTCGAGAAGGGTGAGGCTGCGTGCGGGGTCGAGCCAGCCGTCGCCGACCGGCTCGTCGCCGACCAGTTCCTCGGCGACCAGGCGTGCCGCCACGGTGCGGGCCGTGTACGCCCGGACCTCGTCGGGTGGCTCGGGTGGCTCACGGGGGACACGCAGCCAGGCGGCGTACCGGGTCACCCGGGCCAGCGCTTGGATCGCGGCGGACACCGAGCGGTAGCGGGTGATGCCGGGAAGGTCCTCGGGGCTCAGGTCGAGACCACCCATCGGGACCAGGAGCAGAGGGGTCTCGGGATGGTCACGGCGGCACTCGCCGAGAGCGTTCACCAGCAGGGCGGGGTCGGTCACGCTCGTGCGGACCAGGACCATGACGACGGCGTCGACCTCGTCGGAGTCGAGCAGCGCCGCGGTGATGGCTTGCAGGTCCTCGGGGGTGACGCCGGCGCCCACGTCCACCGGGTTGCTGGTGCCGGTGGTGCCCAGGACGTGCGTGGCCAACGTGGCCCGCAGCGTGGCCGAGAGCTCAGGGATGACCAGGCCGACCAGGTCCGCCTCGTCGGCCGCCAGCACCCCGAGACCGCCGGCGTTGGTGACCACGGCCAGTCGAGGGCCGTGCGGGCGAGGCTGCTCGGCCAGGAGCAGGGCCGTCTCGGCCAGCTCCTCGGCGCTGCGGCAGCCGATGACGCCGGCCTGCGCGAAGAGCGCGTCCACCCCCACCCCGGATGTGGCGGCGGCTGCGGTGTGCGAGGCGCCGGCCCGTCGACCCCCCGAGGAGCGGCCGCCGACGACGGCGAGCAGCGGCTTGGCCTCGGCGAAGCGTCGAGCCAACCGCGCGAACTTGGGGGCGTTGCCGAAGGACTCCAGGTAGAGGACGGCGCCGGTCACCTGCGGGTCGACGACCCAGGCGGCCAGGAGGTCGTTGCCGGACACGTCCGCCTTGTTGCCCAGGGACACGAAGGACCCCACGCCGAGGCCGAGTTCCTGGGCGAGGTCGATCAGCGCGATGCCGACCCCGCCGGACTGCGAGGCGATCGCCAGCCCTCCGGGCGGCGGGACGGCATGGCTGAAGGTCGCGTTGAGCCGGACGTCGGGATGGTTGCTCATCAGACCCAGGCAGTTCGGTCCCACCAGCCGCATGCTGTGGGTGCGGGCGAGGTCGAGCATGGCGTGCTGGAGCGCGGCGCCCTCGGCGCCCATCTCCTCGAAGCCCGAGGAGATCACCACGGCGCTCGGCACCCCCGCCTCCGCCGCGTCCCTCAGCGCGTCGAGGACCCGGGGGGCGGGGACGGCGACGATGGCCAGGTCCACCTTCCCGGGCAGGTCGACGAACCGGGGCGAGGAGGCGAGCCCGGCGACCACCTCTCCGCTGGGGTGCACGACGTGGAGGGTGCCGGTGTACCCGCCGGCGGCGATCGAGCCCAGCACGGCGGCACCGATGCCGGTCCCGTCCCGGCGGACACCGGTCACGGCCACGGTGTGCGGGTAGAGCAGCGGGGCGAGCGACCGGGTCTCGGCCTGGCCCTCCCGGGAGTCGGCGGCCGCCAGGGACGCCGAGGAGGCGGCGACGGCCAGCTCGACGTGCACCGTCTCGCCGTCGGACTTGCGGGTGACGTGGAAGCCCGCGTCGAGGAAGACGCCGAGCATCGGTCGGTTGTGGGTGAGCACGTCGGCGACGAAGCGCCGGATGCCTCGGTGGCGACAGGCGGCCGCGAGGTGCTCGAGCAGCAGGCTGCCGAGCCCGTGCCCGTGCAGGGACTCGTCGACCAGGAAGGCGACCTCGGCGGTGTCCTGGTCGACCGGCTCTGCCGTTCCGAGGGCCACGAGGCGGTCCCGGATCGTCACCACGAGCGTGGCCACCGTCGGGTGGTCGGGGTCGGCGAGGTGCGCGACGTAGTCCGTCCCGGCCTTGTGGCCGACGGCGAAGAAGCGCATCCGCAGGCTCTCGAGCGAGGCCTCCTCGTGCAGCCTGTCCAACCCGGGTCGGTCCCCGGGACGCAGGCCACGGATCACGGCCACGGTGCCGTCGGTGAGCAGGACGTCGGCATCGAGCGGGTCGGCGTACCTCACAGCGTCCGCCGGGTGATCAGCTCGGCCACGGGGTCGCTCTGCGCGCCGAGCCGTCGTCCGCTGAGCTCGTCCCACCGGATCCGCAGGTACATCGCCCGCGTTCCGGCGGCCCAGGGGTGGGGCTTCTGGACGGTGCGGATGTGGTCGAGCTCGGCGGCGTCGGTGACGAACTCGGCGCGACCGCGGGCCACGACGCTCCACCCGCGCTGGTACTCGCCCTCGAAGTGGTCGATCTCGAAGGCCAGGACGCTGTCGCGTCCGTAGGTACCGAGCAGGCTGTAGGGCGAGGTACGGACGATGATGGCGTCGTCGACGACGGAGTAGTTGATCGGGATGACGTGCGGTCCGCTCGGGGTCGACAAGGCGAGACGTCCCACCACCCCGGCACGGATCAGGGTCGCGCAGTCGGCCTGGCTGAGCTCGATCGAGTCGTGCACGGGGTACCTCCGATGGTCGGTCTGTCCCTCGATCCTCCGCTCTCGCCGAACCGGACGGCAGGGCCCTTCGCGCCGACCACAAGGACCTTCGGCCCTGGGGGACCGGGCACCTTGCGGTCAGATTGGGAGGTGAGTCAGGACGGACCTCGGCTCGACGGAGGGAGACCCATCATGAACACCCCCATCCCCGCGGGATCAGTTGTTGTCGGTGTCGACGGCTCACCGGGCGGCGACCTGGCCCTGGACTGGGCCGTCGGGATCGCCCGCGCCCGGCACCTGCCACTGGCCGTCGCGCACGGCACGGGCACCCCGAGGGTCACCGACTTCGCTATCGACATGGACGAGGCCAACCGCAGCCTCACCGTCGGGGGCCGGCAGATCGTCGACCGCGCTGTGCGCACCGCCGAGGCCGGCCGCCACGATCTACAGGTGATCAGCCGCGTCGCGGTGGAAGATCCCCGACAGATGCTGCTCGATCTGGGCGAGGACGCCGCGATGGTCGTCGTGGGGGTTCGCGGACACGGTCCCTTGACCGGGCTTCTGCTGGGATCGGTGAGCACGGCGGTGGCCGGGCGAACCCGGTGCCCCGTCGTGGTGGCGCGGACCTCGCCCGAGATGTCGGGCCACGACGACCGGCCCGTCGTGCTCGGGGTGGACGGCGTGAGTTCGACCTCGGCGGTGGACCTGGCCTTCGAGCTGGCCTCGTGGGAGAACCGGCCTCTGCTGGCCGTGCGCGCCCTGGGTCACGATCTCGACTCGCAGTACTACCACCTGATCAGCCTCGACCAGATCGCCGGCGTCCGGCGGGAGTTCGAGGTCCGGGTCGCGGAGGCGCTGGCGGGACACGCGGAGAAGTACCCCGACGTCCACGTACGCACCTCGCTGGTGGTCGACTCGCCGGCGCATGCCCTGCGGGACGCCTCGAAGGGTGCCTTCGCGGTGGTCGTCGGCACCCGGGGCCGCAACGTGGTGGCCAGCCGACTGCTCGGGTCGGTCAGCCGCTCCGTCGTCGAACGTGCGGAGAGCACGGTGATCGTCGCCCCGCACGCGGTGTGACCCCGCGACCTCTGCCGCCCCTGCTCGTGCTGTAGCCGATCGAGGCGGTTTCGGTCTGGGGCACCTGGTGTCCGGCTGGACTTCGGACGGGGCGGGCCACCTCGGTTTCAAGGTCACGCTCGTGGTGATCGTCGGGGTGGTCCTGGTCAGCCGGGCCCAGCGCGCCGGGGGTCAGGCTTCGCGTCGCGCCGCAGGGCCCAGGGCGCGCGCTTCTCGGACGGTCGCGAGCGCGCCCTCCAGCTCGGTGAGCCACTCGTCCTCGCGCTCACCGACCAGAGCGACGCACCAGGAGAGCGCCTCGGAGCGGGAGCGGGCGACGCCGGCCTCGACCAGCAGGTCGAGCAGCTGTCGTTCGGGCTGACGCAGGCGGGTCATCACCGGCGCGGCGAGGTGCGTGTAGAGGTAGGTGGTGTCCTGCCAGGTCACCCCCCAGGAGACGGTCCGGTTGAACAGGGCCTCGGCGTCGCGGGCGACGAGGACCCGCTGCTCGCGGGTGTCGCGTCGATGCCGGGCGACGGCCTCCTCGGGACCGTGGGCGTCCTGCTCCTCGGGGGCGGGCAGGGCGCCGACGACCAGGATCTCCTCTCGGTCAACGGTGATCTGGGGTGTCTCGGCGTAGAGGCCCGTGGGCAGGTGGCTGGCGAACCAGTCGGTGACCGATGTGGCGGCGGAGGACGTTGTTGTTAAAGGCATTTCTCAGTTACAGCATTACAAGCCCGCGTAATCAAGGGGTGCCGGCTCTCTCACCCGGACCGAGCGGCACGACGGGCTCGGTTCCGTACGACGGGCGCCAGGGGGATGCCTGCCTCCAGCAGCCGGGTCGCCTCGGCCGGGCCGAGACCGTCCGAGAACCGCTTGATCGTCACCGGGTGGTCCGGACGGCTCTCGAGGGTGATCTCGTCGCCGACCCGGACCGTCCGAGTCTTGAGCACACGGCACTTGGCTCCGACCCGCCCGGTCCGATGGAAGGTCAGGTGGAAGTCCTCGATGCCCATCCAGTGCTCGAGGTTCGGACACGGAGTCCGGGGCTGACGCACCTCGAGCAGAACCGAGCCGATCCGCCAGCGCTGACCGATCCGCCAGCGCTGACCGATACGGGCGTGGGTGACGTCGAGGCCCGAGGTGCGCCAGGTTCTCCCCGAAGCTGCCCGGCCGGACGTCGCGGCCGAGCTCACGGGCCCAGAAGGCGGCGTGCTCGTCGGCGTAGACATAGACCGCCGCGTCCGGACCGCCGTGCCGCCGATCGCGCTGCTCGTCCCCGGCGAGACCCGCAGCGCCGATCTCGACTGGGCCGTGGACCGCACGCTTGTCGATCGCGGTCGGGTGCGACCGGCCCGCACGGATCTCCGCGAGGACGCATACCGCGGTGAGGCGGACCGCGGCTCCGGTCATGGGCCGAACGACTCTGTGCACACCCGTGCGCTGCTCATGCCGCCGAGCCTAGGGTGCGCCGCGAGGTGGTCATCTGATCGTCCTTGCGCACCACGACGAGCGACGAGTCTGCGCGGGATGCTGGGTCATCTCCTGCTGGTCGGGAACGGATCCCGACGACCACAGCGCTGTCCGCACCGACCAGGACCCGAGGCGCACACCTGCGCACCCTGATCGTCACCGAGTTCATCAGCCAGACGGAGTGATCGACTCACCCGGGGAGGACGCCACCCCGGGCCGGATGGACTCTACGACGTACGCCGCTGAGGGGGACGCGACCTGCACCGCGGTCGGGCAGGACGCTGTCGTCCTCTCCTCCGAGGAGATGGCCACGGTGGCCGTGGTGCGCGGCGCCACGGTGCTTGTCGCGTACGGGCGCAGCGTGGAGGCCGTCGCTAGACCGTGCCCTCCCGGGGGAGGGCACGGTCTCGTGGCGTCGCTCAGTGGAAGGCGCGGTTCCGGACGCGCACCACCTGCCCGGCACCCTCGATCCCCAGGAAGCTGGCGATGCTCCAGGCCGAGGAGTACAGCCGGCCGTGCCGGTAGTCCAGGCCGGTCGGCATCGTCACCTGGGCGTGCGTGCGATGGCACCCGGCAATCCGGGTCAGACGACCGATCTGGGACGGGTCGAAGTCCGGGCCGGGGGGGCCCTGCGGAGCGCCGAAGAGCACCTCGGAGACGTACACCGTGTGATGGCGTCCCACGCTCACGCCGGTGGGGGCGGTCAGCCGCTTCCACACCCGCTGGACCTTGCCGCTGCGCAGGCCCACCTTGTAGACGCGTCCCGCGCCGGGCACCTCGGCCCCCAGCGTGCTGATGTAGACGCTTCTGCCGCGCACGGTGACCCCGGTGGGCACCGGGTCGCAGCCGACGGTCCCCGGGTTGGCCTGGGCGCCGTCCTCCAGGCACGCGGGCACGTCAGTCACCGTGGGAGGCACGAAGAAGGTGGAGACCTTGCCGGTGACCCGGTTGACCCGCAGCACGTCATTCGCCCCGCCGTCGGCGACGAGCAGGCCGCGTCGGCTCATCGTCATGCTGAACGGGTTGGAGAGCGCGTCGACCGGCTGGCCGTCGACGAACTGCACCTGACCGTCCGGGTTCTGCTTCAGTTCGTACCGCAGCAGGTTGGCCAGCACCGTGACCTTGCGGCTGTGCGGTCTCGTGGCCAGCAGAGACGTCGGCTTGTAGTCACCGGGCGGGTCCTCGCCGGTCTCGTCAGGTCCGCCGATGACCGCGAACACGCGCTTGGGGCCCTGGGCCACACCGGCCACGCCGGGAACACCGCGGATGACCACCTTTCGGGCTCCGTGCCGGGTCACCAGGCTCACCGTGCCCGCCACCGAGTCGGCCACGGCGATGCCCTTGGGGCCCGCGGCGATGCCGAATGGCCCGTCGAAGCCACCGGCCACGACGGTGACCGGGCGCTTCCTCACCTCACTGCCCGACGCGGTCGGCACGACGGCCAGCGACACGCTGGCTATCGCGACGACGGCGATCGTGGCCCGCCACACCGGGCCTCTGTCTGTTGCGCTCACACCAGTCCCCTCTGATCGGCCCGGGCGTCCCGGGCACCGAATTCTCTCTAGGCCCTGCCTAGACCTAGGCCGGACCGGCGTCAACGCGGTTTCCGCGCCTGCCTAGACCGCTACGAGGTGGAGGTGACGCCCTCGGTCAGCTCGCCGTTGATGAGGTAGACCCCGTCGCGGAACACGAGCTGGAGCACGGTGGGACGCTCTCCGGTCCCGAAGTTCTCGAAGCGGACGCGGTAGCGGGCCACGAGGTTCCCGGGATCCGCGGAGAGGGACAGGATCTCGCCGTCGCCGACCCCGCTCCAGAAGTCCCGGTAGGTGTTCAAGCCGCCGCTCTCCCGTTGGAACTTCTTGGTGAGCATCGTCCAGGCCGTGTCGGGGTCCAAGGACAGCGCGGCGACGTAGTCCCGCACGAAGGAGCGCATCCCCCGTGCGGTGGGACGCGCGGGCCTCGGGCGCGTCGTGGTTGACGGGGACGCGGAGCTCGACGAGCTCGACGGGGACGTGCTCGGGCCAGGGCTTCGGTCCGCGGCCGGGCCCTGGGGCGTGTCCGAGGGTCCCCCGAGGGCGCCCACGAGGACCCAGGACAGCAGCGCCACCAGGACGACGCCGAGCACCACCACGCCCGGGACCATGAACCGACGACCACCCGAGCGGGACGACGTCGACGTCGGGGACTCGGGTGCCGTCGACGCGGAGGGCGGGGCCTGTGACTGCGTCGGTGCCACTGACTGCGTGGTCGCCGGTGCCGGTGCGGGCGCCGGCTCGGGTGCCGCGGGCAGAGTCTGCGTCCGGGCACCGGTCGCCCCTGACGGCGGGTCAGCCAGGAAGTCACGGACCCGCTCCATCGGCCAGCGGTGCGCCGGATCCTTGACCAGGGTCGCCTCGAGCAGCGGACCCAGGGCACCGGGCTCGGCCAGGGTGGGCGGGTCGTCGTGCACGATCCGGTAGAGACCGCCGACGAGCTGGTCCCCGACGTCGTACGGGGGCCGACCGGAGAGGAGGTAGAAGGCGGTGGCACCCAGCGACCACACGTCGCTGGCCGCACCGGCACGACCCCCAGCGGCCACCTCCGGCGCCAGGTACGCCGGAGAGCCGATCACCAGGCCGGTCTGGGTCAGGCCGGCGTCCGTCTCGGTACGCGCGATCCCGAAGTCGGTCAGCCTCACCCGCGGTCCGGGACCGAGCAGGATGTTCGACGGCTTCACGTCCCGGTGCACGATGCTGGCCGCGTGTGCCGCAGCCAGGGCGTCGGCGGCCTGCGCCAGGATGCGGGCGGTCTCCGCGCTCGACTGGGCACCGTGCCTCTGCACGAGCTCGGTGAGGTTGATCCCGTCCACGAACTCCATCACCAGCCACCAGGCGTCGTCGTCGACCACAAGGTCGTAGACCGCGACCACGTGCGGGTGACTGAGCCGGGCCGCCAGCCGGGCCTCCCGCTCGGCCCGCGTGATGTCGACACTGCTCATGCTCGGGACCAGCGCGAGTCTCTTCAGCGCGACCGGCCGGCCGAGGACCTCGTCGCGACCCAGCCAGACCACCCCCATGCCGCCCCGTCCGATCTCCCGCTCCAGGGAGTACCGCGCGGCGATCACAGTCGGCTCGACGTGGGCGTGAGGACGACGGCCACGCTCACGACGCTCATGGGGGACAGTGAAGCACTGTCCCGGCCGCGTCCGCGCTCGGAGGACGTCGTCTGGCGACACGCTACCGAGACGACCACGTGAGGGTGATCCTCAACGGCAACGGCTACCCCGACCAGTGGCCGGTCGAGGCCGAGCAACGCAAGAATCTGCGGACGACGGTGGATGCGTTGCCCGAGCTGACGTTGCCCGAGGTGGTCGAGCTCTTCGCCACGTACTCGGTCTTCAACGAGCGTGAGATGAAAAGCCGCTACGAGATCGGCTGCGAGCACGACCTACTCACGGTCCACCGAGGGACGTGGGCGCTTGCCCCCGGGCCGACGTCGACGGCTTCGAGGCATACGTCCGCGCCAGCGAAGCCCGGCACAAACGGCTCGCGTTCCTGCTCACAGGGGATCTCCACCAGGCCGAGGACCTGCTCCAGGCGGCCTACGCCAAGACCTACCCCCACTGGAACAAGGTACGGAACTACGACGTGCCCGACGCCTACCTGCGCCGGGTGATGATCACCTCGTCGTGGCGTCGGTCCCGCAACCGCGATGGGCTGTTCTCTCGGGACCGTGACGAGCAACGCGAGCAAGGGGCTCGGCCACCTGCGCACCGCGCTGGGCCGTCCCGAGGGAGAGACGTCATGAGCACCAGAAACCACGACTCGATCTTCGACTCCCTGGACCAGGTGGCCCGGCTGGCCGACGCCGGCACCGGGCGGGACCGGCTGCCGGACATCCACCGCCGGGTGCGCGTGGCTCGACGTCGCAAGAGCGTCGGCGCGGTCACCGCCGCTCTCGTCCTCGCCGTCGGTGGGGGTGGGACTGTGGCAGAGGCTGCCCGGCGAGACTCCGCCGCCGACTCCGGTCGAGGTCCCCGAGGTCACGTCCCGCCAGGAGATCACCATCGCAGCCAAGCCGGAGGGACCCACCACGGTGAAGATCAGCTTCACCGTGGTGGGGAATCGACGGCGTACGTCGACACCGACACGGGGGCGGCGTCCGGCGCCGGACCGATCTCGACCGAGGTCCGGGTCGACGGGGAGGTCGTGGACCGGGCGGGTCCAGGCGCCCTGTCGTGCGAGCCCGGAGGGGCGGTGGAGTCGTACCCGCGGACGTTCCACGCCGCCAGACCGCTGGTCGCCACCGTGGCCACGGCCGGTGAGCACACCGTCACCGTGTCGGCCCCCTACTGCGCCGACGGCGACGTCGTCGAGAGCACCCAGGAGAGCGTCGTCACCACGGAGGTGGCGACGATGGTGGTCCTGGACAAGCTCACCACCGACCTCGACGGCGACGACCGGGTGCGGCTCCTGGCCCCCGCGGACGGGCAGGGCGATGAGCACCGGCTCGAGCTCCGGTCCGGCACGGGGGAGACGTCGACGACGATGCTGCCGAACGCCTATGAGAACTCTCAGGGCGTCTGGCGCGCCGCCGGAGAGGGGCCGGGGAGCAGGGAGGCCGTCCCACGCAGCACCAGCGCCAGCACGCCGGTGACCGCGAAGAGCGCGACGGCGAGCACGACCACACCGGGCCAGGCGGCCACCGTCCAGGCGTGCCCGGCCAGGCTGCCGAAGACCGAGGAGCCGAGGTAGTAGGCGAACAGGTAGAGCGACGCCGCCTGCCCAGTGCTGACTCCGCCCGCGTGTGCGCGCGCCGGCACCCATCCGCTGGCCACCCCGTGCACCCCGAAGAATCCGGCGGTCATCACGGCCACGCCGGTCACGACCAGCGGCAGCGAGTCGGGCAGGGTCAACAGGGCGCCGGCGACGGCGATCAGGGCCCCCAGCGGCAGGACCGCTCGCCGTCCGTACCGGTCGGCAGCTCGGCCGAAGACGGTCGAGCTGGCCGTTCCGAGCAGGTAGACGACGAAGACGAGACTGACCGTGCCCAGCCCCAGGTTGAACGGCGAGCCGGTCAGCCGGAAGCTCAGCGTGTTGAACACGGCGACCAGGGCTCCCGCCGAGCACCCGCCGGCGGCGTACAGGCTGAGCAGCGCCGGGTCGCAGAGCGCCCGACGGGTCATCCGGAGCAGCGGCCGCAGCCCGGGCTGCGCGGGCTCGAACCCGCGGGAGGCGGGCAGGAGCAGGGCGACGACGGCGGCGCAGGCCAACGCCAGTGCTGCAGTTCCGGCCAGGGCCCAGCGCCATCCGAGCGCCTCGGCCAGGCCTCCGCTGAGCAGCCGACCCGTCATCCCGCCCAGGGCCGTGCTGCCCACGTACATTCCGGCGGCGCGGGCGTGGGTGGAGGCGTGCAGCTCCTCGCGCAGATACGCCGTGGCCACGGCCGGGAGTCCGGCCAGGGCCACGCCGAGGAGCAGCCGCAGGGCCAGGAGCGTCGTCCAGGTGGGGGCCACGGCGCAGGCGGCGGCGATCACGGCCGAAGTGGTCAGGGACAGGTGGATGAGCCGGGTCCGACCGACTAGGTCCGAGAGCGGGCCCGCGACGAGCAGGGTGAGCCCGAGGGCGGCGGTGGTGAGGGAGACCGTGAACGTGCTGCTCGCCGTCGACACGGAGAACTCGCGGGCGAGCTCGGGAAGCACGGCCTGGGTGCTGTAGATCAGGGCGAAGGTGGCCAGCCCGGCAGCGAAGAGCGCGACGACGACCCGGCGATAGCCCTCGGTACCCGGTCGGTGCCCCTCGTGGACTGCTCTGGAACCGGGGCTGCCCGGGACTCCCTCGACCCTCGGCTCCCGCCGCCTCACCGCCGCCTCGGGAGTGTGCTCATCGGATCAGCATGCGCCTCGGTCTCCTATACCTCCAATGCTTGTGAATGCCCCAGGGCATTCCGCCAGCGTATGATGGTGTTCATGCTGCTGCGCGACCTGTCCTGGGTGATCGCGGTCGCCGACCACGGTCAGGTCACCGACGCCGCAGCCTCCCTCGGCACGACGCAACCCACGCTGTCGCGGGCTGTGGCCCGGGTCGAGGTCGAGCTGGGCGTCCGGATCTTCGCCCGGACCACTCAGGGAGTGCTGCCCACGCCGACGGGGGAGATGGTGCTGTCCGCGGCGCGGGAGGTGACCACGCGGTACGACCGCCTCGGCGCGGACCTGCGGCAGGTGCTGGACCCGGAGGCCGGGGTCGTCCGACTGGCCTTCCTCGACTCGCTGGCGACCTCCCTGGTGCCCCGGGTCCTGCGGGCCTTCCACCAGGAGGCGCCCCGGGTCAGCGTCCTGCTCAGCCAGGAGCCGGCCCACGAGATCCTCGCCGACCTCGACGCTGGCGCCGTCGACGTGGCCATCACCTCGCCCCGGCCGCATGGCGCCTACGGCTGGTGGCCGCTGCACGAGGAGCGGCTGGTGCTGGCGGTCCCCCGGGACCACCGCTGGGGCGAGCGGCGCCGGGTTCGAGTCGCCGACCTGGCCGGTGAGGAGCTGGTGACCACCCCGGTGGGCTTCGGCTTCCGTGCCTTGGTGGACGAACTGCTCCGGGAGGCCGAGGTCATGCCGGTGGTCTCCTTCGAGAGTCAGGACCTGGCCACCATCGAGGGGCTGGTGGCCGCGGGTCTGGGGGTCGCCATCCTCCCCGAGCAGTTCGCGGGTCAGTCCGGCACGGTCGGCATCCCCCTGACGACGCCGGCCGCCCGCCGCACCGTGGGGCTGACCTGGCGTACGGATCGCCCCCTGTCCGCCCCGGCCGAACGGTTCCGCACGGAGGTCAGCGGCCGTCCCGAAATAGTCGAATGATCAACTAGGTTGGAAGGACGTGGCCGCGAGGAGGACCCACCGACCGGACCGCGACCGCACCCCCACCGAACCGCAGCACGGCGAGAGGATCTGCCGATGAGCACCACTCCTTCCACTCCCACCGTGGACGTCCGCCGCGCGAGCGACCGTTTCGCCAGCAGCTACGACTGGCTGGACTCTCACCACTCGTTCTCCTTCGGGCCGCACTACGACCCCGCGAACACCCATCACGGCGTGCTGCTGGTCAACAACGACGACGTCGTCGACGCCGGGACCGGCTTCGAGACCCACCCGCACCAGGACATGGAGATCGTCACCTGGGTGCTGGACGGCTCCCTGGTCCACCAGGACTCCACCGGCCACAACGGACTGATCTACCCCGGGCTGGCGCAGCGGATGAGCGCCGGACGGGGCATCCTGCACTCGGAGAAGAACGACTCCTGGCGCCTCGGCGGCGAGACGCACCGCGAGCCGGTGCACTTCGTGCAGATGTGGGTCGTGCCCGACGAGTCGGGGATCACCCCCGGCTACGAGCAGCTCGAGATAGACCACGAGCTGCTCTCGGGCGGCCTCGTCCCGGTCGCCTCGGGCATGGTCAAGCACGACGGCGCCTCAGCCATCCGGATCAAGAACCGGTACGCCGCGCTCTACGCGACCCGGCTGCGCCCCGGCCAGAGCGTCGAGCTGCCCGACGCGCCGTTCCTGCACCTGTTCGTGCCCCGGGGTGCCGTGGCGCTCGAGGGTGCCGGTGCCCTGGGTGCCGGGGACGCCGTTCGGCTGACCGCCACCGGTGGACAGCGGGTGACCGCCACCGAGCCGGCCGAGGTCCTGGTCTGGGAGATGCACGCCACCGTGGCCGCCTGAGCCGGCCCCACCACGTGAGCAGGCCGGAGCAGCGCTGAGACCGAGTCAGGTGGTGTGCAGGATCCCCACCGCATGCTCTGCCCATGACGACGACAACCCACGCGGGCACCGCCCGGCGCATGCTGAACAACGTGCCCGAGGTCACGATCTACTTCTGGGTCATCAAGATCCTCTGCACCACGGTGGGCGAGAGCTTCGCCGACTACATCAACGAGACGGTGGGGTTCGGGCTGACGAACACCACCGTGCTCTTCTAGGCCGTCCTGGTCGTGGTGGTGGTGGCCCAGTTCCGGCTCGACCGCTACCTTCCCGCGGTCTACTGGCTGGCGGTGGTGCTGATCAGCGTGGTGGGCACGCTGCTGACCGACAACCTCACCGACGCGCACGGCGTCCCGCTGTGGCTCAGCTCGGCGGTCTTCGGCGTCCTGCTCGCCGGGGTCTTCGCCGCCTGGTACGCCCGAGAGGGGACGCTCTCGATCCACTCCATCGTCACTCGGCCGCGTGAGGCCTGGTACTGGCTGGTCGTCCTGGTCACCTTCGCGCTCGGCACCGCGGTCGGAGACTGGACCCTCGAGCTCACCGGCTGGAGCGCCGGGACCTCCGTCCTGCTGCCGGCCGCCCTGATCGCGCTGGGGGCGATCGGCTGGCGGGTCGGGGTCCTGGGGCCCGTGCTGGCCTTCTGGCTGGCCTACATCCTCACCCGCCCGCTGGGCGCCAACATCGGCGACTTCCTGGCCTCCGACCGCTCCGAGGGTCGCCTCGGCCTGGGCACCATGGGCACGAGCGTGGTCTTCCTGGGCACCATCCTGGCCGTGGTCACGTACCTCTCGCTCACCCACGTCGACAAGACCGAGGAGCCGGCCTCGCTCGAGGCGGCCTGAGCAGGACCGTCGGCTAGGGTCGGTCCAAGGAGGCGGCCATGGTGAAGACGGTGTCAGCGGAGGACGACGAGGCTGCCCGCCTGGGCTCCTTCGAGTCGACGATCGCCGCGCACGACCGGATCGAGCCCCGGGACTGGATGCCCGAGGCCTACCGCCGCACGGTCGTACGACAGGTCGCCCAGCACGCCCACTCCGAGATCATCGGTATGCAGCCCGAGGGCGGCTGGATCGGCCGGGCGCCCTCGCTGCGCCGCAAGGCCATCCTGCTGGCCAAGGTGCAGGACGAAGCCGGGCACGGGCTGTACCTGTACTCCGCCTGCGAGACCCTGGGCGTCTCCCGGGACCAGCTGACCGAGCAGCTGATCTCTGGGGCCCAGAAGTACTCCTCGATCTTCAACTACCCGGCCCTGACCTACGCCGACGTCGGCACGATCGGCTGGCTCGTCGACGGGGCCGCCATCTGCAACCAGGTGCCGCTGTGCCGGACCTCGTACGGGCCGTACGGCCGGGCGATGATCCGCGTGTGCAAGGAGGAGTCCTTCCACCAGCGCCAGGGTTACGAGCTGCTCGCGACGATGAT
>JBBPYL010000148.1:0-12202 GCA_038199935.1 Propionibacteriales bacterium | reverse complement strand
GCGGAGATCCCCGCCGTCATTCCCGCCGACCCCCGCACGCCCTACGACGTCCGCGAGATCATCGCCCGAGTCGTCGACGGCAGCCGGTTCCACGAGTTCAAGCAGCTCTACGGGGAGACCCTGGTCTGTGGCTTCGCCCGGATCTGGGGACACCGGGTCGGCATCGTGGCCAACAACGGCATCCTGTTCTCCGAGTCCTCGCTGAAGGGGGCGCACTTCATCGAGCTCTGCAACCAGCGCGGCATCCCGCTGGTCTTCCTGCAGAACGTGTCCGGCTTCATGGTCGGCCGGGAGTACGAGAACGGCGGGATCGCCCGGGACGGGGCCAAGCTGGTCACGGCGGTCGCCTGCTCGGTCGTCCCGAAGTTCACCGTCGTCATCGGCGGCTCCTTCGGCGCCGGCAACTACGGCATGTGCGGTCGCGCCTACGACCCGCGCTTCCTGTGGATGTGGCCCAACGCCCGGATCTCGGTGATGGGTGGCGAGCAGGCGGCAGCGGTGCTGGCCACGGTGCGCCGGGAAGGCCTCGAGGCGCGCGGCGAGGAGTGGTCCGCGGAGCAGGAGGAGGACTTCCGGGCACCGATCCGGGCGCAGTACGACGAGCAGGGGTCCCCGTACTACTCGACAGCCCGGCTCTGGGACGACGGCGTCATCGACCCGGTGGACACCCGCCGGGTGCTCGGCATGGGCCTGGAGGCCGCCGCGCACGCGCCGGTCCCCACGCCCTCCTACGGCGTCTTCCGGATGTGAGCGCGACCGTGACCACGACCCCAGGCCAGTCCCCAGGCCAGAGCGCTGGCCAGACTCAGGGCCCGACTCAGGGCCCGTTGACCGCGCTGCTGGTGGCCAACCGCGGCGAGATCGCCCTACGCATCATTCGCTCGGCCCGCGAGCTGGGCCTGCGGACCGTGGCCGTCTACTCCGACGCCGACCTCACCGCGCCGCACGTCCGGGCCGCGGACACGGCGGTACGGCTCGGCGCGGCCTCCCCGGCCGCGTCGTACCTCGACATCGAGGCGCTGCTCGCGGCCGCGCGGGTCAGTGGCGCCGACGCCGTCCACCCCGGCTACGGGTTCCTCTCCGAGCGAGCCGAGTTCGCTCGCGCCGTGGTCGAGGCCGGCCTGGTCTGGGTCGGACCTCCCGCCGACGTGATCGAGCAGATGGGCCGCAAGGACGTCGCCCGCGAGGTCGCCGTGGCCGCCGGCGTCCCGGTCATCCCCCGATTCGTCCGCGAAACCGAGTCATCTCTCGACGTGGCGATGACGGACGAATCGGGGTTTCCGGTGATGGTGAAGGCCGCCTCGGGAGGTGGCGGCAAGGGGATGCGCATCGTCCGGCACCCCGCCGACCTCGAGGAGGCCCTGGCTGCGGCCGCCCGCGAGGCGCGCAGTGCCTTCGGGGACGACACCCTGCTGCTGGAGCGGTACGTCGAGCACGGCCGTCACGTCGAGGTCCAGGTCCTGGCCGACGCCCACGGCGGGGTGGTGCACCTCTTCGAGCGGGACTGCTCCGCGCAGCGGCGGCACCAGAAGGTGATCGAGGAGGCGCCGGCCCCGACGATCTCCGCCGCCGTCCGAATGCTGCTGCTCGACTCGTCGGTCGCGCTGGCCCGTGAGGTCGGCTACGTCGGCGCCGGCACCGTGGAATTCCTGGTCGCCGGTCCGACCGGGCAGGAGGAGGCGTACTTCCTGGAGATGAACACCCGCCTCCAGGTCGAGCACCCCGTCACCGAGGCCGTGGTCCGCGTCGAGGGCGAGTCGCTCGACCTGGTCGCGCTCCAGCTGCGGGTCGCGGCGGGGGAGCCGCTGCCGTTCGTCCAGGAGCAGGTCACCTGCACCGGGCACGCGATGGAGGCCAGGGTCTACGCCGAGGACGCCTTCGCGGGCTTCCTACCCCAGGCCGGAGTGGCGGACCGGGTGCGCTGGACAGACCGGGCCCGGGTCGACGCGGCCCTGGAGTCCGGTCAGGCCGTGACCTCCGCGTACGACCCGATGCTGGGCAAGGTCATCGTGCACGCCGCGACCCGGGAGGCGGCCCGGCACGCGCTGGTCGCGGCGCTCGACGACACCGCGATCCTCGGGCTGACCACGAACCTCGGCTTCCTGCGCGAGCTGGCCGACTCCCCCGCCTTCGCCGACCACGAGGTCGACACCGGCTGGCTCGACGCGCACCCCGGCACCCTCGCCCCGAGCGGTGGGGCGCTGGCCGAGCTGCTCGGAGCCTGGGCGCTGGCCCACCAGGGCGTGCGGGGCTCGACGGCCAGCGCCTTCGGCACGCACGACGGCTGGAGGGTCTCCGGGCCGTCCGCCCCGGTGCTGGTCGAGCTCCTCGCCGACCTGACGACCGGCAACCCAGCCGGCGACGCGGGAGACCCGGCCGGAGACGCAGGCGACAACGCGGGAGACCCGGCCGGCGCGGACACGACGTCGCGGGTCGTGCTCTGGTGGGTGTACCCCGACCAGATGACCCGGCGTACGCCCCAGGGAGACGACCACACCTGGACCGTCCGTTCCCTCGGTCAGACAAGTCGCCTCGGCCAGACCGCGGGCCAGACCGAGAGCGACGGCACGGTGACACTCGAGGTTGACGGCCAGGTCCACCAGGGCACGGTCGGTCTCGGCGCCCATGAGGTGCGGGTCGCCCTACGTGGCCACACGTTCACCCTCGCGAGACCGGATCCGTTCGCGCCGGGAGCCGCGGCCCAGGTCACCGACGGCACGCTGACCTCCCCGATGCCCGGGACGGTCCTGGCCGTGTCGGCGGTGGCCGGTGCGGCCGTGGACGAAGGAGACGTGCTCGTCGTGGTGGAGGCGATGAAGATGGAGCTGGCCCTGAGGGCCCCGATGGCCGGGACGGTCGCCTCGGTGGCCGCCGTCGTCGGCGAGCAGGTCGCGCTCGGTGCGGTCCTCGTCGTGGTGGACCCGGCATGAGGTCGCCGAGCGTGCACCCCGACCCGGCGCTGCCCCGTGCGGTGACGATCTACGAGGTGGGGCCGCGCGACGGGCTGCAGAACGAGGCGGCCACCGTGCCCGTGGCGGCCAAGACCGAGTTCGTCCGCCGGCTGCTGGGGGCGGGGCTGCCGGTGGTCGAGGCGACCAGCTTCGTGCACCCGGACTGGGTGCCGCAGCTCGCCGATGCCGCCGAACTGATGGCCGCGCTGCGCGAGGAGCTGGGCGAGCGGGCCCTCGACCTGCCCGTCCTGGTGCCGAACGAGCGGGGTCTGGACCGGGCGCTCGATCTCGGGCTGCGGCACATTGCCGTCTTCGCCAGCGCAACAGACACCTTCGCCCGGCGCAACCTCAACCGCGACGTCGAGGGCCAGTTCGCGATGTTCGCCCCGATGATGCGGCGCGCCCACGACGCGGGGATGCAGGTCCGGGGCTACCTCTCGATGTGCTTCGGCGATCCGTGGGAGGGCGAGGTGCCGCTGGCGCGGGTGGTGCTGGCTGGCCGACGGCTGCTCGACCTCGGAGCGACCTCGCTGTCTCTGGGCGACACCATCGGGGTCGGCACCCCGGCTCACGTCACGGCGCTACTCGACGCCTTCAACGAGGTCGGGGTGGGCGACGAGCTGCTGGCCCTGCACGCCCACGACACCTACGGCCAGGCGCTGGCCAACGCGCACGCGGCGATCCGGCACGGGGTGACCACGCTCGACGCCTCCGCGGGCGGGCTGGGCGGCTGCCCCTACGCGGGCAGCGCGACGGGGAACCTGGCCACCGAGGACCTGGTCTGGATGCTGGAGGGTCTGGGCATCGAGCACGGCGTGGACCTGGAGAGCCTGGCCGAGACCAGTGGGTGGATGGCCGGTCTGCTCGGCCGCCCCAGTCCCTCCCGTGTCGTGGCCGCGCTGGGCCGCTAGCCCGGCCGGGTAGGGCACAATCACCTGTCATGGCCCGCCGCGTCTTCCTCCACGTCGGGGCCCCCAAGACGGGGACGACGTACCTCCAGGACCGGCTCTCGGCGAATCGCGCCGAGCTGGCCCAGCACGGCGTGCACTATCCGCTCGGGTTGCAGGCCAGTCACTTCCGCCCGGCGCTCGACCTGCTCGACGCCTCGTGGGGCGGCCAGCGGGAGGGCGTGCGCGGCGAGTGGGACAAGCTGATGGACCGGGTACGCCGACACGACGGCACCGTGATCATCTCCCACGAGATCCTGGCCGGCACCCGTCCGCGCCAGATCAAGAAGGCGATGGCTGCCCTCTCCGACGTCGAGGTGCACGTCGTCTACTCCGCGCGCGACGTGGCCCGGCAGATCCCGGCCGAGTGGCAGGAGGGCATCAAGCACCGCCGTCGTCGCTCGTTCGCCAAGTTCCTGACCCAGGTCCAGGCGGCCGAACGGACCAAGCCGAGCATGTGGTTCTGGAAGGCCCAGGGCCTGCCCGACGTGCTCGCCCGCTGGGGTGCCGGCCTGCCTCCCGAGCGGGTCCACCTGGTCACGGTTCCGCAGCCGGGAGCGCCGCGGGACCTGCTCTGGGAGCGCTATTGCACGGCGTTCGGGATCGACCCGGCCTGGGCCCCGGTGGACGCCGGGCGGGAGAACGTCTCGATCGGCATCGCCGAGACCGCACTGATCCGCAAGCTCAACCGGCGGCTGAAGAAGGGCGTGATCGCCGGGCCGGACTACCGCCGACTGGTCCGCCAGATCCTCGTCCACGAGACGCTGGCCGCCCGACCCCGGATGCGCAAGGCCACCCTGCCGCCCTTCGCGTTGGACTGGGCCGATGAGGTCGCCGAGGAGTGGATCGACTGGTCTAGCGGGGCCGGAATCGACGTGGTCGGGGACCTGGAGGAACTGCGCCCGGTCCGTCCCGCCGAGGGCGCCCGGTGGCGCAACCCGGACAAGCCGCGCAACACCAAGACGCTGGACGCCGCGCTGGACGCCCTGGTGGCGATGACCATCGAAGCGGCCGGCCGACCCGACCCCGACGACCAGATGTCGGCCCGGCTCGGCCGCGCCGCCCGCCGCCTCCGGGGCCAGTGAGCGCCTCGGACCGCGCTCGCGAGGGCGAGGGTGAGGGCATCGCGCGCGCCTGGGTCGCGCACCTGCGTGCCGGCGGTACGTCGACCTGGCGCGAGGCGCGCCAGGACGGGCTGTCCGCGCAGGGAGCCGGTGGGCCTGGCGCGGTGCACGCCACGATCGCCGACCCGGCCGGCGACCCGCTGCCCGGCGCGGCCCAGCTCGAGTTGGTGCGTCGGCTGAACGAGGAGTGTCGCCGGCAGGGCACGTTCTCGGACACGGCGCGCCGCGCGCTGGTCGATCTGGCGCTGAGCCGGGGCGCTCCGGGCCGGGGCCTGGCCGACCACCCCCTCGACACCGGACCGGGGCAGTCGGGCGAGACGGGATCGGACGAAGCGACCGGGGCCAGACCAGCGACTGGGGCCGGACCAGCGATCGGGGCGCCGCCGGTGGATCCGTCCGCGGTCCCGGCCGGCGAGCTGGCCCGGGGCGGCGCCGGCCTGCTGGTCGAGATCCTGCTGCGCCAGGCCGCACTCCCTTCGTCGGCGGCGCGGACCACCCCCGGTGGCCCGGACGACCGCGGCACGCCGGGGGCCCAGGGCGGCCGGGCTCCGAGGCGTCCCCCAACCGGACGCCGACCCTGGGGACGGAGGTTCCAGCTGGCGGGAGCTCCGGCCACCGTCGATCGGGCCCGCGCCGAGCTGGCCGCGGCCGGACATCACGGTGGAGCCCGACCGCGCCGGGTGGTCCTGCTGGCGCCGCCGCTGGAGCGTGGTCTCGGCGAGGTCTGGGCCGCCCGGGTGCAGGCCGGTGCCCCGGTCAGCTGGCGCGACTTCGCCGCCCGCTGGTCACGTCGCGACGACCTTCCCCCGTCGGCCGACCTGGCCGCGCTGGCCGCGACCTGGGCGGACCTGGTCGGCCCGGGACGCGTCCACGTCCTCTTTTCGCCGGACACCGCGGGGGTGGCGGAGATCCTCAGACTGCGGCGCGCCAGCTCGCGAGCCCAGCGGGCCGTCCCCGGGGCGAGAGCCTCGGCCGCACGCCCGTCCGGCGCACTGACCCCGGCCGGAGTGCAGGCGCTCGCCCGGGTCAACCAGGTGCTGACGATCCGGGTGCCCGCCGAGCAGCGAGACCTTCTCCGCGCCCAGGTCCGCGCGGCCCTGCCGCCCCGGGGGGCGGGAGAGGGCGCGAGTGCACCGGCGCTACCCGGTGACCGGGGCTGGGTCCTGGAGCGCGCCGCGACCACGCTCGAGGCCCTCCGCGCCGGCGGCTACCCTGTGCACGGCGATCCGGGGTCGCTGTCCCAGCTCCTGACGGGCCGGGACCGGGCCCGCGGTGGCGACGTCGTCGACGCGATGGTGACCGCCCTGGTCACCGTGGTCGGGGCACAGCCGGCGAACGAGGGTGGGTGAAGCGAGCGTGAGCAGTCGCACCGTCCTCGTCCACGTGGGTGCCCCGAAGACCGGCACCTCCTACGTCCAGGACGTGCTCTTCACCCATCGCGACGCGTTGGCCGCGCAGGGCATCCTCTACCCCGGGGACCGCTTCGACGCACACTTCCTGGCCGCACTGGACCTGATGGAGCTGACCTGGGGCGGCCTGGAGAAGGAGGCGGTCGGGGCCTGGGACCGGCTGGCCGCCGAGGTCCGCGCCTGGCCCGGGACGGTGATCCTCTCCCACGAGATCCTGGCCCGGGCCTCCCGCCCTCAGGTCCGACGGGCCTTGGCGTCGTTCGGGGAGGGCGCCGAGGTGCACGTCGTCCTCTCGGCGCGCGACCTGGCCCGGCAGATCCCCGCGGAGTGGCAGGAGAACGTCAAGCACCGCCGGGTCGTGGGCTACCGCGACTACCTCGAGACCGTCACCGACCCCTCGCGGCGCGGCAAGCTCGCCTCCTGGTTCTGGGGGGTCCAGGAGGTGCCCGACGTCCTGGACCGGTGGGGCGCCACGCTGCCGCCGCAGCAGGTCCACCTGGTCACCGTGCCGCGTCCCGGCGCGCCGCGCGGTCTGCTGTGGCGGCGCTTCGCCGACGTGCTCGGCCTGGACGCCTCGGCGTACGCGCCGGCCGCCGGACGGACCAACCCGTCGCTGGGCGTGCCGGAGACCGCGCTCATCCGCCGGGTCAACGCCCGGGTCAACAAGGGCGTGCTGGCCAACGAGGACTACCGCGAGTTCGTCCGCGAGCTGCTCGTGCACCGGACCCTGTCCCAGCGCACCGGCTCGCCGCGCTTGGGCCTGCCCGAGGACGTGCACGCGTGGGCCGCGACGCTGTCCGCGACCTGGATCGAGGCGCTGGCCACCCGCGGGTACGACGTGGTCGGCGACCTGGCCGAGCTGATGCCCGACCCGTCTCCCGAGGGCTTCAGCGACCCGGACGCCCCGGCCGAGGCGGAGGTGGCCGACGCCGGCACCGAGGCGATCGCGACGCTGCTGGTCGAGACGGCTCGGCTGGCCGCCTCGGAGCGGTCCCTCCGCGAGGACCTGCACGCCGCGCAGCGCGACCTCGACCACGTGCGCGGCCTGTGGTTCCGGACCAAGCGCGCGGTGGTGCACGGCGCCGACGACAACGCCGTCCTGGGCGCCGGGCTGGCGGTCTACCGTCGGCTGCGGGGCAGCAGCTCCCGGTCGGCGTAGCGCCCGACCTGCCAGGTGCTGAACGCGTCGGCGCTGGCTCCCACCACGCCACCGACGACCGGGACCCGTCGCCCGATCGTGGTCACGATGCGCTTGCCCGCGACCTTGGTGATCAGCTCGGCGGCGACCTCGGAGGCGACGACCTTGTCCAGGTCGGGGTCGTGGGTGGGGGCGGTGGCCAGCGCCATCGGCGGGGCCGGCAGCTTCTTGCGCTTGATCAGGGAGGCCACGCTGTCCTCACCCAGGATGCAGGCCAGGATCGCGTTGCGCACCCGGGGGTCGTCGAGGTCGTAGCCGCGCAGGTGCGCGATGCCGGCGACCATCCGGCACTGGATCAGGGCCAGACCGGTCACGTTGGCCGGGATGGTGACGGCTGCGGTGACCAAGCCTCCGAGGTTAGTCAAGAACCCTTGACCGCCGGCGTACCGGACGTGGTTCTCGATCACCTCGTGCACGCCCTTCTCGACGTCACCGTGCTGCTCCGCGAGCTGCTTGTCCGCGGCGGACGCGGCCGCGGGGAGCGGGCCGACGCCATTGATGGCTCGGCGCAGCGCCTCGTGCACGAAGTTGGAGGTCATCTCGGGGGCGAGCTGGTGCACCCGCGGCGCCACCTGCTTGCCGATCATGGAGCCGAGGCCCATCGGGTCTTCCTCTCGCTGTCGGTGGGAACCGGCGCGGCCCCATCCTGGTGTAGTCCTACCCAGAACCCGGCCGAACCCTTCACGAGGCGCGGGGCAGAATGGGCCGCGTGCCGATCGACCCGTCTTCCTCACCGTGGGTGTTCCCCGACCTGGCCTCCAGCGACAGCGACGACCTGGTGGCGATGGGAGCCGACCTGGCTCCTGGCACCCTGCTGGCGGCCTACCGCTCCGGGCTGTTCCCGATGCCGGCGCAGGAGGCGGGCGCCGATGAGGTGCTCTGGTGGTCCCCGGTCGAGCGCGGGGTGCTCCCGCTGGACGGGCTCGTGGTCTCCCGCTCCCTGCGGCAGGCGTGCGCGCGACTCGAGGTCCGGGTGGACACGGCCTTCGCCGACGTGGTCCGCGGCTGTGCCGACCCGGATCGCCCCGGAGCGTGGATAGACCGGGACATCGAGGCGGCGTACGTCGAGCTGCACCGGCTCGGCTGGGCGCACTCTGTGGAGGCCTGGCTCGACGGGGAGCTGGTCGGCGGGCTCTACGGAGTCGCCGTAGGAGGGCTGTTCGCGGGCGAGTCGATGTTCCACCGGGAGCGGGACGCCTCCAAGGTCGCCCTGGTCGGGCTGGTCGACCTGCTCCGCGACGAGCACGTCGGGGCTCGACTGCTCGACGTCCAGTGGCAGACCCCGCACCTGGGCTCGCTCGGGGTGGTCACGATGCCCCGGCGGGCCTACCTGCGTCGGCTGGGCCGCGCGTTGGAGGCGCCGCTGCCGGTGGCGTTCAGATCACCCGCGGAGGAGTCGGCTGCTCGCTGACCATCGGGCGGCCCGCGGCCTGCCATTCGAGCATGCCGCCGGCCAGGTTGGTCACGTCGAGGCCCGCTCCGGCCAGGTGCTGCACGGCGTACGCCGAGCGCCCACCGACCTTGCAGACCACGAGCACGGAGCCGTCAGGGACCTCGCTCACCCGGTCGCCGAGGTCACGCAGTGGGATGTGCGTGGCTCCGTCGATGTGTCCGGCCGCCCACTCGTCGTCCTCGCGCACGTCCAGAACGAACAGGCCCTCGGGGAGGGGGTCGGGAAGGCCGGCGACGTCGACGGTGGGCAGGGGGGAGTGTGGGGAGGTCATCGCCCCACTATTTCAGCAGCCGTGACATTCGTCGGTCGGCCAGCGGCTTGCCCCCGGTCTGACAGGTGGGGCAGTACTGCAGGGAGGAGTCCGCGAACGACACCTCGCGCACGGTGTCTGCGCACACCGGGCAGGCCAGGCCGGTCCGGCCGTGCACGGCGAGGTTGCTCTTCTTCTCGCCCTTGAGCTCGGTCGCGGCCAGGCCCCGAGAGCGGTCGACGGCCTCGCCGAGCACGCGGCGGATTGCGGCGTAGAGCGTGTCCAGGGCGTCGCCGGTGATGCTGGAGGCGGGCTTGAAGGGGGACATCCGGGCTGCGTGCAGCAGCTCGTCGGAGTAGGCGTTGCCGATCCCGGCGATGGTGCCCTGGTGCCGCAGCACGCCCTTGACCTGCGCGCGTCCGGCCTCGGCGAGGATGGCGCCGAGCACGTCGATGGTGAAGTCCTCGGCCAACGGGTCGGGGCCGAGGCTGGCCAGGCCGGGGACGTCGGCGGGGTCACGGACGACGTAGAGGGCGAGCCCCTTGCGGGTCCCGGCCTCGGTGACGTCGAGCCCGGCGCCGCCGTCGAGGTGCACCCGGGCGGCGAGCGGCGACTTGTTGCTGGCCCTAGGGGGCAGGGTGGGCACCTCGTCGCGCCAGCGGACCCAGCCGGCACGGGCCAGGTGCATCACCAGGTGCAGTCCCGAGGCGCTGATGTCGAGGTACTTCCCGTGCCGCGTCACCGAGTCGACCAGCGTGCCGTGCAGGGCCGAGAGCGGCGGGTCGAAGGTCTTCAACGCGCTGAAGGTGGCGATGTCGATCCGGGTGATGGCGCGGTCGGAGAGCCGGCTCGCGAGGTCCAGCGCGAGCCCCTCCACCTCGGGCAGCTCGGGCACGGGGCCAGTCTAGGAGCACTCTCGTCTCGTGGGGTGGTGTTGATGATCCCCGGGTGGCGCCGTACGACGCGCCGATTGTTCTCGCTAGTGATGTCTACGGAATTGAATAGAGAGCCGGATAGTGTCAGATCATGGATCCGATCACGAACCCGTACGCACCCGGCGCCGGCCAGCGTCCCCCCGAGCTGGCCGGCCGGGACCGGGAGCTGGCGCAGTTCGACGTCACGCTCGAGCGGGTGTCACTGGGGCGCCCGGAGCGGTCGATGGTCCTCTCCGGGCTGCGCGGGGTGGGCAAGACGGTGCTGCTCAACGCGCTGCGCTCCCACGCGGTGAAGCGGGCCTGGGGCACCGGCAAGCTCGAGGCGCGTCCGGAGCACTCGCTGCGGCTGCCACTGGCCCAAGCCCTGCACGCCGCCGTCCGCGAGATGGCCCATCGGCACCGCGACCCCGAGCGAGTCGACGCGGTGGCCGGCGTGCTCAAGGCCTTCGCCCTACGCACGACCGTGGCCGACCGGAAGGGGGTGCGCTGGCAGCCGGCGACCTCCATCGGGGCCGACGTCCCCGCCGCGAAGGGACGCGCCGACTCCGGCGACCTGGAGCTGGACCTGATCGAGCTGTTCACCGATGTGGCCGACCTGGCCCGAGACCTGGGGGTGGGGGTTGCGGTCTTCATCGACGAGATGCAGGACATCGCCACCGAGGAGCTCGCGGCGCTGTGCGGCGCCTGCCACGAGATCAGCCAGCAGGGGGGGCCGCTGGTCGTGGTCGGTGCCGGCTTGCCGCACCTGCCCGTGGCGCTGGCCGCGAGCAAGTCCTACGCCGAGCGTCTCTTCCGCCACGTCGTGGTCGACCGGCTGCCGCGGGAGATGGCCGACCGAGCCCTGCTGGTCCCGGCCGGGACCGAGGAGGTGCTCTACGAGCCCCTCGCCCTCGACGAGCTCTACCGGCTGACCGACGGCTACCCGTACTTCGTCCAGGCCTACGGCAAGGTCACCTGGGACGCCGCCGTCGCCTCGCCGATTCGGCTCTGCGACGTGCAGGAGGCGGCGCCGGAGGCCGAGCGCGAGCTGGCAGTGGGCTTCGTCGGAGCGCGCTACGACCGCGCGACGCCCGCCGAGCGCGACTACATGCGGACGATGGCCGACCTGGGCGCCGACAACGGCGACGCGGCGGTGGCCACCTCCGACGTGGCGCTCAGTCTGGACCGCAAACCGCAGAGCCTGTCCCCGGCACGGGACGGGCTGATCAAGAAGGGGCTGGTCTACTCCTCAGAGCGGGGGACGGTGGCCTTCACCGTCCCGCACTTCGGGCGCTTCCTGCGCGCCCAAGCGGGGTGATCGGGCCGCACCGAGACCTGCGCAAGGCCTCCAAGGCCCTCAATGCCTCGCAGGGCTCACTCCTGCATCACGATGTCGACCGAGGGGTCATGGACCGGCCCAAAGACACCGCCGGGCTCGACGGTGACCTTCCGAATCCGAAGCTGGCGTCCTTCCATGCCGGGGATCTCGCCGGACACGTCGACTGTTCCCAGCAGCTCGACCGAGATGCCTTCCGTCGCGGGTGACCCCTGCTTGTCGTTCACGAAGCTCTCCTCTCACGGCTCCGCACCTACCACCAACATGGCCCGTGCGGTCGATCTCAACGTAAGCCTGAGGTGCGCTCCTCCTCGAGCAGATCAACCAACCTGGCCGCGGGCATGGGCCTGTGCAGCGGCGCACCCTGACCGGCCCAGTGCGCACCGAAGCCGGGGTCGCCGACAGCCCTCGCGGCCGCGTTCAGGGCCTTGTGGGCGTCGAAAGCGATCGGGAACTCGGGGGGTGCGAGGACGTGGTCCGAAGCCCATGCGGTGAACCGGTTGGCCACACAGCGGGCCGGACGACCAGAGATGGCGGTGGTCATCGTCGTGTGATCCGCCCCCGGTCCGGCGAGCGCGGCCCGGAACGCGTCGTCGGCACTGCTCTCGGGGCAGGCGATG
>JBBPYL010000147.1:0-26427 GCA_038199935.1 Propionibacteriales bacterium | reverse complement strand
CTGCGCTCCGATGCCGTCACCCGCGCCCACGACCACGGTCGGGGCGAGGATGCCAGCGGCGAAGCCGTCCTGCGCCTCGATCGCCGCGGCCCGAACCGGGGTGTCGCGGGGCAGCGCGTTGAGGAAGCTGACCCCGAGCTGGAGGTTCAGAATCGGGCTGGCCGCGAGCAACATCAGGGCGACCGAACCCATCAGCACCATCCCCGCCACCTTGCGGCTGCGGGTGACGTGGTCGACGGCGAAGCGCGACCAGCGAGAACCCGTGCCGGCCGCACCCCTCGCGCCCCCGTCGCCCGCCGAGGCCGCCGAGGCCGCCGAGGCCGCCGAGGATCGGCCGGGTCGCGCCGGCCAGAAGACCAGGTCACCGGCCACCACGACCAGGGCCGGGATGAGCGTGATCGCGACCAACAAGCCGATCAGCACCGTGAAGGCCAGGGCGGGGCCCAGCGCGCGGAAGAACGGCGACTCCGCCACCATCAACGTGCCCGTCCCGGCCGCGACCGCGATGCCCGCGACCAGGACGATCGGGCCGGACCGGGCGATGGCCACGGTCGCGGCGTGCCGCGCGGAGACGTCGCCCAGCCGGCGCCGCTCCTCGCGCAGCGCCGCGCAGAAGAAGACCACGTAGTCGGTGACCACCCCCAGCAGCAGGGCGACCACCACGGGTTTCAGCTCGTCCGGGCTCGGCAGGTCGAAGAGCTCGGTCAGCACCCCGGAGACGCGGAAGGTCGCGACGTACCCGACCCCGACGGTGACCACCGTGATCAACGGGGCGACCAGGGAGCGGAAGCTGAGCCCGACGATGAGCACGATGGCCATCAGCGTCAGGAGCTCGACGGTGGGCAGCGCGTCCTTGATCAGCCGGCCCTGCACGCTGCGGGCCGGGGCCGAGCCCGTGACGCCGACGACGTGGTCCTCGGCGACGAAGAAGCGTTCGGCGTAGTCCTGGGCCGCCCGAGTCCGACGTCCCAGCGACGTCTCGGGGCCGAAGAGCAGGAAGGTCAGGGCGGTCGTGCTCTCCTCGCTCGCCCCGGGGAAGGCGCCCAGCGTGTTGGTGATCGGCAAGGCCCCCCGGATCGGGATGACGTCACCGGACTTGCCCTTGTCGACTGCCACCGCGCGGATCACCGTGCGGGCCTGGGCGTACGGCGAGAGGCCGCTCGCGTCGCGCTGCACCAGGACCGTGCGCGCGATGAGCGGGAGGCCGAAGAGCTCGAAGGAGCGCCGTTCGTTCTGGACGGCCGGGGAGTCCGCCGAGAGCACCCCCTTCAGGCCGCCGCCACCTCCGGCGTCATTGAGGCTCGGGAAGAACAGCAGGGACGCGACGGTGGCCAGGGCCCAGAAGGCGATGATCCACCACCGGGCCAGCACGACCACCCGGGCGAACCATCCAGCAGCGCCGCCGGGGACCGGCGGGTCGGTCGCGGTCATGGCTCAGACCGGGGACGGGCGCCGAAGACCGAGACGGTGTAACTCGGCATCGGCCAGCGCCCGGTTCAGCTCGGCCTCGCTCGCCCCGTCGTCGCTCTCGGCCAGCGCGTCTTCGACCTGCGCGTACGACAGGGACATTCGCGCGTGGTGCGCGAGGTAGCGGTCCAGCCCCGCGTCGTCGGGACGCTCGCCGATCTCGCGGCGCAGCGCCTTGATCTCGCGCCGCCGCGTCATCCTCAGCGGCAGGTAGAGCCCGAGAACGGGGCTCACCGGGATGCCGACGATGGCAATGCCCAGCAGCAGCCCGAGCTGACGGAGCTGACCCTTGATCTCCTGGCCCCGCTGGGCGATCTCGGTGGCCGTGGTGGTGACCTCGCCGCCGATCTCACCGGGTCGCTCGGGGATCAGGGGCAGAGCCGACAGGTCCTGGAGGGCCTCACCTACGGTGCTCAACGCGTCCGCGGACCCGGTGATGGTGTCGCCGGTGTCGGCCGTCTTCCACAGCGTGTAGCCGGTCCAGGCCCCCAGCACGATCCACAGGACCACCCAGAAGAGGACGAGCGAGTCCCAGGTGTGGATGCGGCGGCTGTCCGCCGCCCGAAGTGTGGAGGGCACATGGAAGTCTTACCAGACCTGGTATAGACCTGTCTCACACGCCCGGACAATGCCGCGACTGTGGAGGAGCCCCCTGATGACGAACGAGACGACTGGACGAGGCTGGATCGGCATCCTCATCCCGGCGGTGACCTTCGTGGTCGGGATCCTGCTCGGTGGACTGGTGATCGGGGCCGGCCTCGGCTCCGACGACACCGCGGCCGACGGAGCCGGCTCCGGGCCGGCGGCCTCGCCCTCGGCCAGCCCTTCTCCGGAGACCGTGGTGAGGATTCCCGCCGCGTGCCAGGAGGCGGCCGACAACCTCCAGCGCGCCACCCAGCTCCTCGAGGACTCTGTCGACTCGGTCCGCAACTTCCAGACCGACCAGATCGTCGAGGCGCTGCGTGAGCTCCAGGCGATCGACGCCGAGACCCGGCCGCTGGTCTCCGAGTGCCGCAACGTCGACGTGACGATGGCGCCCACGGCCACCCCCTCACCCTCCCCCTCACCCTCCCCCTGACCGACCGAGACCCTCGCACCACCCCGCCGAGTCGGCGCTAGTGCACGTCGACGCGCAGCGGCGTACGAGGTACTCCCCACGGAGAACTGCCTCTCCCCACGGAGAGCTACCCATGGGGAGAGGCAGTTCTCCTGCATACCCTGGGAAACTTCCCCCGGTCACCAGCGGCCGGGGAGCGGGCCTCCGTACCAGGTCTCGATCAGGGCGTGGGAGATCGAGACGCCACCGGGGAGGACCAGGGTCCCCTCGGCGCTCAGCGAGGCCACCTCCTCGCGGGTCAGCCACCGGGCCTCGGAGATCTCCGCACCGTCGACGTTGATGTCGGTGGTCGAGGCCCGGGCGAAGAACCCAATCATCAGGCTGGCGGGGAAGGGCCAGGGCTGGTTGCCGAAGTAGGCCACCGAGTCGACCAGGACGCCGACCTCCTCCTCGACCTCCCGGGCCACCGCCTGCTCGAGGGACTCCCCCGGCTCCACGAAGCCGGCCAGGGTGGAGAAGCGCCCTTCGGGCCAGCGCGACTGGCGACCGAGCAGGCAGCGGTCCTCGTCGTCGGTGACCAGCATGATCACCGCGGGGTCGGTACGCGGGAACTGTGGGCGTCCGCAGTCGGCGCAGACCTGCACGTGGCCGGCCTGGGTGCTCTCCAGCAGGCCGCCGCACCGGGGGCAGTGCTTGTGCGAGCGGTGCCACTCGGCCAGGGCCACGGCCTGGAGGACCAGCGCGGCCTCGGCCGGCTCCAGCGACGTCAGCTGCGAGCGCAGCGGCTCCGAGGGCAGGCGCACCGCGGCCGGGTCGACGCTGACCGCGAAACGGGCCTCGCCGTCCTGGTCCCCGAGCAGCAACCGGCGTCCCGAGGGAGCGTCGGCGGGGTCGACCCAGACCGGGCCGGTGCCGTCGGAGGCCACCACGACCTCGCTCTCGTTCAGTAGCAGCACCCGCGTGGTCGCGTCGTCCCAGGCCGTGTCCAGCCAGGCGTCGTCGGTGCGCATCAACCCGATCCGGTTGTGGGCCGTAGTCGAGAGGGCGATGGGGGCCCGAGGTCCGTAGTCCGGCAGGCCCGAGGTACCAGCAGACGAGGTCGGGACACACGAGCTCGCAGGGGACGACGGTGGCGTAGTCACTTCGACGAGCCTACGGGCCCCGACCGGCCGGGTCGGCACCGCCAACCACCCGGGCCGAGCCGGGTGCCGTGCCGGGTGCCGTGCCTGCTGCCTTGGCGGGTGCCCGCGGGCTCCCGCCGCGGTCGGTCCTCGCCGAGGGATACGGTGACGCGGTGAGCACGCACATCGCCGCCGAGCCCGGTCAGGTCGCCCCGGCGGTCCTGATGCCCGGCGACCCGCTGCGCGCGCGATGGATCGCCGAGACGTTCCTCGAGGACACAGCCTGCTACACCGAGGTCCGCGGGATGCTCGGCTACACCGGCACCTACCGCGGCACGCCGGTCTCCGTGCAGGGCTCGGGCATGGGACAGCCCTCGTTGGCCATCTATGCCCACGAGCTGCTCACCGAGTACGGCGTGCGCAGCATCGTCCGGGTCGGCTCCTGCGGCGCTCTGACCCCACGCCTGGGCCTGCGTGACCTGGTCATCGCCTCGGGGGCCTGCACCGACTCGGCGATGAACCGGATCCGCTTCGAAGGGCTCGACTACGCACCGGTGGCCGACTTCGCCCTGACCCGGGCGGCGTACGACGCTGCGGCCACCCGTGGCCTCGGCGAGCGGACCCACGTCGGGCTGATCTTCTCCAGCGACTCCTTCTACAGCCCGCGGCCCGAGCTCACGGCGCGGATGGTCGACTACGGTGTGCTGGCCGTGGAGATGGAGGCCAGCGCGCTCTACACCCTGGCCGCGCAGCACCAGGCGCGTGCGCTCGCGGTGTGCACCGTCTCGGACCACATCGTCACCGGCGAGGAGACCACGGCCCAGGAGCGTCAGGAGACCTTCACCGAGATGGTGGAGATCGCCCTCGACGCGATCATCGGGACCGGCAAGACCGACTAGGCGCCTGCCTTGAGCATCCGCTCAGGCTTCCTCTCGCAGCATCCGCTCAGGCTTCCTCTCTGAGCATCCGCTCAGGCTTCCTCTCTGAGCATCCGCTCAGGCTTCCTCTCTGAGCATCCGCTCCAGGCCGGCACGGTCCTCCAGCCCGGTGTGCTCCACCAGGTCACCGGTCCGGACGTAGTAGAACGCGGCGCGCACCTGGTCGAGCGCGAGCCCGTGCAGCTCGGCCCACGCCACTCGGTAGATCGCCAGCTGCACCGGGTCGGCGCTCTGCGTCCGGTTGGTCTTCCAGTCCACCACCAGGTATCCCCCGTCCACGCCGCCTTGGGCCACGGAGTCGTCGTAGACCGCGTCGATCCGGCCACGGACGACCTGCCCGGCGAGCACGAGCGCGAAGGGAGGCTCGACGGCGGCAGGCACCCGCTCGGCGAACTGACCCTCCTCGAAGGCGACGACCAGCGCACGGAGGTCGTCGTCGTCGTCGATCTCCGCGTCTCCGCGACCGGGGAGGTCGTCGGGGTCCAGCAGCAGCTGCTGTCCAAAGCGGGTCTCGACCCAGGCGTGAAAGCGGGTGCCGAAGCGGGCCGAGGGGGACGGTCGGCGGGGCATCGGCCGGGCCAGCTCGGCGGCGAAGGCCTCGGGATCGTCCCGCAATCGAGCCAGACTGGTGGCCGACAGGCTGGAGGGCAGCGGCACCTGCACGTCGGTGGACCGGTCCCGGCGCGCCTCGGTCAGCAGGCTCTCCATCTCCTGGTCCCACTCGGCGACCCGGGTCGCCTCGAGCACGTCGAGACCGTCGTCGTCGCCAGGGGACCAGTCGGCCCCTTCGGCCTCGGCGACGCGGACCCGGCGCGCGGCCTCGAGCCGGCGCTCGACCTCGGCCGAGCCGTGCGCGATGGGCCAGGTCAGCCCACCATCCTGACCGGCGTACGGGTGAGGCACGGTCTTGTCCGGCTTGTCACGCCAGAGCTCCGCGTCCTCCCCCCACGTGCTCAGGGCCTCCCGGGTGCGGGCCTGGTACGCCGAGGGTCCGGTGGGGGTCTTGTTGGTCGGCGACCAGCAGTACGACGACACGACGAGCTGGTGGCGCGCCCGAGTCCAGGCGACGTAGCCCAGCCGCAGCTCCTCGATCTGCTCGTAGACCTTCACCGCGTCCTTGAGCTGCTGGAGGTCCTCGGACCGGTGCCCGCCCAGGGCGGGAAGGTCGGCCCGGTCGCCGCGCAGATCGGTGGGCAGCACGAACGGCACGGTCACCCACTGGCTCCGGCTCCGGTTCGTGGGGAACTTGCGCTCGGCCACCCCGACGAGGAAGACCGCGTCCCACTCGAGGCCCTTGGCCCGGTGCACGGTCAGGAGCTTCACCGAGTCGGCCTCGGTCGGCGTGGCCACGTCCAGGCCGTTGCCGAACTCGTCCTCCGCTTCGAGCCAGGCCAGCAGGGCCGCCAGGGTGATCGCGCCGTCGACGGCCTGGAACTCGGCCACGGCGTGCACGAACAGGTCGAGGTTGTCGCGCCGGGCCGGGGCGGCCGGGTTCACCGACGAGGCCAGCTCGACGTCGATCCCGATCGAGTCGATGATCCGACGGACCAGGTCCAGCAGTGGCTCGCCCACCGCGGCGCGGAGCCGGCGCAGCTCGGACGCGAGCAGCGCGAACCGCTCGCGCGCCTGCGGCGAGTAGTCCAGGTCGCCGGGCTCCTCCAGGGCGTCGCACAGCGAGGCGACCTCGGTCAGGTCCGCGCCGGCTACGGCCGCCTGGAGGTCCTCGTGCACGGTGGTCTGCGCCGCGCGGACCGGCGCATGCCCCCGGGCGAGGTCCCGGGCGCGTCGACCGAGTGCCGCCAGATCCCGCGCGCCGACCGCCCAGCGCGGACCGGTGAGGACGGTGAGCAGCGCGGCGTTCGCGGTGACGTCCTCGAGCAGAGTCAGCATGGCCACCACCTCGGCCACCTCCGGCAGACGCAGGAGTCCCTTGAGCCCGACGATCTCCACCGGGATCTCGGCCCGGGTCAGCACGTCGTAGACGTCGGCGGCGTGGGCGTTGTCGCGGGTGAGCACCCCGATCTCGTTCCAGGCCCGCGGGGACCGGGCCTCCCAGGTCGCGCGCACCTGGACCGCGAGCCAGGTCAGCTCCTCGTCGTAGGTCTCGTGCACCGCGACCCGGACGACCCCGTCTCCGGCCTCGCCCTCGGGCTGCAGAGGCGCTACCGAGGCTGTCGTCGCGTAGAGGTCGGCCGCGAGGTGGTTGGCCGCGGCCAGGATCCGGCGGTCCGAGCGACGGTTCACCGTCAGGGGGTACGTCGTGGCGCGTCCCGCCGAGCCCGGGAAGTCCTCGGCGAAGCGGAGGATGTTCGACACCGAGGCCCCGCGCCAGCCGTAGATCGCCTGGTTGGGGTCGCCGACCGCAGTGACCGGGTGCCCGCGGCCACCTCGTCCCGGCTCGCCGGAGAAGAGGCGGCCCAGCATCATCGCCTGGGCCACCGAGGTGTCCTGGTACTCGTCGAGCAGAACGACCTTAAAGCGGGCACGCTCGGCCTCACCCACGTCCGGGCAGTCTCGGGCCAGCCGCGCGGCGAGCGCGATCTGGTCGGAGAAGTCCATCAGGCCGAGCCCGGCCTTGAGGGCTCGGTAGTCGTCGATCAGGTCGAGCAGCTCGGCCCGACGGTCGATGGCGCTGAGCGCGAGGAGGTTCCGATCGAGGTAGGTCTTGCGGGCCTCCCCGTCCATCCCGGTGACGAAGAGCGCGCGCTGGGCCGCGTCGTAGGCCCGCACCTCGTCGGGGTCGACCAGGTGCTCGGTCATCGCGGCGTCGAGGGCGAGCAGGTTGGTGATCGCGGTGGCGGGGTGGTCGGTCAGCAGGTCGACCGGCCGGATGTACCGCGCGATCGCCCGTGCAGCGAGCTGGTAGCGCGACGCGTCAGCCAGGAGTCGGGTGTCCGGCTCGTGGCCGATCCGTAGCCCGTAGTCGGTCAGCAGGCCCGCGGCGTAGGCGTGGTACGTCGAGACCGTCGGCTCCTCGGGCTCCTCGGGCTCCTCGGGCTCGTCGGGCTCGCCCGCCGGCCGCTCGCGCGGGTCCGGCCGCGGACCAGGCTCCGGCAGCAGCCCGGCCGCGCGGAGCGAGGCCCGGATCCGCTGGTCCAGCTCGTGGGTGGCCTTCGTGGTGAAGGTGAGCCCGAGCACCTCGGCTGGGCGGACCTGCCCGGTCGCCACCAGCCAGACCACGCGGGCCGCCATCACCGCGGTCTTGCCCGAGCCGGCACCGGCCACGATGACCCCCGGCTCGAGGGGCGCGGTGATCGCCGCGAACTGCTCGTCGCTGAAGGTGAAGTCCTGACCCAGCAGGATACGCAGTTGCTCGGCGTCGGCCACCACGCGCGACGCGCCGGTGTCGGAGCCGGTCACGAGAGCACCGTCCCGGAAGTCTTGGCCGGACACAGGGCGTGAAAGGAGCAGGTCCGGCAGTGGTCCCCGGGCCGGGCGGCGAAGTCCTCGGTGCGGACGGCGTTGGCCGCCTGCATCAGCTGCTGCTCGACGAGGGTGCTGCCGTCAGCACCCGACTGCTGGCGGGGCTGGGCCTGGACCAGGGGAAGGTCCTGACCTTTGCGGAGCTGGATCAGCTCGGCTCCACCGGAGCGGCCCGCCCCGTCGACCTTGGGTCGGTCTGCCGGCGACACGACCTCGTCGGGTCGATCGGGTGCCAGCGACGCGGGCAGCAAGTGGTTGGCCGCGCCGTGCTCGACCGCGTGCTGGTAGAGCCCGAGCTGGGCGTGACGCTCCACCTCGGGCCGCGTGGGCGCGTACTTCCCGGTCTTGAAGTCCACCACGACGACGCGGTCCTGCTCGTCGAGCTCGAGGCGGTCCGCCTCGCCGCGCAGGCGCACGACCTGACCGTCGGGCAGGGTCACCTCGCAGGTCAGGCTCTCCTCGGTGCCGATCGAGATCCGCGCGCCGGGACGGTTGTGCCAGGCCACGAAGCGGTCGAGCGCGGCCTTGACCGCGGCTCGCTCACGGCCCTGACTCCACGGCGTCCGGAAGGTCAACTGTCCCCAAACCTGGTCCACGTAGGGCATCAGGTCCTCGGCGGAGTCGATGTCCCCACGCTCGATGCGGTGGGCCAAGGCGTGCACGACGGACCCGAAGCCCTGGCTGCTGCTGGAGACCTCGGCACCACCGGCCTCGCGCTGGAGGAACCACCGGGCCGGGCACACGAGCAGACCTTCGAGCCCGCTGGCCGAGAGCGTCACCGGCTCCTCGAGCGGACGGACCGGCCGCTCGGAGCGGGTGACGGCGCGCGTCCCCCACCAGGAGCCCGGATCGGCATGCGGTGCCAGCACCGCCCCAGACGGCTCCGGCCGGGCCAGCAGCGCGAGCCGTCGCGCCGCCGCGACCCGCAGCGGCTCGGAGGCCTCGGAGTCGGCGACCGTACGACGCAGCTCGGACACCAGGCCGTCCATGGACAGCGGGCGCACCGGGCGCCCCTGGACGTGTTGGGGAGAGGCGTTCGGGCCGAGCTCGCCGAGGAACCGCGAGGGCTGCTCACCGTCGTCCTCCGGCGAGCGGACGGCGGTGACCAGCAGGCGCTCGCGGGCCCGGGTGCAGGCCACGTAGAACAGCCGGCGCTCCTCGGCCAGCAGCGCCGCGGTCGTCGTCTCGGGCAGCAGTCCGTCACGACCGATCCGGTCCGGTTGGAGCAGCGAGCCCCGCCGACCCAGGTCGGGCCAGGTCCCGTCCTGGACGTGGGCGACCACCGTCACCCTCCACTCCAGGCCCTTGGCTCGGTGCGCGGTGAGCAGTCGCACGGCGTCGCCGCGCACGCCGCTTTCGGCCAGAGTGTCGGCCGGGATCTGCTGTGCCCGCAGCAGCGCGAGGAAGCTCTCCACACTGGTGTGCCCCTGCTGCTCCTCAGCCCGGGCCGCGACCTCGAAGAGCGCGCAGATGGCGTCGAGGTCGCGGTGCGCCAGCCGCGCCGCGTGACCTCCGGACTCCACACCCGCGCGCAGGCGGCGCGGCCACTCGGTGCCGTCCCAGAGCACCCAGAGCATCTCCTCGGCCGTCCGCCCCTGCTCGAGCGACTCCCGAGCCGCGACCAGCAGGCGTCCCAGACGACCGGCCCGGCGCGCCGCCGAGCCGCGCACGGCGTCCAGGCGCTCCGGCTCCAGCAGTGCGCGACGGAGCAGCTCGGGGGAGGACAACGGGGCCGAGGCGCTGGCCAGCTCCTCGGCGCGCAGGCTCCGGGCCAGGGCGCGCACGTCGGTCGCGTCGAGGCCGGCCAACGGCGAGGTGAGCAGGGACGTGGCCCGGTCCACCCCGACGTAGGCGGGATGTGCGGTGTCGCTCAGGCCGGCGTGGACGGCGATGTCGAGCGCCTCGACGAGCGGGAGCACGGCCGGCTCCCTCACCAGCGGCGTGTCGTCGCTGGCTACCTCCACCGGCACCCCGGCGGCCCCCAGGGAGCGCCGCAGCGGCGGGATCGAGCTCCGGCCGGACCTGACCAGGACCGCCATCTGCGACCAGGGCACACCGTCCTCGAGGTGCGCGCGTCGCAGGACGTCGGCGATGTGCTCGGTCTCGGAGCGGGCGGTGTCGTAGGTGCGCACCTCGACCCGCCCCTTCCCGAAGGCCGACTCGGCCGGGGCCGGGTTGCGGAAGGCCCAGAACTCCTCGGCGGGGATCGACCCGCTGAGCCCCAGCCCCGAGACCACCGAGCGTGACGCGCCCAGCAGCCGAGAACCGAAGCGACGGGTCGTGCGCAGTGCCACCACGTCGGCACGGTCCCCGTCCCGGGTGCGGAAGTCGGTCGGGAAGTCGAGGATCCCGCGCACCTCGGCGCCACGGAAACCGTAGATGGACTGGTCGGGGTCGCCGACCACGACCAGGTCGCGGCCGTCTCCGGCGATGCTCTGCAGGAGACGCACCTGGCTCGGGTCGGTGTCCTGGTACTCGTCGACGAACACGTGGGAGAACCGCGCTCGCAGCTCGCCGCGGTGCCGCTCGGCCTCGATCACCGCCCGGGCGACCAGGTCGCTGTAGTCCAGGGCGCTCTGGGCGCCCAGCACGGTGAGGTACTGCTCCATGAAGGCCCCCGCCGCGACGTAGGCGTCCAAGCCCTCCTCGCGTCCAAGCCGCTCGAGGTCCTCGGGGTCCAGGCCCCGCTCGCGGGCGCGGGAGAGCACCGCCTGGACCTCGCGCGCGAAGCCGCGGGTGCCCACTGCGGCCCGCAGGGACTCAGGCCAGCGCACCGACTCCGGGGCGTCGGTGAGGAGCCCCTGGAGCACGACGTCCTGTTCGGGGGCCGAGAGCAGCCGCAGCGGCGCGGCGTAGAGCTCGGCGGGTGCGTAGAGGCGCACCAGCCCGTAGGCGAAGGAGTGGAAGGTCGAGCTGAGCGTGGTGCTCATCGTCCGTCCGAGCCGGGCGGTGACCCGGTCCCGCAGCTGCTCGGCGGCCTTGCGGCTGAAGGTCAGCGCCAGCACGGAGTCCGGGGCGGTGTGCCGGGTCTCGACCCGGTCCACGATGGCCTCCACCAACGTGGTCGTCTTGCCGGTGCCGGGACCGGCCAGGACCAAGAGCGGCCCCCCCGGATGGTCGACGACCGAGCGCTGCTCGGCGTCCAGGACCGGCCCGCGGTCCCGCTCCGCCGCGGGGTAGGTCAATCGGTACGACGTCACCAGGTGATCTCACCACCGGGCACCGACAGCCCCGGGTCCGGGTCCGGTACCTCCGGTGGCCACCACAGCGCCTCGCTCAGCAGCACCCGACCCGAGACCCGCAGCGGGGTGCTCTCGGCCCGGTGCTGCGCGCCCGCGGTCGGGTCGCCGGGCAGGGGCGCTCCCCCGTCGGCGCGCACCACCCTCCACCAGGGCACACCGCCGCCGTAGGTGGACATCACCCGACCGACCAACCGCGGGCCGCCGACGCCGACGGCCCGGGCCACGGAGCCGTAGGTCATCACCCGCCCCGAGGGGATTCGCTCGACCAGGCTGAGCACCTGCTCGACGTACTCCTCGGTGAACCGACCCGGGACCCCGCTCATCTCCGGGCCGCCGGGCGCAGCGACCCGTCCCGGCCGGTCAGCCGCAGCAGCAGGTAGCCCGCCCAGAGCGTGACCATGACCAGTCCAACGACGAAGACCGGACCGGTGGCCTGGAGGTCGAGCACGCGCAGAGCGCGGGACCCCACCCACCCGAGGACGGCCCACGCGGCCAGGAGCGCCGCCCGGGCCCCCCAGACCCGCAGCAACGACCGGGGGAGCACCAGCTCGGGCGGCCCGTAGGCCGCGAGCGTGCAGGCCAGGTGGACCACGAGCAGGTCGAGGGTGGCCAGGAGGAGCACAGCGCCCAGCGTGAAGGGCACCGAGGAGACCCAGACCAGCACGCCGACCCCGAGGAAGGCGAGCGGAAAGGAGGAGTCCGGGAGCAGGACGGCGCCCCCCACGAACCCGACCAGCACCACCGTCCGGATTGGAGCAGGACCTCCACCCGCGATGAGGACCAGCAGCGGAAAGGCTCCTCCCGCAGCGCCCACCAACGCGCGCAGCGCCACCTGCTGCCCGCTGACCCGGCTCAACCGCTCGAGCTGATCGGCGACGAGCGCGCCCGGACTCACCGGACCGCCCTGGGTGTACGCAACCGGGCCGCGAGACCGCGCAGCACCGTGTCGAGGGTCCCCGGTCCGGCCCAGGCCACCACCGGGACGCCGGCCCGCGCCAGTCGTCCGAGCAGCTGGTCGCGCTCCAGCAGGCGCATCCGCCAGGCGATGACCCGTCGACGGTCCCTCGCCTCGCCTCCCAGGGCCACCGGGTCCCAGTCCGGGCCGCGGAGGTCGTCGGGCAGGGTGTCGGCGACGACCACGGTCCCCTGGCTGCGCGCCAGCAGGGCGGTGGTCGTCGCGACCGCCTCGGAGAGCATCGGCGAGAACACCACCGCGACGGCCCCGGTGGGGACGCCGAGGAGCAGGCGCTCAACCTGGAGGGGCTGTCCCTCCCCCGGTGTGACCCGGGCCAGGGTCTCCAGGACCCGCCGGAGGTGGCGGCGACCCCCGGCGACGGGGACGGCGAGCTCCCGGGAGCCGAGGACGCGCAGCCCCACCCGGTCGCCTTGGTGCAGGTAGTACTCGGCCAGGGCGCCGGCGGCACGCACGGCCACGTCGAGGGTGCTGGCCGAGCCGTGGATGCCGTGACTGACGCCGAGGTCGACCCCGGCGTCAACGACCAGGACCACGCTGCTGTCCTGCTCGGCCACGGTGCTGGTCACGTGCAACTTCTGGGTCCGCAGCGTGACGCGCCAATGCACGCGGCGCAGCCGGTCACCGGTCTGGAAGGGCCGGATGCCGGAGAACTCCGACCCGTCGCCGGGCCGCCGCGAGGGGTGCTGGCCGACCAGGCCCACCGGGTGGGGCACCGGGGCCTGGCTGTCGAACAGCCCCGGCAGCGGGAGCGTGGTCAGCATGGTGGGTGCCAGCCGCACCGGGCCCCAGCGCCGGGCGGCCCAGGCGTCGGTGCCCCCGACGACTCCGGCTCCGACCAGCCGATGACCCCAACGCAACGAGGCCAGGTCGAGGCTCAGCGCGAGCGGCGCTCCTTGCGCCATCGCGCTGCGGTTCGACCCGGCGGCGCGGGTGGCCCCGGCGACGCCGCTGGCGGGTCGGGCCGCGAGCGTGGCGTCGGCGTCGAGTGAGATCACCGCGTGCTCGACCGCCTCGGCGTCCTCGAGGACCACCTCCACGGTGGTGCCCTCACCCTCGCGCAGCGTGCGATGACCCAGCCGGGTCCGCACCTGGGGCTCGAACCGTGGTGTCCGAGACAGCGCGAGGGCCGTGTGGGCCAGGAACGGGATCGCGAGGACCAGCAGGTCTGGACGCCCGGTGCCGGCCGCCAGTGCGGCCAACGTCGACGAGAGCAGCCCCGCCCGGACCAAGGCCGCGGTCGGCCGCCAGCCGGAGGAGACCAGGGGACCCGAGGAGCTCAACGGGGTTCCCGGGCGCCGGGGCTCTCGACCTGGGCCAGCACACCGCGCACCACGCTGCCGCTGCTGACATCGCTCATCCACAGCTCGGGCCGCAGCGTGATCCGGTGTCCGAGGACCGCGGGGGCGACGGCTTTGACGTCCTCGGGCACCACGTAGTCCCGGCCCACCACAACAGCTCGGGCGCGCGCCGTCAGCATCAGGGCGAGGGCACCGCGCGGGGAGGCCCCCATCAGGACCTGAGGGTGGGTGCGGGTCGCGACGGCCAGGGCGACGCAGTAGTGACCCACACTCTCCTCCACCGTCACGGTCTCCACCGCCGCCTGCATGGCCAGCAGACCGTGCGCGTCGGTCACCGGCTCGAGCCGCTGATCCTCGCGGCGACGCTCCAGCCGACGGGACAGGACGCCCCACTCCTGCTCGGCGCTCGGGTAGCCGAACGCGACCCGGATGAGGAACCGGTCGAGCTGAGCCTCAGGCAGGGGGTAGGTACCCTCGTACTCCACCGGATTCGCGGTGGCCAGCACGTGGAAGGGCGCCTCCAGGGGGAAGGTCTGCCCCTCGACGGTCACCTGCCCCTCCTGCATGGCCTCGAGCAGGGCCGACTGGGTCTTGGGCGGGGTCCGGTTGATCTCGTCGGCCAGCAGCAGCCCGGTGAACAAGGGCCCCGGTTTGAACTCGAACTCACCACGGCTCTGGTCATAGAGGAAGGAGCCGGTGAGGTCCGCGGGCAACAGGTCCGGGGTGAACTGGGCGCGGGCGAAGCGCAGCCCGAGCGTCTGGGCGAACGACCGGGCCGCCAGGGTCTTGCCCAGGCCGGGTAGGTCCTCGATCAGGACATGGCCGCCGGCCAGGACGCCGGCCAGGATGAGCTCGAGCCGGTCGCGCTTGCCGACCACCGCGCGCTGCACCTCGTCGAGAACTGCGCCTGCGAGCCGCGAGACCTCCGGGAGCCCCCAGGGCTGGTCGGAGCCGGCCGGGGTCGGTACGTGGTCGCCAGAGGTGCTCACAGATTCTCGATTCGGGTGAGGGTCGACTCGATCCGGTCCAGGGTCAGCCGAGGGTACGGCGGGCCGCCCACGACCACGGCGCTCGCCTCGGGGCCGAGCATCTCCCGGCACCGGTCGGGGTCGCTGCGCAAGCTGAGGCCATGCCGCTGCAGCAACCGTTGATCGGCCAGGACGACCAAGTGCCCTCGCAGCGCCTCCCCGGGCTCCCGCCCGTCGAGCTGCGCGTCGACGGTCCGGCGCAGCCGAGCGAAGCGCGCGTCGTCCCCGCGGGGGCGGACCGGGGAGGCGTCCTCGCGCAGCCAGCGCACCGGCTCGGCGTCGGCGGTGACGCCGAGAACGAGCCAGACCACGGCCGCGACAGCCAGCACGACCAGGGCGATCAGTCCCGGTCGAGGGGAGTCGCCGAGCGCGTAGGCGGAGGCCAACACGACCAGGTAGACCCCGAGGACCGCTCCGGCCCGTGCCGCCCAGGACCTCATCGCGCAGAGCCCTGGGCCGCCACCTGGGCGAGCAGCCGATCCAGCGCGGCCACCGCTGAGGTGCGGTCCGTCTCGTCGAGGGGATGGGTGGAGAAGCGGGCCTCGCGGTAGAGCGAGGCCAGCGAGGCGATGTCGCGCGGGTCGAGGTCGAGGGCCCGCAGGACCCGGACGACGTACTCGGTGGAGGTCTCGGCCGCCTCGGGGGACAGACCGGCGCCGGAGATCGTCTCCTCCAGTCGCACCCAGCAGCCGACGATGGCGTTGCGGGGCTCGCCCTCACGCAAGGCGCGTCGTAGCCGTCCGGAGCCCTCGCGCAGGGAGGAGGCGACCGTCTCGACCGGCAGCACCTCGAAGGCGACGTCCCCCGGGGCCGGGTCGGCCCGGCGCCGCTGGCGACAGCGCCAGCCGATCGCCCCCAGTACGGCCGCGGTGAGCAGGGCGAGCACCAGCATGGCCAGCACGTCCCCGAGCAGGCTCAGGTCATGGGTCTGGGTCACCGAGTCCTTGGCCGCCGCGATGGGATCCACGCCGGCACTGGCCGACGGGGTCTGCGCGGGCGGGCTCACGGCGCTCCGCTCGTGGCTGCCGCCTAGGAGCGGGAGCCCGCCGCTGACGGCGGACCACATCACGACGAGCGTGCCGAGGACGACGGCGGGGGCCAGCCAGCGTCCCCGTCGCGCTGCGTCCTCGGCCACGTGGTGAGGCTAGTACGACGGCTGGGAGGGGTCGATCTGGCTGACCCACGCGACGACGCCACCGCCGACGTGCACCGAGTCGGAGTAGCCCGCGCCCTTGAGCACGGCCAGCGCCTCGGCCGAGCGCACCCCGGACTTGCAGTGCAGGACGACCTGCTGGTCGGTGGAGAGCCGGCCCAGCGCGTTGCCGTTGAGGAACTCGCCCTTGGGGATCAGCACCGAGCCGGGGATCTTGTTGATCTCGTACTCGTTCTCCTCACGCACGTCGACGAGCACGAAGTCCCGCTCGCCGTTCTCGCGCTCCTTGAGCCACTGGTCGAGCTGGCTGACCGAGATGGTGGAGTCGACCGCGGCGTCAGCGGCCTCGTCGCTGATCGCCCCACAGAAGGTGTCGTAGTCGATGAGACCGGTGACCGTCGGGTTCTCCCCGCACAGCGCGCAGCTCGGGTCCTTGCGGACACGCAGCTTGCGGTACTCCATCTCCAGGGCGTCGTAGATCATCAGCTTGCCGACCAGGGGCTCGCCGATGCCGGTCAGCAGCTTGATCGCCTCGTTGACCTGGATCGAGCCGATGCTCGCGCACAGGACACCGAGCACGCCGCCCTCGGCGCACGAGGGGACCATGCCCGGCGGCGGGGGCTCGGGGTAGAGGCACCGGTAGCAGGGCGTCTCGCCGGCACCGGGAGCGTCCCCGTCGAAGTCGTCCAGCGTGGGCCAGAAGACCGAGGCCTGACCGTCGAAGCGGTAGATCGAGCCCCACACGTAGGGCTTCTTCACGAAGTACGCCGCGTCGTTGACCAGGTAGCGCGTAGCGAAGTTGTCGGTGCCGTCGACGATCAGGTCGTAGTCGGCGAAGATCTCGAGCACGTTGTCGTTGTCGAGACGCTCGTTGTGCACGATCACGTGCACCAGCGGGTTGGTCTCGGCTACCGACTCCTGAGCCGAGACCGCCTTGGGCCGGCCGATGTCGCTCTGGCCGTGGATGATCTGGCGCTGGAGGTTCGACTCGTCGACCTCGTCGAACTCGACGATGCCCAGGGTGCCCACGCCCGCCGCGGCCAGGTAGAGCAGCGCCGGGCTGCCCAGGCCGCCCGCGCCGATGACCAGGACCTTGGCGTTCTTGAGCCGCTTCTGCCCGGCCATCCCCACGTCGGGGATGATCAGGTGCCGGCTGTAGCGACGGACCTCGTCGTTGGTCAGCTCGGTGGCGGGTTCGACCAGGGGGGACAGGGACACGGGGGACTCCTCAAGCGTGTTGGGTCAGGTGATCGTCTTCGGCCAACACCAGGGTGGGCCTCCATGTTCCCGTGACTGCTGCGTCGGCCCTTCGCGGGGCCCGCCGCGGCGATGCGATCGTCTTGTCATCGCGAACCGTGCGACGAGTAGGCTTCGCTGCGTTGTCCAGTCGACGAGAGGCCTCACCCAGGTGAGCACGACCCACGAGCAGAAGCCGCGCGGCGGGCGGCTGCCCCGCACCGCACGACGCGCGCAGCTTCTCGAGTCCGCACTCGGCGTGTTCGTGGCCCAGGGCTACCACGCGGCGGCGATGGACGACATCGCCGAGCGGGCCGGCGTCTCCAAGCCGGTGCTCTACCAACACTTCCCGGGCAAGCTCGATCTCTACCTCGCACTGCTGGACCAGGCCTGCGACACGATCATCGACGCCTGCCGCGAGGTGCTGGTCTCCACCGAGGACAACAAGCAGCGGGTCGAGGCGACGGTGAAGGTCTTCTACGACTACGTGGCCAGCGCCCAGGGCGCCTTCCGGCTGGTCTTCGAGTCGGACCTGACCAACGAGCCCGCCGTGCGCGAACGGGTCGACCGGGTGACCCGCGAGTGCGCCGAGGCCGTGTCCCGGGTGATCCACGAGGACACCGGGCTCCCCGACGACCAGGCGCGGCTCATCGCGGTCTCGATGGTCGGCATGGCGCAGGTCTCGGCGCGGTACTGGCTCGACGACGAGGGCGAGGTCGGTCAGGACCAGGCAGCCGCCCTGGTGGCAGGCTTGGCCTGGCGTGGGATCAGGGGCTTCCCCCGCACCGACGAGAGCGCCTAGCGCTCACCCGTCGCCCGTGCGGCCCGACGAACTCCACCAGCCACCCCGCACCCCAGCAGCACCCACCGCAGCATCCACCCCAGTACTCACACAGGAGGTCCTCCCATGGAGGTCAAGATCGGCGTTCAGTACTCCAGCCGCGAGATCGTCATCGACACCGACATCACCAGCGACGAGGTGGAGGCGGCCGTGGCCAAGGCCAGCGAGGACGGCCTGCTCGCGCTCACCGACCTCAAGGGCCGTCGGGTGCTTGTCCCGGCCGACAAGATCGCCTACGTGGAGATCGGCTCCCCCTCGGTCGGCCAGGTCGGCTTCCGCTCCTGACCCCTCCTTGACCCCCTCGCGGACCCATCAGAGGGGGGTCAGGCGGCGAGGCCGAGCGCGGCCATCCGGCCGGAGTGGTTCTCGGTCAGCCGGGTGAAGAGCCGACCGATGCCCGCGAGGTCGAGCGCGGGCCGGTCCACGCCGCCGGAGAGCAGCGCCGAGAGCCCGTCCCGCTCCGCAGCGACCCGCTGAGCCTGGGAGAGCGCCTCCCCCATCAGCCGACGCCCCCACAGCGCCAGGCGCCCGCCGACCCGGTGGTCCTCCTCGATGGCGCGGCGGACGCGGTCGACGACGAACCGGGACTGGCCGGCATCGGAGAGGCTCTCCAGGATTAGCGTCCGGGTCGACGGGTCGACGAAGGCGGCGATCTCCCGGTAGAAGTCGGCGGCCAGCCCGTCGCCGACGTAGGCCTTGATCAGGCCCTCGAGCCAGTCCGCGGGGGCGGTCCGGGCGTGGAAGGCGTCGAAGGGCATCCGGAAGGGCTCCATCGCCGCGAAGGGGTCGGCCCCGAGGGCGACCAGCCGCTCGCGGAGCCGCTCGAAGTGACCGAACTCGGTCGAGGCCATCCGGGCCAGCTCGACCTTGTCGCCGAACTCGGGGGCCATCTTGGCGTCCTCGGCCAGCCTCTCGAAGGCCGACATCTCGCCGTAGGCGATCACCCCGAGCAGGTCGACCACGGCGGCCCGGTAGTCCACGTCGTCGAAGGCCGGGCCGATGAGGTGGTCGGCCGACTCGGGCGACGGCGTACCCACGTCCGTGGCGTCGCCCGCCTGCGGCGATTCATCCATGAGGGCAGCCTAGCGATAGAGTGAGATAGATCGCCGAGCAGAGCAGGACGCTCCGCGTGCCGAATGGCACCGGGCGGGAGCCTCGGGCGCAGCAGTTCACCAGACCACTGAATCGAAGAGAACGGGCAAGACCCTGACCACCTTCAGAGACCTCGGCGTACTCCCCGAGATCGCCGACGCCCTCGAGCGCGCCGGCATCACCACTCCCTTCCCCATCCAGGAGATGACCCTCTCGGTCGCCCTGATGGGCACCGACCTCATTGGTCAGGCCCGGACCGGGACCGGCAAGACGCTGGCCTTCGGCATCCCGCTGCTCCAACGGACCGTGGCCACCAAGGACGTCGACTACCAGGACCTCGCCGCCCCCGGCAAGCCCCAGGCCCTCGTCGTCGCCCCGACCCGCGAGCTCGCGCTCCAGGTCTCCAACGACCTCGCGCTGGCCAGCGCCGACCGCGGCACGCGGGTGCTGACCGTCTACGGCGGCGTCGGGTACGACGGGCAGCTGGACGCGCTGACCGCCGGTGTCGACGTCGTGGTCGGCACGCCCGGGCGGCTCATCGACCTGATGCAGCGACGCGCCCTAGACCTCTCCCACGTCAAGTGTCTGGTCCTCGACGAGGCCGACGAGATGCTCGACCTGGGCTTCCTGCCCGACGTCGAGCGGCTGATCGCCAAGACGCCCGAGACGCGTCAGACAATGCTGTTCTCCGCGACGATGCCTGGTGCCATCGTGTCGCTGGCCCGGATGCACATGCGCCACCCGATGAACATCCGCGCGGAGTCCTCGGAGTCCCAGCAGACGGTGCCGGCCACGGCCCAGTTCATCTACCAGGTGCACGACTTGGACAAGCCCGAGATGCTGGCCCGGATCCTCCAGTCGGAGAACTCCGGCCTCACGATCGTCTTCACCCGCACCAAGCGGGCCGCGCAGCGGGTCGCCGAGGACATGGTCGAGCGCGGCTTCGACGCCAGCCCGCTGCACGGCGACATGCAGCAGGTCGCCCGGGAGAAGGCGCTCAAGCGCTTCCGGGACGGCAACACCAAGCTCCTGGTCGCCACCGACGTGGCCGCCCGCGGCATCGACGTCGCCGACGTGACGCACGTGATCAACTACAGCTGCCCCGAGGACGAGAAGACCTACGTCCACAGGATCGGCCGCACCGGCCGCGCCGGCGCCACCGGCATCGCGATCACCCTCGTGGACTGGGCCGATGTCACCCGCTGGAAGACGATCAACAAGGCGCTCGAGCTGCCCTTCGAGGACCCGGCCGAGACCTACTCGAACTCCGAGCACTTCTTCCACGACCAGGGCATCGCGCCCGGCACCAAGGGTCGCCTGGTCCCGGAGAAGCCGCGTGAGCCCAAGCCGCGCGAGGACCGCGGCCGTGGGTCCAGCCGGGGCGACTCGGGCCGGGGCGACTCGGGTCGGGGTCAGCGCGAGGACCGTCCGCGACGGGACCGCGACCGCGGCCGTACCCGCAGCGGACGTCCGGTCGCCGAGGGCTCGGCGGAGTCCACGACGTCCGTAGCCAGCGCTGCGACCGGGGCCGGGGACGGCGGCTCGGAGGGTGGCTCCGGACGCCGGCGCAACCGCAGCCGGAACCGCCGTCGCTCGACCTCGAGCGACGAGGCCAGCTCGTCGGCCTCTACCCCCGCGACGGACTAGCAGGGCCCGGTGTCCCGGGCCCTCGGGCTCAGGCCACGACCTCGACGTCGGTGCCCAGTGGCGCGAAGGCCCACAACGCCTTGGCGTCTGGTCTCCACTGCCGGATGCACCCGTGCGAGCGCGGAGTGCCGAGCTGGGCCTTGGTCTGGACCAGCCTGTCGTTCTTGATCGGCAGGTCATGGAAGCCGATCGCGGCGTGGTCCCCGGTGGTGAAGCGGACCATGAACTTCATGGTGCCCGAGTCGTTGATCCCGAAGGCGTCCTCCGAGCGGGAGTACACCTCGTAGCTGCCCGGGTCGAGGTTGTCCTCGACGCTGCCCGAGACCAGGTAGGTACGCCGGACCTTGCCGTTCTCGCCGACCAGCCAGACACGCTGCGCGCCCTGGGCGAACACCACCCGTCGACCGTCGCCGCTGTCCGGCGGCACGGCTCGCTCCCCGGCGAGTCGGAGTCGCGTGCGCTCGCTCTGTCCAGTGAAGCGCGTCGAGGTGACCCCGGACGTGGCCGGGTCCGTCGTCGCGTCAGCGGCTCCGTCCGTGGCCGAACCCACCACGGGGTCCGTCGCGCCCCCCGCCGGCTCGTGCGTGGAGGAGGTCAGCGCCGCACCGGACTCGCTGCTGGCACTCGAGCGGGTCGCGGTCGGCCCGGACGCGGTCTCGGGCAGCCAGCCCAGCCCGCCCATCACCGCGACGAGGGTGACCATGGAGGCGCTGGTGGCCGCCACGAGCCGCGGCACACGGAGCTGGGTGGCAGGGGAGACGGCCATGCGCGTCACTCTAGGCGGCTCAGGCGCTCCGGGTGAGGAGGTGGGCCGCGACATCCCGATAGGCCTGCGCCCCCCGGTTGCGCCGGCTCGTGGCCAGGATCGAACGTCCGGCGGCCGGGGCCTCGGCGAAGCGGATCGACTTGGGGATGGGCGGCTCGATGACCGTGAGGTCGTAGGACTCGGAGATGTTCTCCAACACGGCCTTGGCGTGGTTCGTGCGGCCGTCGAACATCGTCGGCAGGACGCCCCAGATCGCGAGCGTGCGGTTGGTGAACTTCCGGACGTCGTGCACGGTGTCGAGGAGCTGTCCGACCCCGCGGTGGGAGAGCGTCTCGCACTGGAGCGGGATGAGCACGCCGTCGGCGGCGGTCAGGGCCGCGACGGTGAGCACGCCCAGGGACGGCGGGCAGTCCAGCAGCACCCAGTCGTAGCTCTGGCCCGCCTCGGCCAGGTCGGCGAGGGCGGCCGAGACGACGTGCTCGCGCCCGGTCCGGGTGAGCAGGTCCGCCTCGGCCCGGGCCAGCTCGATCGTCGCGGGCAGCAGGTCCACCCCGTCGTCGGTGCGGATCAGCGCCTCGCCCGGGGCCAGCCCCTTGGTCAGCACGTGGTGGATCGACAGCTCGACGTCCTCGGGGTCGATGCCCAGGGAGAAGGTCAGGCAGGCCTGCGGGTCGAGGTCGACCAGGAGGACTCGCTGTTCGAGCTCACAGAGCGCGGCACCCAGCGAGGCGACGGTAGTGGTCTTGGCCACTCCGCCCTTCTGGTTGGCGACGGCGAGGATGGTGGTCACCGGGCCATTGTGCCCGACCCTCAGGCCAGCGCCGACCAGGGGCGCTGGGCGGGGACGCTGCGGCCGGGGGCACAGGACGAACGGAAGTCGCACCAGCCGCAGCGTGCGCCGACCCGCGCCGGGAAGGCCTCCTGCGCCGCCTCGGGAGACATCCCGGCGCGGAACGTCTCATCAAGGTCGCTGAGCTCAGCCGCCAGCGAGTCGGCGCGGCGGAGGTGTCGCCCCAGCGACTCCTCGGTGTGCTCCCAGGCGACCACGGTCCCGGACGGCAGGTGATGGAGCTCGACCCGGGTGCACTCCCGGCGCAGGGTCCGGGCGGCGCCCGCGGCGTAGACGGCCAGGGCCAGGGAGGTCCGGGCGTCGTCGACGGTCAGCACCGAACGCCCGGTCTTGTAGTCGACGACGACCACGCCGTCCTCGCCCCGGTCGTCGACCCGGTCCACCCGGCCCCACAACGCGGCGCGAGGGGTGGTCAGGGAGACCGTCCGCTCGATCCCGATCGGCTGCACCGTGGGGTCGACGTCGGCGAGGTAGCGCTCGACGTACTCGCGCGCACGCTCGCGCTGAGCCACGAGCTGCTCGGAGTCGCGAAAGCCGTCGCTGAGCCAGCCGGAGACGACCAGGGTGCCTCCGGCCTCCGGGGTGCGCCGGTGTTCGGGCAGGTCCCACCACGAGGCCAGCGCCGTGTGTACGGCCGCACCGACCGAGTTGTGGCCCCAGGGCGGCCCCTTCGGCGGAGGCGGCCGGTCCAGGTAGTTCATCCGATAGCGCCGCGGGCAGTCCAGGTAGGTGGTGAGCCGGGAGGGACTGCCCGAGTAGAGGCGTCGTGGCATCCCCTCGAGGGTCGGCTGGTCCCCGGTCACGGACGATCGCCCACAACCTCGGGAACGGGTCGCGCCGACCCGGACCGGGCCCGCGCCGCGTCCACGGTCAGGTCGAGGAGGCGTGCAAGCTGGTCGGGGTCGGTGGTGTTGCAGGCCAGCTCGTGGCCCACCTTCCCGGTGCCGTGGTAGTCGCTGGAGCCCGTCGCGACCAGGTCGAGGTCCGCGGCGAGGCCGCGCAACGTCGTCCGGGCGAGGGGCCCGTGGTCCTCGTGGTCGACCTCGATGCCGGCCAGTCCGAGGGCGCGCAGGGCGGCGAGGCCCGCGGCGTCCAGGGCGCCGTGCTCGTGACGTCCGGCCCACGGGTGCGCGATCACGCTCACCCCACCGGCGGCGCGCACCAGTGCGATCATCCGCTCCAGGGACGGCGCGTAGCGGTTCACGTAGGCCGGGCCGCCAGGCCCGAGGTAGCGGGCGAAGGCCTCGTCCCGGTTGCGGACGACCCCGGCGGCGACCAGGGCGTCGGCGACGTGCGGACGCCCCAATGCCGCGGCGTCGCCGGCACGGTGCCGCACGTCGGCCGCGGTGATCTCCACCCCCACTCGGCGCAGCCGCTCCAGGATCGCCGGAAGACGGCTGTTCCGGCCGGCGAGCACCCGGTCGAGCTCGGCGCGCAGGGCCTCGTCCTCGGGGTCGGGGAGATAGGCGAGCAGGTGGACTCCGGACCCGGCGTGGATCGTGGAGATCTCGATCCCTCGCACCAGCCTCACCCCGGTGCGCTCGGCCACGTCGGCCGCCTCGGCCCACCCCTCGGTGGTGTCGTGGTCGGTCAGCGCGAGGACGTCCACGCCCCGCTCGTGGGCGCGCCGGACCAGCGCGGCAGGAGTGTCGGTGCCGTCGGACCGGTCACTGTGGCTGTGCAGGTCGATCAGCACCCGGTCAGCGTAGGCCAGCGCGTCGACACTGCGGAGGAGCCCTCCGTGACCGGGGCCGCCCACCGGGTCTCACCAAGCCGGTGGGGCGCCGACGAAGGTCAGGGCGACCAGCTCGGGCCCGAGCGTACCGAGGTCCGTGAGGGGCCAGTCCTCGACCAGCATCAAGGCCGCCGACGCCGGGCGGAGCACCACCCACATCCAGCGGCCGTGGGCCTCTCCGGCGAACACCGACCGGTCGAAGGTGCTGTCGGTGGCACTGGTGGAGACCGGCCACAGCGGGATCTGGTGACCCTCGACCCGGACCCGCGTCGCCGGCGGTCCGTCCCCGAGGTCCGCACCGGGATCCGTACGGGTGACCCCGGCGCAGCGCGCCCCCCGCCCCACCCCGGGCTCCTCGGAGACCACGCTCACCTCGACGACACCGTCGAGGTCGGTGGGTCCGGCGCAGGTCACGAAGCAGGCCCGGGCGTTGCCGGACTCTCCGGTCACGGCCCCGAAGTCACTGATCGCCCACCCCGGCGGCAGCGGCCACGGCGCGAGGCTGGGCAGGGGCCGGGAGCGCCCCAGGCAGTCCGCGAAGTCGTCGTACCCCGGGCTGACCGGCCGCCACAGCGGCGTGGTCACGCCGTGGTCGGAACAGTGCCACGGGCCCTCGCCCGAGACCGGAGAGGGGCACCGCGGACATCCGGGAGCCAGGGTCATGGCGCTCACCCTCTTGCTCCGGTCGGTCTCGGGTCAAGGGCGCCGTCCCGAGCAGCCCCACGGCGGCGCGGACCTGCACCGACTCGGCGTGGGGTCGGATGACCCTGAAGTGGTCTCTCAACAGCACACAACGCCACCATCAGCACCACAGATCACAGAAGTTACGCCCGACATATCCCTTTCATCAGGGCAAATAGGGGTAACGCGTCTCAGAACGTGGAGGGCCGGGTCACATTCGGCGAGCAAGTCACTCAAGATGTCGGCGTGTCTGCCGATCATTTCAGCGTGAAGCGCTATTCTGCCCTGCTCGTGACCGTCTGCGGCGTCGTCGCCGCCCTGATGCCCAGCGGCCCCGTCGCCGCGGCACCCGTCTCACCCCAGCCGGACCGCCTCGTGGTCCGCACCGGAACCGTACCGGCTCACTTCACCGTGAGCTCCTTCAACGTCCTGGGCAGCAGCCACACCGCTCCCGGTGGCCGGCACGCCCGGATGGCCTCGGGGGTCAAGCGCACCCGGATGGCGATCCGGCTGCTGGAGAAGACCAGCGTCGACGTCGTCGGCCTGCAGGAGCTGCAGAGCGACCAGCGCGAGGAGTTCGTCCGGGTCGCAGGGGACCGGTTCGCGATGTGGCCCCAGAACGACCTCACCCGTCGCAACGTGCAGAACTCCCTCGCCTGGCGCACCGCCGAGTGGGAGCTGGTCGAGGGCCGCTCGGTGGGCATCCCCTACTTCGAGGGCGAGGACTGGGACATGCCCTACGTCCTCCTGCGGCACCGCGAGTCTGGCGTGACCGCCTGGTTCGCCAACTTCCACGCCCCGTCCACCTCCAAGTCCCGCCGAGGCGCCGCCACCTGGCGCGCCGAGGGCCGGACCCGTCAGATGGCGCTGGTGAACCGGCTTGTCGACCAGACCAAGACCTCGGTCTTCGTCACCGGGGATATGAACGAGCGCGAGGTCTACTACTGCGCGATGGCCGGCGGGGCGCCGGTGAAGGCGGCCAACGGCGGTCAGGTCGACGACGCCGGCTGCACCCCTCCGCCGAACCCGATGCCGGTGAACTGGATCCTCGGGGTCAAGGGTGGCGGGTCGTTCAGCAACTACGTCCGCGACGACAGCACGCTGGTCAACAAGATCACCGACCACTACGTCGTCCGCGCCGACGTGTGGATCCGCCGCGGGCGCGTCACCGACTCCGCACCCCTCAGCTGACCCCGGGAGGGCGACTCCGGGAGGGCGACCCTCAGCCCACCCCGGGAGTTCCACCCGCAGCCAGTCCGGGCCAGTTCCGGTCCGGCACCGGCGTGGGACGCGAGGGCTGGTCCCCGCCGCGCGCCTCGAGGTAGCTCTGCCTGGGCACCATGACCTTGCGGCGGAACACGCACACCACGGTGCCGTCCTGGTTGTAGCCGATCGTCTCCACGTGGACCACGCCCCGGTCGTCCTTCGAGGTCGACTCCCACTTGGCCAGGACGGTCGTCTCGCCGTACAGCGTGTCGCCGTGGAAGGTGGGGGCCACGTGCCGCAGTGACTCGACTTCGAGGTTGGCGATGGCTTTGCCGCTGACGTCGGGCACGCTCATCCCGAGCAGCAGCGAGTAGACGTAGTTGCCCACGACCACGTTCCGACCGAACTGCGTCGCCTCCACCGAGTAGTGCGCGTCGAGGTGCAGCGGGTGGTGGTTCATCGTGAGCAGGCAGAACAGGTGGTCGTCGTACTCGGTCACCGTCTTGCCCGGCCAGTGCCGGTAGACGGCTCCGACCTCGAACTCCTCGTAGCTGCGACCGAACTGCATCCGGTCAGGACCCTCCGCCACCGGCCTTGCGCCGGTGCATCTTCGGAGCGCCACCGACGACCTCCGGCCCGTGCGCCTTGGTGTGGCTGCCCGCCGAGTCGT
>JBBPYL010000146.1:0-4401 GCA_038199935.1 Propionibacteriales bacterium | reverse complement strand
CTCGTCGACGTCCGGGCCCAGGAGGTGCTCCAGCTCACCGGCCTCAGCCCCGAGAGCCACTCGGGCAAGGACATCCTCCAGATCCTCGAGACCTACCCCCGCGACGAGCTCTTCCAGACCCCGCTCGAGGATCTGGTGCCGATCGCCGAGGCGGTGCTGCACACCCGGGAGCGCCGCCAGGTCCGGCTCTTCGTCCGTGCCGACACCTATGGCCGCTACCTGTCCTGCCTGGTCTACCTGCCGCGGGACCGCTACAACACCGCCGTCCGCGAGCGGATCGCCGCCATCTTGACCAAGGAGCTCGGCGCCGACACCCTGGAGTACACCGCGCGGGTCAGCGAGTCCCTGCTGGCCCGGGTGCACTTCGTGCTTCGCCCGCCCGAGGGGGGTGCCCTGCGGGACTTCGACGTGGCCGAGGTCGAGCGTCGTCTCGCCGAGGCCGCCCGCTCGTGGCGCGACGACTTCGTGGCCGCGACGCACGCACAGTACGGCGAGGAGGAGGGCGCGGCCCTGGCCCGGGCCTACGCCGACTCCTTCCCCGAGGCCTACAAGGAGGACTACTCGCCCCGGGTCGCCGCGGTCGACCTCGGTCGGCTGGAGGGCATCCCCGACGTGGACGGGCTGGACCTGTCCTTCTACCAGCCGGTCGACGCCTCGGACTCCGAGGCGCGCCTGAAGGTGCTGCGCACCGGGCAGCGGCTGTCGCTGAGCCAGGTCCTGCCGACCCTGTCCTCGATGGGGGTCGAGGTCGTCGACGAGCGGCCCTACAGCCTGGCCGGGCTCGCCACCGAGGCCCACATCTACGACTTCGGGCTGCGCTACCACCGGGCCCTGCCCGCAGGAGCCCGGGAGCTGTTCCAGGACACCGTGAACGCGGTATGGGACGGCGACAACGAGGTGGACGGCTTCAACGCCCTCGTCCTCGCCGTCGGGCTGACCTGGCGCCAGGCCGCGGTGCTGCGCGCCTACGCGAAGTACATCCGTCAGGGCGGCACCCCCTTCGCCCTGGACTACATCGAGGACGCGCTGCGTCACAACGTCGACATCACCCGGTTGCTGGTCCAGCTCTTCGAGGCCCGCTTCGACCCCGGCCGCTCCGGGGACCTCACCAGCGACGCCGAGTCACGGGTGGCCCGGACCGAGGAGCTCACCGAGAAGATCACCCGCGCGCTCGACGAGGTCGCCAGCCTGGACCAGGACCGCATCCTGCGCTCCTACCTCACCGTGATCACCGCGACGCTGCGCACCAACTACTTCCAGCGCGACGCCGAGGGCCTGACCAAGTCCTACATCTCCTTCAAGCTCCAGCCCGACGCCATCCCCGACCTCCCCGAGCCGCGCCCGAAGTTCGAGATCTTCGTCTACTCCCCCCGGGTGGAGGGGGTCCATCTGCGTTTCGGCGCCGTGGCCCGCGGCGGACTGCGCTGGTCGGATCGGCGTGACGACTTCCGCACCGAGGTGCTCGGGCTGGTCAAGGCCCAGATGGTGAAGAACGCCGTCATCGTGCCGGTCGGCGCCAAGGGCGGCTTCTTCTGCAAGCAGCTCCCCGACCCCAGCGACCGGGACGCGTGGCTGGCCGAGGGGGTCGCCTGCTACAAGACCTTCATCTGTGGCCTGCTCGACATCACCGACAACCTCAGCGGCGACACCACGGTCCCGCCGCGCGAGGTCGTGCGGCACGACGGCGACGACGCCTACCTGGTCGTCGCGGCCGACAAGGGCACGGCGACCTTCTCCGACATCGCGAACTCGGTCGCCGGGGACTACGGCTTCTGGCTCGGGGACGCCTTCGCCTCCGGCGGCTCGGTCGGCTACGACCACAAGGTCATGGGCATCACCGCCCGGGGAGCCTGGGAGTCGGTGCGTCGGCACTTCCGCGAGATGGGGACCGACTGCCAGCACGAGGACTTCACCGCGGTCGGCGTCGGCGACATGTCCGGGGACGTGTTCGGCAACGGCATGCTGCTCTCCGAGCACACCCGGCTCATCGCCGCCTTCGACCACCGCGACATCTTCCTCGACCCGGATCCGGACGCGGCCACGTCGTACGCCGAGCGGCGCCGACTCTTCGAGCTGCCCCGCTCGAGCTGGCAGAACTACGACACGGCGCTGATCTCGGCCGGGGGCGGCGTGTTCTCCCGTACGGCCAAGTCCGTCACGGTCTCCGCCGAGGTCCGCCGGGCGCTGGGCATCGAGGGTCACGCCGCGACGATGGCCCCGAACGAGCTGATGCGGGCGATCCTGCTCGCCGACGTGGATCTGCTGTGGAACGGCGGCATCGGCACCTACGTCAAGGCCTCCGCCGAGACGCAGGCCGAGGTGGGCGACAAGGCCAACGACGCGATCCGGGTCGACGGCGACGAGCTGCGCTGCAAGTGCATCGGGGAGGGCGGGAATCTCGGCCTCACCCAGCGCGGTCGGATCGAGTATGCCACCTCGGGTGGCCGGATCAACACCGACTTCATCGACAACTCCGCGGGCGTGGACACCTCCGACCACGAGGTGAACATCAAGATCCTCCTCGACCAGGTCGTCGCCAACGGTGACCTGACCCGCAAGCAGCGCAACGACCTGCTCGCGTCGATGACCGACGAGGTCGGGGCCCTGGTGCTCGCCGACAACTACGAGCAGAACATCGCGCTGGCCGCCGCGATCGAGCTGGCCGCGCCGCTGCTGCACGTGCACGAGGACTGGATCCGGCGGCTCGAGCGCGCCGGGCTGCTGGACCGAGAGCTGGAGGCCCTGCCCAGCCGCCGGGTCGTGGCCCGGCGGCTGGATCGGGGGGGCGGGCTCACCTCGCCCGAGCTCGCGGTGCTGCTGGCCTACACCAAGATCGTGCTGGCCGACGACATCCTCGCCACGGACCTGCCCGATGACCCGTTCCTCCGGTCGGACCTGTTCAGCTACTTCCCCACCCCGATGCGGCAGACCTTCCGTGAGCTGATGGAGAGCCACCCGCTGAGGCGGGAGATCGTCACCACCCAGATCGTCAACGACCTGGTCAACGGCGCGGGGATCACCTTCTTCCACCGGCTGTCCCAGGAGACCGGGGCCAGCGTGGACGAGCTGGTCCGGGCCAACTTCGTGGGCCGGGAGGTGTTCGGCTACGGGGCGCTGATCCAGCAGGTCAACGCGCTGGACAACCAGATCGCTGCTGGGGTCCAGGTGCACATGCGCCTGGAGATGCGCACGCTGGTCGAGCGGGCCTCCCGCTGGCTGATCAACAACCGGCGCCCGCCGCTGGACTCCGAGGCTACGGTCGAGTTCTTCTCGGTCACCGTCCAGCAGGTGGTGGCCGAGCTGCCCTCGCTGCTGACCGGGCGCGAGCTGGAGGCCTACGACGCGAGACGTGAGGCCCTGATCGCCACCGAGGTCCCTGAGGAGCTGGCCGTCCGGGTCGCGGTCCTGCCCGCGGCGTACGCCGCAATGACCATCGTGGAGACGGCCCGGCGCGACGGGATGGACGCCCTCGAGGTCGCGCGGGTGCACTTCGCCCTGGGCGAGCGGCTCGGCCTGTCCCTGCTCACCGAGCGGATCCTGGCCCTACCGCGGGACGACCGCTGGTCGACGATGGCCCGGGCCGCGCTGCGCGACGACCTGCACACCGTGCACGCCCAGCTCACCGCACAGGTGCTGGCCGAGACCTCGGCGGACAGCCCGGTGCCGACCCGGATCGCGGACTGGGAGGAGGACGACGAGGTGGTCGTCTCCCGGGCCGTGTCCACCCTGGAGGAGATCTGCTCCGACACCGGCGCCGACCTGGCCCGGCTCTCGGTCGGGCTCCGGCTGGTCCGCACCCTGCTGGCCACGCCGTGAGCGCCGACGCGCTGAGCGCGGGTGAGCGGGCCGTGCTGGAGCACCTCGACGAGACGGTGCTCATCGAGCAGCTCGCCGAGCTGGTGCGGATCCCCAGCGTCGGCGGGTCGGACGCCGAGATCGAGGTCCAGGAGCTGATCGCCGGCGTACTGGCCGAGCTCGGTACCGAGGTGGACCGGTGGGACATCGACCTGGCCGAGATTGCCGAGGACCCGTGGTTCCCGGGCGTCGAAGTCGACCGCGAGCGGGCCGTCGGGGTGGTCGGGACGACGGCCGGCGAGGGCCAACCCGCGCTGGTGCTGTGCGGACACAGCGACGTGGTCCCGGCCGGCGACGTGGAGAGCTGGCACGGGCAGGACCCGTACTCGGCCCAGATCCTCGACGGTATCCTGACCGGACGGGGCGCAGCGGACATGAAGGCCGGACTGGCCGCGAACCTGGCCGTACTGCGCACGCTGCACGCTGCGGACGTCGCCTACGAGCGCCCGCTGGCCCTGCACTCGGTGGTCGGCGAGGAGGACGGCGGGCTCGGTGCCTTCGCCACCCTGCGTCGTGGTCACCGCGGGGACGCGGCCGTCATCTCCG
>JBBPYL010000145.1:0-5917 GCA_038199935.1 Propionibacteriales bacterium | reverse complement strand
TGCTGCACTACCTCGTCCTGTGACCCCGCGGCCTGCACGCCGCTAGGCGTCGGGCAGCTTGCAGGCCGGAGTGCCTCCCGGGAGCAGGTGCCGGTGACCGGCCACCCAGCGGTAGGCAGGCTCGGCGACGACCAGGCCGGGACGCGACCCCAGGAGCTGACCGACGACCCGATGAGGTGCCCGGCCCGAGCGCAGGTACGCCGCGATGGCGGCCGCGCCCTGGAGGTGTTCGGCCCCGTCGACCCACTGGATCGCGGCGTCGCACTGCGCGGGGGTGAGGTCCAGCTCCGCCAGGTCGGCCCGCTGCCACGGGATGACCGCGGCCGTGGCCGGTGCCCAGCGCAGCAGGGCGCGAGCCGACGAGGAGCAGAACGCGCAGTCGCCGTCGTACACGAGGCTCGCGCTAGTAGGCATGGCACGATCCTAGCCACGGCGCCCCGGACGATTCGGGTCCTGGCCGCCGGGGTGGGAGACTGGCTCTGCGATGACCGAGCCGATCAAGACCCTTCCCCTGGTGTTCACCGAGCCGCGAGGGCGGGCCAAGCCGCCCCGGCACCTCGCCGACCTCTCTGTGGACGAGCGCAAGGAGCTGGTCACCGGGATGGGCCTGCCCGGCTTCCGAGCCCGTCAGCTCTCCGCGCACTACTTCGCGCGACTCGAGGACGACGCGGCTCGGATGACCGACCTGCCGGCCGCTGAGCGCGAGCAGCTGGTCGCCGGCCTGCTGCCGTCCTTGATGACGCCGCTGCGCACGATGGAGGCGGACCGCGGCACGACCCGCAAGACGCTGTGGAAGCTCTTCGACGGTGCGCTCGTCGAGTCGGTGCTGATGCGCTACCCCGACCGCGTGACGATGTGTGTCTCCTCCCAGGCCGGCTGCGGGATGGCGTGCCCGTTCTGCGCCACCGGCCAGGGCGGCCTCCAGCGCAACATGTCGACGGCCGAGATCGTCGAGCAGGTCCTCGCCGGCGCGCGATCGATGGCCCGAGGCGAGGTCCCGGGCGGTCCGGGACGGGTCTCCAACGTGGTCTTCATGGGCATGGGCGAGCCGATGGCGAACTACCGCGCCGTGATGGGGGCGATCCGCCGGATGACCGAGCCGACACCCGATGGGCTCGGCCTGTCGGCGCGCGGCATCACCCTGTCCACGGTCGGCCTGGTGCCGCGGATGAAGCAGCTCGCGACCGAGGGCATCCCGGTGACGCTCGCGCTCTCGTTGCACGCCCCCGACGACGAGCTGCGCAACGAGCTCGTCCCGATCAACACCCGCTGGACTGTGCACGAGGCGGTGGAGGCCGCCTGGGAGTACGCCCGGACGACCAGGCGACGGGTCTCCATCGAGTACGCCATGATGCGTGACATCAACGACCAGGCGTGGCGGGCGGACCTTCTCGGCGACGTGCTGAACTCCTACGGCGACTGGGGGTGGGTGCACGTGAACCTCATCCCGCTGAACCCGACGCCGGGGTCGAAGTGGACCGCCTCACGGCGCGAGGACGAGCGGGAGTTCGTCCGGCGTCTGGAGGCGAAGGGGATCTCGACCACCGTCCGCGACACCCGGGGCAGCGAGATTGACGGGGCGTGCGGCCAGCTGGCCGCCGTCGACGCCTGACGGCCGGCCCTCAACCCCGTCGAGTCGGCGCCTGTGCACGTCAGGTGGATTGGTTCGCCGGATGGATCGAGCCCGAGTCGCCGTCGAGATCGAGAGCCTGGCCGAGTTCGACCAGAGGGTGGCCTCCGGGTCGCGGAGGATGCACGGCTGGTGGGTCCAGGGGGTTGACCTGACCGGCCGCGCGGACCGACTCCACGCGATGGACCCCTCGGGAGCAGTCTTCCTCGGGTGCGACCTCACCGAGGAGTCGACCCAGCACCTCCGGTCCCGTGGGGCCCTGCTGTTTCCGCGGATCCCCGAGATGCCGATCGATGCCTACCGCACCACGCTCTACACGGCCGACGAGCTGTACGACGGGCTCGAGGCCGGCTACGAGCACACCCTCGACGCCCGGGTCTACGCCTGGACCCGTCGTCGTCCCGCGCTCGTCGACCGGCTGGCGCAGGCGCTGCACGATCATGCCGTCGACGACGCGCTGGAGGAGTTCGTGGCCGGTCGTCAGCTGGTCGGGATCATGGGCGGTCACGCGGTGGGTCGCGACTCGGCGGCGTACGCGAAGGCGTCACGACTCGGACGCGCGCTCACCCGCGCAGGGCTGACGGTCGCGACCGGGGGAGGACCTGGGGCGATGGAGGCGGCGAACCTCGGGGCCTACCTCGCCCCGTACGCCGACGACGTGCTCGAGGCGGCCTTGGCGCTCGTGGGGCCGTACCCCTCGTACCTCGGCCCGGCCGTCGGTGCCTGGCTCGACTCGGCCCTGGAGGTGCGTCGTCGTTGGCCGGACGGGGCCGAGTCACTCGGCGTGCCGACCTGGTTCTACGGCCACGAGCCGCCGAACGCTCTGGCCACCCACGTCGCGAAGTACTTCAAGAACGCGGTGCGCGAGGACATCCTGCTCCAGATCTGTCACGCCGGGATCGCCTTCCTGCCCGGGGCAGCGGGCACGGTCCAGGAGGTCTTCCAGGACGCGTGCGAGAACTACTACGCCGAGGCGTCTCTCGTCGCCCCGATGGTGCTCGTCGGACGCGAGCACTGGACGCGGGACCTGCCGGCCTGGCCCTTGCTGGCAGCCCTCGGGACGGGCAGGCGGATGGGGGACCGGATCCACCTCGTGGACTCCACCGAGGAGGCCGCCACGCTGCTCACACCGGGGTGAGCGTGCACCAGCGCCGACTCGGCGGGTTTGAGGGTGCGGTCGTGTCGTGGACAGGTGGTTCAGTGGGCGGCGGCGATGAGCTCGGCAAAGAGAGCGTGCTCGCCGGCCTCCTCCGCCGCCATCCCCCGGGCGAGGAACCACGAGCACACGTTGTGGCAGTCGCGCATCAGGAAGTCCATCCCGGCCGGATTGGCCACCACGTCGACCGCCTGGGGCAGGTCGATGATCACCACCCGTTCCCCTGCGGCGAGGATGTTGTACGCCGAGAGGTCGCCGTGTGCCACCCCCTGCCGGGCCAACTCGGTCATCGCCGCCCGCAGTTGGTCGAAGTAGCTTCGGAGCAGTTCCGGCGCAGGCCGGGTCTGGGCCAGCCGAGGCGCGGCCTGGCCGTCGACGGTGACCAGCTCCATGAGGATCTCGGTGCCGTCGATCTGGACCGGGTAGGGGACCGGGACCCCCGCCTGCCAGAAGCGGACCAGCGCCTCCCACTCGGACCACGCCCACTGGCCCGCAGCCACCGCACGCCCGTAGGAGCTCTTCTTGGCCAGCGCTCGGGCGTCGCGTGACTTCCGGGTGCGCCGGCCTTCGGTGTAGGCCGAGCTGCGGTGGAAGGACCTGTGCTCCTCGCCGCGGTAGCGCTTGGCCGCCATCACCACGCTCGTCGACGGGTCCCCGGGCACGGCGCGCTCGAGCAGGAAGACGTCTGCCTCCTTGCCGGTCTTGAGGATGCCGAGGTCGGTGTCGATCGCGGACTGCGAGGTCACCACCCACGAGGGTCGTGGCTGCGGGCCTCGGCTCAGCGGCTCGACGCTGAGCCAGGTGGACCACCGTTGGCCGTCCTCGGGGTCGTCGGCGGCGTGGAAGTCGAAGACGAAGCGGGGATCGAGTCCGGAGGGGTCACCGGCACCGGTGTGGGAGCCGGACTGGTCACCGGAAACCGGGGCGGAATCAGAGGCAGTGGGTGAGCCAGCGTCGGTGGGTGCGGCAGAGTCAGAGGTGGGTTCGGCGGATTGGGCTGCCGTGTCGTGGGACAACGTGGGTGCTCCTGGAGTGAGAGGTGACGATGCGGTCTGCGCGCGCGCAGACAAGGTCGAGTCGCATGTCGGACTCCTCTCGCTCGGGTCCGGGCCGGTGCCGCGGACCCCACAAGGATGGGTGACGGATTGCCTCGGGGCAACCGCTTTTCCGGGTTCGGCCGGAGGGTCGGGCCACGGCGTACGGTGACCCCGAGGGCTGACGAGGAGACCCAGTGAGCAACTATCCGCGCGAGTACGCACGCAGCATCGACGATCCCGAGGGCTTCTGGCGTGACCAGGCCCGGCTGGTGACCTGGATCAAGAAGCCCGACCAGATCCTGGACCGCTCGCGACCCCCCTTCTACCGCTGGTTCCCCGACGCAACGCTCAACACCTGCTACAACGCGTTGGACCGCCACGTGATCGCCGGACACGGCGAGCGGGCGGCGCTCATCTACGACAGCCCAGTCACCGGCACCCAGAAGAGCTTCAGCTACGCCGAGCTGCTCGAGCTCGTCGCGACCTTCGCCGGTGCCCTGCGGGCCTGCGGGGTGGGCAAGGGCGACCGTGTGGTCATCTCGATGCCGATGATCCCCGAGGCGGTCGTGGCCATGCTGGCCTGCGCACGGCTCGGGGCGGTGCACTCGGTCGTCTTCGGCGGCTTCGCGGCCCAGGAGCTCGCCGTGCGTATCGACGCCGCCCGCCCGACCGTTGTGGTGACCGCCTCGTGCGGCATCGAGCCGACGCGGATCGTGGAGTACAAGCCGATGATCGACCGCGCGCTGGAGCTCGCGTCCCACGAGCCGGCCGCGGTGATCGTGGTGCAACGACCGCAAGGCGCGGCCGACATGGTCCCGGATCGGGACATCGACTGGGACGTGGCCATCCGTGCCGGTCGCTCGGCGCCCGCCGAGTGCGTGGAGGTCGCGGCCACGGACCCGCTCTACGTCCTCTACACCTCCGGCACGACCGGAAAGCCCAAGGGGATCGTCCGCGACAACGGTGGTCATGCGGTGGCGATGGCGTGGTCCCTGCCGCAGGTCTACGGCGCGGACGCGGGCGACGTGTTCTGGGCCGCCTCCGACGTCGGGTGGGTCGTCGGCCACTCCTACATCGTCTACGCGCCGCTGATCGCAGGGGCCACGACCGTGGTCTTCGAGGGGAAGCCCGTCGGTACGCCGGACGCCGGGACGTTCTGGCGGGTGGTCGCCGACCACAAGGTGAACGTTCTCTTCACCGCCCCCACGGCCATCCGGGCGATCACCAAGGAAGACCCGGACGGGGAGCACCTCACCCGGCACGACCTGTCCTCGCTGCGGACGCTCTTCCTGGCCGGGGAGCGGCTGGACCCCGAGACCTACGCCTGGGCGACCGCGCACCTCGGGATCCCGGTGGTCGACAACTGGTGGCAGACCGAGACCGGGTGGCCGATCGTGGCCAACCTGAGGGGGCTGGACCCGATGCCGCTGAAGCCGGGTTCGCCCAGCGTGCCGGTGCCGGGGTACGACGTGGTGGTGCTCGACGAGCGGGGACAGCCCGCCGACGTCGATGTCGAGGGAGCGATCTGCCTGCGTCTCCCCATGCCGCCGGGAACGCTGCCGACGCTCTACCAGGACGATGAGCGGTACGTCGCCTCCTACCTCTCGGCCTTCGAGGGCTACTACCTCTCCGGGGACGGCGGGTACGTCGACGAGGACGGGTACGTCTTCGTGATGGGGCGCACCGACGACGTCATCAACGTGTCCGGCCACCGGCTGTCCACGGGCTCCATCGAGGAGGTCCTGGCCAGCCACCCGGCAGTGGCCGAGTGCGCCGTGATCGGGGTGGCCGACCAGCTCAAGGGCCAGCTCCCGCGGGGCTTCGTCGTGCTCAAGGCCGGTGTCGAGCGGGACCACGACGAGCTGGCCGCCGAGCTGGTGGCGCTGGTGCGCGAGCAGGTGGGGGCCGTCGTGTCGCTGCGCGAGGTGACCGTGGTCGACGGCCTGCCCAAGACCCGGTCGGGGAAGATCCTGCGCAAGACCATGCGCGAGGTCGCCGACGGCAAGGACGCGGTTGTCCCCTCGACCATCGAGGACCCGGCGGTCCTGGACGCACTACGTCCCGCGCTGGGCAGCCGGGGCTGACCAGCGCGGG
>JBBPYL010000144.1:0-7582 GCA_038199935.1 Propionibacteriales bacterium | reverse complement strand
AGAACTGCCGCTCCCCCTGGAGAATTCACCATGGGGAGCGGCAGAAGTCCTGCATACCCTGGGAAACTTCCCTACTCGGTGGGGGCGGGGGGCAGCTCGTCGGCGGCGGGCCAGCACAGGATGATCCGCGCGCCACCTCCGGGCGCGTCGTCGATCGCCACCGTCCCTCCGTGAGCCTGGGTGAGCCCGTGGATGATGTACATCCCCAGACCCGACCCGCCCCGCGCCCCGTGCTTCCAGAACTTCGTGAACACACGCTTGCGGATGTCGGGACTGATCCCGTCGCCCTCGTCGTCGACCACGATCCGCGCCCCGCGCCCGTCCGCGACGTCCCAGGCGGTGATGGTCAGTTGCACGTGTCCGCCCCCGTGGCGCAGCGCGTTGTCGACCAGGTTGTGCAGCACCTGGGCGAGCTTGTCGGGGTCGGCCTGGATCATCGGTACGTCGCCGGCGACCTCGAGGCCGATGTCCCGGCCGGTGCCGGCACGGATCGACGCCAGGACGTGCCTGACGGCCAGGGTCACGTCGATCGGGCGGTCGTGGATCGAGAGCCGCCCGGTGTCGATCCGGGCCACGTCGAGGAGCTCGGCGATCCGCCGTGCCAGCCGGTCGGCGTCGACGCTGACCGTCTGGAGGATCAGCTTCCTCTGGTCATCGTTGAGCTTGTCCCACTTCAGCAGGAGCATGCTCACGAAGCCCTTGACCCCGGTCAGCGGCGAGCGCAGCTCGTGGGCGACGGTGGCCACCAGGTCCGAGCGCTCGCGGTCCAGCCGCGCCCGGGCCCGGGCCGAGCGCAGCGACACCGCGACGCGGCGCACTGGCTGGTCCGCGCTCGGCCGCTCGATGGCCACGGTGAGCAGCAGCTCGGTCCCGTCGGCGAGGAACCAGGACTGCTCACTGAGCGAGGTGCGAGTGGACAGTCCGTCGTAGGGCCGCGCGCAGGCGAACCACTCGTTGCTCTCCCGGTCCTGGAGCGAGAGCACGTCCGCGAGGTGCTGCCCGACCGGGTCGACCGCGGAGAGAAGGCGGCGTCCGGCCGCGTTGACGAGGGTGACGGTGCCGGTCTCGTCGGCGAGGACGACTCCGTCGGGAAGCGCGTCGAGGAGCAGGTGGTCGGTGGCCGAGTCCATCGACCCAGGCTAGTGTGTTCTCGGTCACCTGCGGCCTGGGTCGGTCAGTCCGGCTGCACTGAGGTCCGCTCGGATCGCGGTGAGCTCCGGGTCGTCCTCGCGCACGAACGCGGCCGGGGTGCCCACCGGGGCGTCGACCTCGACCTTCTTCTCACCCGGGTACGACGCGCCGGTGAGCAGGTGGACCCAGGTCCCCGGCGGGAGCGACACCGTCACGGTCGTCGCCTCGGACTCCAGCACCGGGGCGACCAGGATCGAGTCGCCGAGGAAGAACTGCCGGTCGCTCTCGGCCGCTGCGGAGCCGGGATAGTTGACCCAGGTGTGCCGCACGGCCGGGACGCCGGTGCGCACCGCCTCGGAGACCACGCCGTGGCGGTAGCGCGCCAGCGCTGCGTAGATCCGGGTGGCCCGCGCGAAGTCCGCCGCCTGGTCCGGGTCGTAGACCTGTCGGTTCTCCGCGGGACGGTTCCCCTCGTGGCTGCGCATCATCGTCCCGAAGGCCGCGAGCTCCGCGGAGCGCGCATTGAGGTCGTACGGACGGACGTAGTCGCGGACCACGGCGTCCACCGAGGTGTAGCCACCCACGTCCGCGTGCACCAGGGGCCAGCCCGACACCCCCGCCGACAGGGCCCCGGAGAGCGCGGAGGCGAGGCCGTCCTCGGCGGAGAAGTCGACCATCTGGTCGCCGCCCCAGAACATCGGCGCCTCCTGCTCCATCCCCAGCGCCCCGGAGCGGAACCAGACCAGGCAGTCCGGCACCTGGGCGCGGACGCACCCCTCCCGCACGGTCCGTGCCCACAGCAGCGGCCACCGGTTGTGCGCGGTCGCGGTGTCCCCACGCCGGACGACCGCGTCGAAGGGCAGGCCCTCCCCGAAGTCGGCCATCATCCCCTGGACCCCACCGCGGAGCACCTCGTCGGCGATGACGTCGCTGAACCAGCCGCGCGCCCTCGGGTTGGTCAGGTCGATCAGGTAGGCCTCGAAGTCCCCCTGGTCCAGGGCGTACGGCGCACCGTCGGGCCGCGCGACCAGGAAGTCGAGCTCCCGAGCCTCGGCCCACAGGTTGCGCAGGCCCGGCTCCAGCTTCTTGTCGGCGTCGACCAGGAACGGGTTCACGTAGGTCGTCGTCCGGATGCCGTCGGTCCGCAGATCCGCCACCAGTCGCCGCCACCGCGGGTAGAGCTCGGTATCGCGCTGCCAGGTCCACCAGAGCCGGTCCCCGAAGGAAGTCCGGCGCTGGCCCACCCAGTCCTGGAGCCAGACCGCGGACAGCTCCGCCCCGGCTCCCCGGGCCTGGGCCACCCGCGCCCGGACCTCTCCGGTGCCGCCCTGGAGGCCGAGCACGGCACCCTCCTCGACCCACCGAGGCGGTCGTGGACTGTCGCCACCGGCGGCTTGGCGGGCCAACAGCTGCACCGGGTCGGCCCCGGAGGTTAGCTCGGCGTGCAGGGTGCGGCTCCACAGCTCGAGCCCGACCGCGTCGTCGGTGCGCAGGTCGGCGACGGCGAAGGCGTGCGACCCGGCCGTGTCCGGGTCGAGGCGGACTCCCCGCACGTCGTCGGTCACGAAGCTCGACCAGGCGGCGTACGTGGTGGCCTCCGTCCCGCCGGCGGCCCGGTTGGTCAGGTCGGCGAGCAGGGTCAGCTGCTGCTCTCCACGCCCGACGCCCTGCTCGCGGTCCACGATCGGAACCAGGGCGCCGTCGAGGTCGAAATCGGAGAACTGCTCCCCAGCCCGTGAACCCCCGCCCCGGCAGTGCGACCGCTGACCAACCCGAGCGAGGTCACCCCGCCGTCCGGATCGTCGGTGGCCGCGAGGTCCAGACGTACGCCGCCCCGGCGCTCACCGAAGGTGGCCTGGTAGGCGACGGTCTGCTCGTCCGCGGCGAGGGTCCCGGTGAGCACCACCTGGCCGCGGCGCACCCGGACCGCAGTGACCTCCTGGTCGGCGAAGCGCTCGTCGAGGTCGACCGAGGGCCAGAAGTAGCCGCGGTGCGCCGTCCAGTCCACGACGCCGCGCCCGGCGGTGACGAAGGAGGTTCCTACCGGGGCCGACCACACCACCCGGTCCTCGTCCTCGACCCGGACCGAGGGCTCCTCGCCCCCCTCGACCACCACCACGTGGTCGCCGAAGGTGTGCCGTCCGACCGCGCCGGGGTCGACGGTGAGAAGGCCCGCCTCCACGACGTCCAGGTCGTCCGCGGGCAGGGTGCGGTAGAGACCGATCACGGCCACCACGGCGAGCACGATCAGGAAGACGAGCACCGCCGAGGACCGGACCAGAATCCTCCGAGCGCAAGCGCGGGGCACCGGGTCGGGGCTCGGGTCGGACTCCGGGGAGGCCGGGCCCGGAACGCCCGACGCGGTCACCGGCGGACGCGCTGGGCGCGCGCGCTGGCGTAGAGACAGACCGCGGCGGCCGTGGCCAGGTTGAGGCTCTCGGCGCGGCCGTGCAGAGGAATCGACACTCGGTGGTCGGCCGCCTCGGCGAGCTCCTCGGCCAGACCGTGCGCCTCGTTGCCGAAGAGCCACGCCGTGGGGGCGGCCAGCTGGTCGGCGTCGAGGGCGTCGTCGAGGTCCAGCTCGCCCGCGCCGTCCGCGGCGAGCACCTGGAAGCCCTGGGCGCGGAGCCGGGAGACCACGCTCAGGCTGTCCTCGTGCACCGCGAGCGGGACGTGGAACAGCGAGCCGGCGCTGGCCCGGACCACCTTGCCGTTGTAAGGGTCCACCGAACTGCCGCTGAGCACCACCCCGGAAGCGCCGGCCGCGTCGGCACAGCGGATCACCGTGCCGGCGTTGCCAGGATCGCGCACGTCGGCACACACCACGACGAGCGGTCCGGCGGCGAGCACCGTCTCGACCGGGACGTCGAGGAACACGCAGACCGCCACCACCCCCTGGGTGCGCACGGTCTCGGTCAGTCCGTCGACCGCGGCCGGCTCGGTGGGGAGCCAACGCACGCCGGCTCGCTCCGCGCTCGCCCGCAGGCCGGCCAGGACCGGCGTGTCGCTGGGCAGGGCGAAGACCTCCCGCACGCAGCCGGGGCGCAGCAGCGCCTCACGCACCGCCTGGGGACCTTCGGCCAGGAAGAGCCGGTCCTCGCTGCGCCCCACGCGGCGGACGAGCCTGCGGGCCGCCTTCACCCGCGCACTCCTCACGTTCAGGAGGGGGGTGTCGGCCCACAGGCTCGCCATCGACGTCGTCGTGCCGGTGCGCAGGCGTCGGCCTCAGGCCGAGGCGGACTCAGCGGTGGCCACGCGAGGAGCGTTGACGTCCTCGGGGAGGTTGGCCTTGGCCGTCTCGACCAGCACAGCGAACGCGGCTGGGTCGTTGACGGCGAGGTCGGCCATGATCTTGCGGTCGACCTCGACCCCGGCGACCTTGAGGCCCTGGATGAACCGGTTGTACGTCATCCCGTTGGCGCGGGCCGCAGCGTTGATCCGCTGGATCCACAGCTTGCGGAAGTCACCCTTCTTCGCCTTGCGGTCCCGGTAGCTGTAGACCAGCGAGTGGGTGACCTGCTCCTTGGCCTTGCGATACAGGCGCGAGCGCTGCCCCCGGTAACCGGATGCGCGCTCGAGGGTCACCCGGCGCTTCTTGTGGGCGTTGACTGCCCGCTTGACGCGTGCCACTTGTTGCTCCTTGTTGCTGGGGTGCTGGTTTTCTCAGGGTCCGTACGATCGTGCGCCGGGTCTCGGGTCAGCGCCCGAGCAGCTTGCGCACCTTGCGGTTGTCGGCCTTGGAGACCTCGGTGGTGCCGCTCATCCGTCGGGTCACCTTCGAGGCCTTGTGCTCCAGGTTGTGGCGCAAGCCGGCCTTCTGACGGCGGATCTTGCCCGAGCCGGTCACCCGGAAGCGCTTGCTGGCACCGGAGTGCGTCTTGTTCTTCGGCATCTCTTCGCTACGTCCTTCGTGTTTGTCGATGTCATCGGGACCCGCCACCGGGCCCGGCACGTCACATCTCGGGGTCGAGGCTCTCCGAACGGCGCCGGGGCTTCTTGTCCGACGGCTCGGTCGGGGCGACCGAGGTGCGCTCGGCGTGCTCGGCCTCCTTCTCCGCGGCGCGCTCCGCAGCGCGCTCGGCCTTGGCCGCCTGGACCTCGGCCTTCGCCTCGGACTTCTTCTTGTTCGGGCCCAGCACCATGATCATGTTGCGGCCGTCCTGCTTGGGCGAGGACTCCACGAAGCCGAGCTCGGTGACGTCCTCGGCCAGCTTCTGGAGCAGCCGGAAGCCCAGTTCGGGCCGATGCTGCTCGCGACCGCGGAACATGATGGTGATCTTGACCTTGTCGCCCTGGGAGAGGAAGCGAACCACGTGACCCTTCTTGGTCGCGTAGTCGTGCGCGTCGATCTTCGGACGCAACTTCATCTCCTTGATGACGACGTTGGTCTGGTTGCGTCGTGCCTCGCGAGCCTTCTGCGCGTTCTCGTACTTGAACTTGCCGTAGTCCATGAGCTTGCAGACCGGCGGGCGCGCGGTCGGAGCGACCTCGACGAGGTCGAGGTCGGCTTCCTGCGCGAGTCTGAGGGCGTCGTCGATGCGGACGATGCCCACGGTCTCGCCGTTGGGTCCCACGAGACGGACCTCGGGTACCCGGATCCGGTCGTTGATTCGCAGCTCGGTGCTGATGGGTCCTCCTGGTTGGTGTTCTCTCGGTGCAACCTGCGGCGCTCGGGCAACAAAAAAGGCCTCCGCGTCACCTGCTCAGCGGAAGCCAGCCACGACGTCGGGTACGACGTCTCTCGAGATCGCGATCCTCAATGAGCGAGGACCGGTCCCGGGACCGGACCCGACGACCTGTGGATCGCGAGATCCGTCGGTCGGTGCGGGTGGGAGACTAGTCTCCGCTTGTCAGATCGTGCCCACCACAACCGTCCTGGGGCTCTTGTTGTTCCCTTGCGGAAGCTCCACGACGCAGCGGTGCGCAGATCGGTCCAGGTGAGGGTAGCAAGCCCAGGGGGTACGGCGCACCTTCGGCCCGCCTCCGGGCCCCGTGGGAGGCTGGGGGCATGAGCGACGCCGCCACGGGACCGGTCCCGGAGCCCGACCTGAACAGCCCCGACCTGGGGGCCCCAGACCTGGGGGGCCCCGACCTGGAGGCTACGGACCCCTCAGCCCGCGACATCGCCGACGTCCCCGCCCTGGAGATCGTCTCGACCGCCGCGCTCCACCTGATGAGCGCCGCCGCGGTGAACCTCGGGCTGGCCGAGGATCTGCCCGAGCACCGCGATCTCGACGAGGCGCGCACGCTGATCGAGGCCCTCGCCGGCCTGGTCACCGCTGGCGCGGCCCGGATGGGGCACCACCACGCCGCTCCCCTGCGCGACGGCCTGCGCACGCTCCAGCTCGCGTTCCGCGAGGCCTCGGAGCACCCGGACGCTCCCGGCGAGGCTCCCGGCGAGTCGCTCACCGGACCGGTCTCGCCCACCCGTAGCCGTCGCTGAGCTCGACCAGCACCCGGCCCTGGGCCAGTTGCTGGAGGTCCGCGGTCTCGACCACGATCATGACCGGGCCCGCGACGTCGACCAGCAGCGCCGCCGCCCCGTCGGCCAGGGCGGCCTCGGCGGCCTGGGCCACGCTGACCGGCACCGGTCGTGCGTCGGCGTCCCAGGCGTGCAGGGCCTCCTGACCGGTGAAGGCGAGCAGCGCCGTCCTGCCGTCCCGGCCCGTCATCAACACCGAGGCCATGTCGGTCCGCGATTCCCTGCGCAGCCCGTCGTCGTCCTCCTCGGTCTCGGCGGCGACGGCGACCACCGGGACGAGCAGACGTGATCCCTGCAGGGCGATGAGCGCGGCCCGCGCCCCCCGCCGGGGATCGTCGGCGTAGGCCCGCAACGCGGCGCTGACCGCCGGGTCGGCCCGGCCGTCGTCCCCGGCGAAACCGGGATCGGGAATGCTCCGCACGCCGTCATGCTGTCATCTCGCTGGCTACCCTGGCGTGATGGCTCCCGTCGACAACGCCACCTGGCAGGCTCTCGGACTGACTCTGACCCTGCTCGGGCTGGTGGTCAGCTTCCTGGTCTGGCGTCGCCGCGGTCCCGCCGCAGGAGTGCGCGGGGTCGCCTGGTCCCTGATCCCGCTCGCCGCCGCCCTGACCGGCACGCTGCGCTTGGGCTGGCAGGTCGCCGACGCCGTCGTCGACTGGTCGGTTCGCCTCGTCTTCAGCCCGGTGGTCTGGCTCGGCGTCTCCTTGGCCGTGCTCTCCGGCGTCCTCTTCGTCGTCTCGGGCGTCGTCCGGTCCCGGTCTCCCCGGTCTTCGCGCTCGTCCTCCCGGTCCTCATCCACGCGCTCGGCCGCGGGCTCCCCGGCCGGCACCCGCGCGGTCGAGCCGACACGGGGAAGCAACGCCGCCGGCGGCACCCCCGACGACCTCGACGACATCGAGGCACTGCTGAAGAAGCACGGCATCGAGTGACCGCGCCGGCCTGGGCCGGCCGGGCCGCGGACCGGGT
>JBBPYL010000143.1:0-4007 GCA_038199935.1 Propionibacteriales bacterium | reverse complement strand
CGCGTCACCCCACAACGGCCGGGAGGAGCGCCACCGAACCGGCTCGCTGCGGGGCGCGTCGCCAGCGAAGAAACCGGCGCCCCATCCGTCGGCGTTCATGATGCCCCGCAGCTGGCGTCGAGGTTCGTAGGACTGACGCAGCAGCCCATGCGTGGGGAAGAGCATGAGCTCGGCGAGACTGCGCGGCTCCCCCAGCCACGCCAGGTGGCGACACATCAGGCATCCCAGGCGAGGCGGAGCCCGCAGAAGATCTGGCGCCGGTAGGGGTGGTCCCAGTTGCGGAATGACGGACGCACCGCGGACCCGCCGACGGCCCAGGAGCCTCCACGCAGAACACGATAGTCCCCGCCGAAGAAGGGTGCGCTGTAGGTGTCGTAGAGCATCGGCGAGAACCCGGGCCAAGGCTCGAAACTCGAGGACGTCCACTCCCAGACATCACCGATCATCTGTTCCACGCCGTACGCCGAGGAGCCGGCTTCATAAGCCCCCACCGGAGCGGGCCGCAGCGCTTCGTTGTCTGCGGTCGCGAGGTTGGCTAGCGCGGGGGTCCATTCGCTCTCGCCCCAGGGCCAGCGCCTCCGCCGGCCTGCCTCAGGGTCCCAGACGCAGGCCTTCTCCCACTCCTGCTCGGTGGGCAGTCGGGCTCCGGCCCAGGCTGCGTACGCCTCGGCTTCGAAGAAACTGACGTGCTGCACGGGCTCGTCGTCGGGGATCTCCTCGACGTGGCCGTAGCGGTAGCGAGACCCGTCCCGGGACCAGAACTGCGGGCGCTGGAGGTCGGCCTCGACGCGATGCTCCCAGCCGCGTGCGGACCACCACCGGGGGTCCTGGTAGCCGCCCGCGTCCATGAAGGCCCGCCATTCGGCGTTGGTCACCGGCACCCGGGCGATCCGGAAGGCAGGAAGGTCGACGCGGTGGGCCGGGCGTTCGTTGTCGAGCGAGGCGGGCTCTTGGTCGGCGTTCACGCCCAGCGTGAACGGGCCTGCGGGCACCAGGACGGCGTCCTGCGATCTGGACCCCGAGGGCATCGGGCGGCCGGCTGGGAGTTCGGCCCCGCGACCGAGCAGCGGCTGACCAACACGCAGTTGATGGGTCGCCAGCATCGTCTCGACGTGCTGTTGTTCGTGCTGTTCGACCATCCGGAAGGCGAAGCTGGCTGCGGGGTCTCCGGCGAGCATCGCTTCGAGCCCCTCGAACACCCGGCCGCGGACGTCGGCGATGAAGCTGCGGGCCTCGGTCGGGGTCAGCAGCGGCAGGCTCACTCGGGAGGCGCGCGGATGCTCGAAGGCGTCGTAGAGGCTCTCGACCTTGGCCGACAACATCCCCTGGGCGGCGGTGTTCCCGGCGCGCAACAGCCACAGGTCCTCCTGCTGGCCGATGTGCGCGAGATCCCAGGACAACGGGCTCATCAGCGGGCTGTGCTGAGTGGTCAACTCGACCTCGTCGAGGTCGGTGAGGACGGCGGTGCGGGCACGGGCGGAGGTCAGCCCGTCGGCGATCTGCTGGACGGTCTCACTCATGGGCTTCCTCCTCCAGCAGTCGTAGGGGTCCTCGGTTCTCGGCGACGGCGCGCAGTTCTTCACTGGGGGTGCGGCCGGAGGCGACGAGTTCGGCGAAGGTCTCCAGATCGGCTCGCAGCGTTCGTGGCCCGCGGCGGGCGGCGATATCGGCGCACCCGACAACGGCTGCCCGCAGCACAGGGTCACCCAGGCCCGAACGAGCGGCGCTCTCCCAGGCGTGCGCGACCGGGGCGCACAGCTCCGCGGCCTCGTCTGCGGCCACCGGATCGTCGATCAGGGTCGCCGTCAACGCGGCCATGGCCGGCCACCAGCGGTCCGGCAGCGCGTCGACGCACCTGATCTCGAGGTAACCCCTCGGACGCACCGGTGGGAAGAGCGTGGAGAGGTGGTAATCGAGGTCCTCGATGGTCGCGCAGCGACCGAGTCGTGCCGGCTCGCGCAGCCAGTCGCCGAAGGCGACGTGTTCGGTGACGGGGCGGATGCCGTCGGCCTCGTGGAGCAGCATCACCGGCGCGTTCAGCGTGTAGAGCGCCCACGCCACGGTCGGCTCCCCGACCGGGATCGGGTCGCTGCGGCCGTGGTCGATGCCGTGCCAGGTCTCCTGGCGCATCGAGTGCCACCCCGAGGCCCGTCCGGCGAGATAGGGGGATCCGGCGGACGCGGCGACCAGCATCGGGACGAGCGACCGGACGTGCGCGAGGCGTGCCGACCATCCCTCCGCGGGACCGGCGTCGAGATTGATCTGCAGGGCCGCGGTCGCCGACATCATCGCCCGCCCCGCAGCACCGCAACCCCGGGAATCGAAGTGCTGCTCCATCGCCTCGTAGCGCGCTTTCGGGTTCGTCCGACAAACGGGCCGGGCCGGATCCGACCCCAAAGGCGCAGCACCGTACCCAACAGCGGCTAGGGCGGCGCGCAGGACCCGCTCGTCTCTTTGGAGGGCGGAGACCGACGACGCGACGTCGTCGTACGGCGGGGTGGAGAGCTCAATCTGACCGCCGGGTTCCAGGGTGATCGAACTATGCGCCGGCATGGCCGGTAACCCGGCGACCAGCAACTGAACCTCCGCCCAGGTGGGACGTCGTTGGGGGGTGGCCAGGTCGACGAGGTGGAACTCCAGTTCGAGACCCACTCTGCCCCCCGGGCTCTCGGTCAGCGCCGAAGCGGCGATGTACGCCGTCGCCTCAGCGACAGCGTCGGGCCCCTCAAGGCACGTCGGCGACGCCTCGACTTCGTTGAGCGCAACAGGCTGGACTGACATCGAACTCCACCCCCTCCAGGTCCGGACCGGTCGGAATCGACCGCGGGTCGGTGCGGGGGCGGCCAGGAGGACCGTCCTCGTTGAACGTGTAACCATGTCTACCGGAGCCGTCCGGTCAAATCAAAGTTCTGACTAACCATCAGGACTTGTTCACCTCTTGGGTGGCTCAAGAGCCCGTCGCGAGGGCGTTCGCGAGGCGATCGAGGTCCTCGTCGGCCACGTCCACGTGGGGGCTGATGCGCAGCGCGGGGGCCGGTGGATCCAGCGGCGCTCGCCACAGGAGCGAGGCCGTGACCAGCACACCGTGCTCGGAGATCAGTCGGGAGCGCACCCCCGTGACGTCCTGCCCGTCCCGGGGCCCAGGGTGGTGATCGCCCCTTAGCGGTTGGGGCTGAGTGGCCGTGTCCCACGCCGTGTCGATGCGGCCAACCAAAGCTGGGCTCCTCAACCTGCTCGATAAAGCCCTCGCAGCCGGCTGGACGCTACGACGTGCCGCGGCGGTGCTGGACCTGGGCGAGGTCCGGGCACACCGTTGGTATGCCCGCCGAGCAAAAGCAACCTTGGCCGACCGGGCACCGGGCGGGAACCCGTTGCACTCGATCCTGACCGAGGAGAAGGCCGAGATCCTCGCGCTCTACGACGAGTGGGGCGAGGTCGACCGATCACACCGCAAGCTCGCCCACCGGGGCTCCTACCTGGGCCGGGTCTGGGTCTCCCCATCGACCGTGCGACGGGTCCTGCACCTCGCTGACCTGCACTTCCGACCTCGCCCACGACCGGGGAAGTCGAAACGGAAACCGTTCCCCGACTGGACCGAGTACCGGCCGAACTCGATCTGGATCTACGAGACGACCCACTTCACCAAGGCGGGGATGGCGGTGTTGATCATCGAGGACCTCGTGTCGAGGAAGTGGATCACAGAGGTCGTCTCCTCCGAAGAGACCCACACCCAGGTCGAGGTCGCCTTCACCGCTGCCCTGGAAGCCGAGGGCCTGTTTCGAGGTCATCGACGCCCGCGCCGACCAGGCCATCGATGCCAGCCAGGTCGAGCTCACCGAAGGCCGTCCGGTGCTCCTCGTCGTCTCCGACATTCATACTGATTGGCGTCGGCGTCCGGGTGTCACCGCTGATTCCGACCGGAGCGCCAGTTGGTGACTCCTTGCCTGTTGAGAGTGGTGGCATCCGGATGCCGCGCCGAGGAAGCACGCCCTGTTGAGAACCCGGTG
>JBBPYL010000142.1:0-19323 GCA_038199935.1 Propionibacteriales bacterium | reverse complement strand
TCGGTGTCTGGTTCACCTCGTCCTTGGACGCCTGGTCGGTCGCGTTGGCCACCCAGGCGCCGAAGGCGCGGTCCCGGATCGGCGCCTCGACGGACGCCCGGTCCGCTCCCGAGGTCACGGCGAGGGCGATGAGCTCGTCGTCGGAGAGCCCTGCGCTGCCCTCCTCCGGCTGTTGGGCGTAGAGGGCGTCGTGGAAGGCGACGGCCACCTCGGGGCCGGCGGTGTCCAGCACGGCACCCAGCGCGTTCATCGCCCGGGTGGAGTACTCGCTGCCGTCGGAGGCCCGGTCGAGGAAGGAGACCACCCGGTAGTCGACCACCACGTCCCCGGCCGCGACGTCAGCCTCCAGCCGGTCGCGCGAGGCCTGCTCGAACTCCCCGCAGAAGGGACACATGAAGTCCTCGTAGACCGTGACCGTGACCGGGGCGGAGGCGTCGCCTCGAGGGACGCCGAACGCCCCCAGGGTCCCGCTCGGGACGGTGGCACTCTGTCCGCTGGTGTCCCGCGAAGATTGGACGGCGTAGCCGATGCCCAGCAGGGCCACCAGCACCGTGGCCACCACGCCACCGACGACCCACCGTCGGCGGCGCCGCTCGGCCTTGTCGTGCTCGGCACGGATCGCGGCCGACTGCTCGGCTGCGGCGAGCCGAGCCGCGCGACGGCTGGCACTGGACTTCTTGCTCGACATCTCGTCTCGTCTCTAGGCGACAGGGTCAGGGGTGGGATCGAGCAGCCGGTCCAGCGACCACCCCGATCGGGCGCGGACCGCGAGCCACCCGGCCCAGAGCAACAGCCCGGCGACCAGCCACACGGCGCCTAGCACGCGCCGGGCGAGCAGCGAGACCCAGGGCATGGCCTCACCCTACGGACCGCCGCTGAGAGCGTCTTGAACATCCGCGGGTCACGGGCCGGTCGAGTAATCTCACCCCATGAGCGACCGACTGGTGTGGATCGACTGCGAGATGACCGGGCTCGACCTGCGCGCCGACGCCCTGATCGAGATCGCGGCACTGGTCACCGACTTCGACCTGAACGTGCTCGGCGACGGCGTCGACGTGGTGGTGAAGCCGGACCCCGCCGCCCTGGACCAGATGGACGACTTCGTCCGGCAGATGCACACCACCTCGGGCCTGCTCGACGAGCTCGACGCGGGGACGACGCTCGCCGACGCCGAGGGCCAGGTGCTCGACTATCTGCGCGCTCAGTGCCCCAGCGGCAGTCGTCCTCCCCTGGCTGGCAACAGCGTCTCGACGGACCGTGGCTTCCTGTCCCGGGACACCCCCGACCTCGACGCCTACCTGCACTACCGCATCGTCGACGTCTCCTCGATCAAGGAGCTCGCGCGGCGCTGGTTCCCCAAGGCGTACTACAGCGCCCCGGCCAAGGGCGGCAACCACCGGGCCCTGGCCGACATCCAGGAGTCGATCGAGGAGCTGCGGTACTACCGCTCGGCGGTCTTCGTGGCCTCCCCCGGGCCGGACTCCGAGGCGGCCCGCGAGCTTGCCCGGGAGCACCGTGGGTCGATCACCGGCGCTCCCGCCCCCGGTCCGGACGGGGACACCGAGCGGCTACACTGATCGCTGCTTCGGCTTCTGGGCACCTGGGTGACCCCGAGGCCGATGGTCTTGTGCCGGTGGTCCGCGAGGTCCCCGGTTGCTGGACATGGTGGGCGTAGCTCAGCTGGTAGAGCGCCGCGTTGTGGTCGCGGATGTCGCGGGTTCAAGTCCCGTCGTTCACCCCAGGACGTACGAAGGCCTCCGACCCGGACGGGTCGGAGGCCTTCGTCCTATCTTGCGGGTCAGCGGTTGTCGTACCCGGTGCCCGTGCTCATCGTGGTGGTGCTGCCCGTCGTGGAGGTACTGGCGCCGCGACCGTCGTCGTCGTCGTCCGCCTTCGCCTCGGCGTCGCGGGCATGCGACTCCGAGCGCGCCTTGCCCGACTCCAGGTCGGACTTGACCTGCTCGCGCTGCTCGCGGCCCTTGCGGACACCGTCCTCGAGCAGCTGCTTCGCGGCGTCACGGCCACCGAGCCCGAAGGCCAGTGCGAGGCCGAGGGCCAGGGCGAACATCACCGCGCCGAAGGCGATGCGAACGATCTCGGGAGCGATCTGGAGCTGCTCGAGGATCATGAACCCGGCGATGATCATCACCAGGGCCGGGACGACCGTGGCCACGATCTTGCCGGTGGGGGTGTCCCCCATCACCTTGGCCACGCCGCCGGCGACCGCGCCGGAGAGCAGCGCGGCGATAACGAAGATAAAGATCGCGACGATGACGTTGGGCAGGTAGGCGAGGACCTGGTCCATGAAGCCGGTGACGGCGGCGATCTGTAGTGCCCCGATCGCACTGACCAGGAAGAAGATGAAGATCATCCAGAACACGATGGCTGCGATGGCCTTGGCCGGGCTCGCACCGGGCAGGACCTTCTCGACGTAGGTGTTCGCGTCGGACTCGTGCAGGTGCTTGTCGAGCCCGACCTTCTGCAGCAGCGTGGCCACGAGCTTCGAGACGATCTTGGCCACGATGTAGCCGATCAGCAGGATGATCAGGAAGCCGAGCAGGTTGGGCAGGAACGCGAAGAACCCGTCCGTGGCGCTTTGGAAACTCTGTCCGATGTCCATCGGTAGTCCCTCCAGGAGTAGGTGTCGAGCGCGCATGCTGCGGCCCGACTCGCACCGTGCCCGGAAACTTACGCCGTAAACATGCGGCTCAGTCGAGCTCGCTCCGAGTCTGCGCGATCCGGTCCAGCAGGTTCTCCAGCGCCTCTTCGAACTCCGCCGCCGAGTGGTCCTGGGCCAGCGGCCCGCGGAGCCGGTGCACGGTGCTGTCGGTATCGAGATCCTTCTCGTTCGCGCTCTCCTGGTCGTCGATCACGTCGAGCGGGCCGACGTCGGCGCCCATCGTGGAGACCTCGAGCAGCAGATGACCGAGCAGGAAGCTGCTGAACGAGCGGTAGGCCGCCACCGCCGCCTCGTCGCTGAACCCCTCGACGAGCAGCCCGTCGAGGAACGTCTCGACCCAGTCGACGCTGCGCAGCGGCGGCCTCAGCCACGGCGCCTCGGGGGGGCGCGACGCGATCAGCGGGAAGACCTTCGGGTGCGCGATCGCCGTCCGGCGTACGCCGTGGGCCAGTCGCTGGAGGAAGTCCTGCCAGCCGGCCTCGGGGCGCACCAGGACGTCCGGGTCGTCCCGCATCGTCGCGACCACGCTCTCCACCACGGCGTCGAGCAGGTTCTCCCGCCCGGGGACGTAGCGATAGAGCGACATCGCCTCGACGCCGAGGCTGGCTCCGAGGCGTCGCATGCTCAAGCTGGGCAGCCCGAACCGGTCGATGTAGTCGATGGCCGCGACGACGATGGTCTCGCGGGTCAACGGCGTGCGCTGGGACGGGGGCTGGCGTCCCTCGACCACGTCGACGTCGGCGTCCATCTCGTTCTCTCGTCCCATCACGGTCCCCTCGTCGGCCAGGACCACCCTAGGCACACTGCCCTGACCTCCACGTGGCTCACGACTAGATTGGGCGGGTGACCCCTGCGACCTCGTGCCGTGACCAGGACCGGATCGACGCCTACGCCGCCGTCGTCGTCGAGGTCGGCGCCGCGGTCCAGCATGGGCAGGAGGTCGTCGTCCATGCCGACCTCTCCCACGCCCCGATCGCCCAGGCGGTCGCGGAGCGCGCCTACGCGGTGGGCGCCCACCGGGTCAGCGTCGAGTACTCCGACGCGCGGGTGCGTCGCTCCGCCCTGCGCCACGCCCCCCGGGACGCGCTCACCTCGGCCCCGGCCTGGATGCTGGCCCGCCTGGAGGAGTGGAGCGAGCAGGGCATCGCCCTGATCCAGCTCACCGGCAACCCCGATCCACACGTCTTCGACGGCATCGACCCCGCGCGGGCGGCGTTGCTGCCCGCCGAGCTGGCCTCGCGCTTCCAGGGCCTGCTGAACAGCGGACGAGTGCAGTGGAACTTCGTGGCCGCCCCCAACCCGGGCTGGGCCCGCCAGATCTTCGGTGAGCCCGACCTCGACCGGCTCTGGGACGCGGTGGCCATCGCGATGCGGCTAGACGGTCCCGACGTGGTGGCCGCCTGGCGCGACCACCGCGACCTGCTGTCCACGCGGGCCGCCGCACTGACCGACCTGGGTCTCGACGCGGTCCGCTACCACGGCGAGGGGACCGACCTCACGGTCGGCCTGATCCCGGGCTGCGTGTGGACCGGCGGCGGATTGCGCACGCGCGACGGCGTCGACTACATGCCGAACCTACCCACTGAGGAGGTCTTCACCAGTCCCGACCGGACGCGGGCCGAGGGCGTCCTGCGCACCACGCGCCCCCTGGTCATGAGGGCGGCCGGGGTGGTGGTGACGGACCTCGTCGTGCGCTTCGAGGTCGGCCGGATCGTCGACGTGCAGGCCTCCCGGGGTCTTGAGGCGGTCCTGGCCGAGCTGGACAGCGACGAGGGCGCCCGCAGCCTGGGCGAGGTGTCCCTGGTCGAGGGCTCCTCGGCCGTGCGTGCCGCGGGAGTGACCTTCCACGACACCCTCTACGACGAGAACACCGGCTGCCACGTGGCCTGGGGCGCGGGCTTCCCGTTCTGCGTGCCCGGCGACGGCCTCGGACCCGAGCAGCTCGTGGCGGCCGGGCTCAACGTCTCCGCTACCCACACCGACGTGGTCATCGGCGGCCCGGGGGTCGAGGTGGACGGCATCCGGGCGGACGGCAGCAACGTCGCCCTGATCCGCGACGACGCCTGGGCCGTGCCTGGCACGAACTGACCCGGCGCCCTCAGCCCTCCACGATCTGGCTGGGGGCCGCGTGCACGGCGCGGATCTGACCCATCCGCCCACGCTGGAAGTCGTCGTAGGCCTCACGCACCTCGGCCTTGGTGTTCACCACGAACGGTCCCGCCCAAGCGATCGGCTCGCGGATCGGGAGTTCCCCGAGCACCAGCACCTCGAGGTGCGGCGCACGGCTCTCCTGGCGCGCGGCCGCGGTGAGGGTGAGCTCGTCTCCCGACCCGAGGACAGCGAGCTGCCCGGTGCCGATCGGTGACCGGTCGAGCCCGACGGAGCCACGACCGGCCAGCACGTAGACCAGCGCGTTGTCGTCCACCGGCCAGGGCAGGTCCAGGCGGGCCCCCGGCTCGGGGCTCGCGTGCACCAGGGCCATCGGCGTGTGGGTGCTCCCCGGGCCGCGGTGACCCGCGACCTCGCCGGCGATGACGCGGACGAGGGCACCCGCGTCGGCGGTCGCGAGGAGGCCGAGCTCAGCTGAGCGCAAGTCCTGGTAGCGCTGCTTGGTCATCTTCTGCGACCCGGCTCACCCGACACAATAGTTGAATTCTAAACTTTATTCCCTGGTGAGCAGGACTAGTCCGGACCAGCGGACACGGTCAGCCGCGCCCCCCCGACGCGGCTGACCGGTACCCCCGTACCGAACGCACCCCCCGGAGCGATCGGCTCGTCCCCCTCATCGTCCGCGTCCCCCGACGCGGCCGACAGCTCTGACCTCACACCGTCGAGGGATCGACCTCGATGAACGGCGTGGTGGTGGGCACCTTCGAGTGCGGCGCGGGCTCGACCGTCAGGGCCAGCCTCGTCCCCGACTCGGGCAGGGGCATCGAGGCCCCCGGTCCCCCGGAGAGCACCGCCATCGAGGTCGGAGTACCGCCGTTCTCGTCCAGCGCCCAGACCTGGTAGACGTGCTCGTCGTCGAGCGGCTCGAGGTCACGGACGTCGAGGGCGACGCGGCCGGTGCTCGACGACACGGCCACGCTGACCGACCCCCGGTCGGTGCTGACCTGAGCGGTGTGCGCGTCGGAGGCGTCGAACACCTGGCTGACCCCGCCGGCCAGGGGCACCTCGTCGTCCCCGAGCCGGCTGATTCCCACACCGACACCAGCGACGACCACCGCCGCTGCGACGATCCCCGCGGCGGCGGTCAGCCAGCTGCGACGACGCACGGAGTCAAGGCTGGTCACCCGGGGCGGGAGCTGCGGGGTGCGGTCCGCGACCGCGAGGACACGGGCCTTGAGCGACTCGGGCACGGGTCGGGACTCGATGGAGCCCATCAGTGCGGCCGCCTCGCGCAGCTCGCTGACCTCCAGCGCGCACCCGGTGCAGCCCAGCAGATGGTTGCGAAACTGCTCGGCCTCGGACTCGTTGAGGGCATCGAGGGCGAAGGCGCCGGACAGGGTGTGCAGGTCCTCGCTCATGCCGCTCCCTCCAGACAGTCACGTAGGCGGATGAGGCCGTCCCTCATCCGGGTCTTGATGGTCGACAGCGGCTTCCCCAGCAGGGTCGCCACCTCGTTGTAGGTGTAGCCGTTGAAGTAGGCCAGTCGCACCGACTCCAACTGGAGCTCGGTCAGCGTGTCGAGGCAGTCGCGCACCTCGCCGTGCTCCTCCGCCGCGATCACGGCCTCACCGGGTTGGTCGTGGACCACGTCGTCCGGGGCCCCGTGCAGGTCGCTGCGCTTGACCGCCTCGTTGCGCCGTACGGCGTCCACAGCCCGCCGGTGGGCGATGGTCAACACCCACGTCTTGCCCTTGCCCAGGTTGCGATCGAAGCGAGCAGCCTTGCGCCAGACCTCCAAGAAGACCTCCTGAGCGATGTCCTCGGCACGGGAGGGGTCACGCACGACGCGACGGGCCAGGCCGTAGACCGAGGCCCCCAGCTCGTCGTAGAGCCACTCGAACGCCTGGGAGTCGCCCCGGGCCACGCGGGTCAGGAGCTGGTCGACGTCGACCCCTCCGGCGGACGGCACGAGCCGCAGTGCCGCATCCGCCACGTCTACCTCCTTGGGACTTCCGGGCCACTTCATGCTTGTGAGGGTAGTTCGGTCGGTGCCCGTGCGCGGATTGGTCGGGCAGGAAAACTCGCGAACCTCTTGTCTCAGGGCACGCGGGAAGAGCCCCCGGTGTCCGCTCGGACCCGGGCGCGGCCCAGGATGGCCCGATGAGCGACATCGAGCAGACCCTGCGGGAGAAGAAGGCCGAGCTCACCGAGCAGATGAGCGGCCTCGCGGCGCGGCCCGACGAGCAGGGCTCGATCTCGTTCGGCAAGCGCGTCGGCGAGGGAACCTCGATGGCCGTGGACCGGCTCTCGCAGGTGGCCGCGCACGACAAGCTCCAGATCACCCTGGCCGACGTGGACCGCGCCCTGGAGAAGGAGACGGCGGGCACCTACGGCCAGTGCGACGCCTGCGGCCAGCCGATCGGCGAGGAACGGCTCGACGCCCTGCCGTGGGCCGTGCTCTGCGTGAGAGACGCCGCGAAGCGCTGACCGGCTCTGGGCGACCCGACCGCCGCCGGGCGCTCGATTTCATCGCGGCCCCCGGGCGCTGCTAAAGTTCCCCACGCTTCGCGCGCCATTAGCTAAATTGGCAGAGCAGCTGACTCTTAATCAGCGGGTTCCCGGTTCGAGTCCGGGATGGCGTACCCACACTTTCCGCACGACTCCCGGCCTGGGCGTGCGAGCCGAGACGCGGTCCGGCAGACTGCGACGTATGGCTCTGACTGACTCGGCTCCGTGGCAGGCGCTTCTCCAACACCACGCACAGGTGAAGGAGGTCCATCTGCGCGACCTCTTCGCCGAGGACCCGCACCGCGGTGACCGCCTGGTCGCGGACCTCGGCCCGGTGTTCCTCGACTACTCCAAGCACCGCGTCACCGACCAGACGCTGCGGTTGCTGGTCGACCTGGCCGAGTCCTGCGCCCTGCGCGAGCGCATCGAGGCGATGTTCACCGGGGAGAAGATCAACAGCACCGAGGACCGCGCCGTCCTGCACGTCGCCCTACGCTCCGCGCCCGACGCGGTCATCGAGGTGGACGGCGAGAACGTCGTCCCTGAGGTGCACGAGGTGCTCGGCCGGATGCGTGACTTCGCCGAAGCCGTACGTAGCGGCACGTGGACCGGTCACACCGGCCAGCCGATCCGGACCGTGGTCAACATCGGGATCGGGGGCTCGGACCTAGGCCCGGCGATGGCCTACCAGGCGCTCAAGGCCTCCAGCCAGCGTGAGTTGACCTTCCGCTTCGTGTCCAACGTGGACGCCACCGACGTCGTGGAGGCCACCCGGGACCTCGACCCGGCGACCACCCTGTTCGTCGTCGCCTCCAAGACCTTCACCACGGTCGAGACGCTGACCAACGCCACCACCGCCCGGGAGTGGCTGGTCGACGCGCTGGGCGACGAGGCGGTGGCCAAGCACTTCGTCGCCGTCTCCACCGCGGCGGAGAAGGTCGCCGACTTCGGTATCGACACCGACAACATGTTCGGCTTCTGGGACTGGGTCGGCGGTCGCTACTCCTTCACCTCCGCCATCGGGCTCTCGCTGATGGTCGCCATCGGCCCGGACGGCTTCGAGGACATGCTCGCCGGCTTCCGCGAAGTCGACGAGCACTTCCGGACCGCTCCGCTGGAGGAGAACCTTCCCGTGCTGATGGGCCTCCTGGGCATCTGGTACCGGAACTTCTTCGGAGCCCAGACCCACGCCGTCCTGCCCTACAGCCAGTACCTCCAGCGCTTCCCGGCCTACCTCCAGCAGCTCGACATGGAGAGCAACGGCAAGTCGGTCACCCTCGACGGCTCCCCGGTCCAGACGCAGACCGGTCCGATCGTGTGGGGGGAGCCGGGCACCAACGGTCAGCACGCCTTCTACCAGCTGATCCACCAGGGCACGACGATGGTCCCGGCCGACTTCATCGGCGTCGTCGAGCCCTTCCACACCGGCGAGGGCTCGCTGGGCGACCACCACGACCTGCTCACCGCGAACCTGCTGGCCCAGACCGAGGCACTGGCCCGGGGCAAGACCGCCGAGGAGGTCGCCGCGGACGGGGTCCCGGCCGACCTGGTGCCGCACAAGACCTTCGCCGGCAACAGCCCGACCTCGACCCTGCTGGTCGACTCGCTGACCCCGCACACCCTGGGCATGCTGGTCGCCCTGTACGAGCACAAGGTGTTCGTCCAGGGCACGATCTGGGGGGTGAACAGCTTCGACCAGTGGGGGGTCGAGCTGGGCAAGGTGCTGGCCAAGCAGATCGAGCCCGAGCTCGTCGCGCAGGCTGCGCCGGACCTCGAGCACGACAGCTCGACGAACGCCCTGATCCGTCGCTACCGCGCCGCCCGCGGCCGCACCTAGGTCGCCCCGAAGGCGACCAGCAGGGAGCGGACCCCCAGACCGAGGCGTGGGCAGACCGTGGCAGGCTCGACGCTGTGCACACGACCCAGGATCGCGCGGTGGCACTGCTGCGCGCCGCCCATCTGGGGCCCACCGTCACGGTCACCACGCTCACCGCGCTGCTCGCGTCCGCGGTCGGGCTGGACCCCGCCACCGGCGTCCTCGCCGTGATCGCCGTGCTGACCGGCCAGCTGGTGATCGGCTGGTCCAACGACCTGCTCGACGCCGAGCGCGACCGCGAGGTCCACCGCACCGACAAGCCGCTGGCCACTGGGCTGCTCACCGACCGCACCGTGCGGGTCGCCCTGGGCCTGGCCGTCCTGGCCACGCTCGCCGCGTCGCTCTCCCTGGGCGTGCGCAGCGGGCTCGTGCACCTGGTCGCCGTGGTCGGCGCGGGGCTGGCCTACAACCTGGGCCTCAAGGCCACCGCCTGGTCCTGGCTTCCGTACGCGGTGGCTTTCGGGGCACTCCCCCTGGTCCTCACCCTGGCCGCCACCCCTGCGGCCCTCGCGGCGTCCTGGCTGGTCGGGGCGGGCGCCGCGCTCGGAGTCGCGGCACACTTCCTCAACGTCCTGCCCGACCTCGCCGACGACGCGGCCACCGGCGTCGCCGGGCTGCCGCACCGGCTCGGCGCCGACCGCTCCCAGCTGGCCGCCACCGGTCTGCTGCTGGCCGCGTCCACCGCCGCCGTGCTCGGCCCCGACGGCCCTGCGCCCACCTGGGCCTGGGTCGGCCTGGTGGTCGCCGTGGCGCTGGCCGCGATCGCGCTCACCGGCCGGGGGACGGTGCCCTTCCGCGCCGCGATCGCCATCGCCCTGGTCGACGTCGCCTTGGTCACGCTGGTCGGGGCGCACTGATGGCAGTCGAACGCTGCGACCTCGCCATCGTAGGCGCAGGACCGGCCGGGGCGGCCGCGGCTCTCGGTGCGCTGCGGGCCCGTCCCGACCTGTCCGTGCTCCTCCTGGACCGCGCCGACTTCCCGCGGGACAAGGTCTGCGGTGACGGGATCGCCCCGCACGTGATCGAGCTGCTGGCCGACGCCGGGGTTCATGGTGTCGTCGAGGACACCACTCCCGTGCGCCGGCTCCGACTCGAGCGCACGGACGCACGGGTCGACCGGCAGATGGCACGCCCCGCCTGGGTCGTCCCCCGCGAGGTCTTCGACGCCCGGCTCGTCGCCGCCGCCGAGACCGCCGGTGCGCGGCTGGTGCGCCACCGGGCGCGGGCGGTGGCCGAGACCACCGACGGCGTGCGCGTCGACGGCCTCGTCGAGGCTCGGGTGCTCGTCGGTGCCGACGGGGCGCACTCGGTGGTCCGGCGGACCCAGTCGGCCTCGCACCCCTCCGGCCGCAGCGCACTGGCCATCCGTGGCTACGCACCGACGCCGCCGAGTCGTCGCGGCCTCCAGCTGATCACCTTCGGCACGACCCGGCAGCCGTCGTACGCCTGGTCCTTCGACCGCGGCGACGGGCTGGCCAACGTCGGGTACGGCGAGCTGCTCACCGCCCGTCGCAGCCACCCGACCCGGGCCGACCTGCTCTCCCAGCTCGACACCCTGCTGCCCGGGGCGTCCGACGACGGGAGCCGGTGGAGGGCGCACCACCTGCCGCTCTCCTCGGCCCGGTGGTCGCCGCCGCGGGGACGCACCATGCTCGTGGGGGATGCGGCCGGGCTGATCAACCCCCTGACCGGCGAGGGGATCTACTACGCCGTGCTCACCGGGCTCCTCGCCGGCAGCGCCGCCGCCCAGGCCCTCACCGGCCCGGGAGCCGACGGCACCGGCGCCGGGGCGTCGTACCGCGCCAGCACGCAGGGACTGCTGAGCCGGCACCTGCGGCACACCGCGCTGGCCGCGCGACTCACCCTTCACGACCCCCTGCTGCGCGCCGGCCTGCTCGCCGCAGACACCGAGCAGCCGGTCTTCGACGACCTGGTCGAGATCGGGCTCGGCCGAGGTCGCATCACCCCACGCCTGGTGCGCGGCATCGCCGGCCACCTGCTTCCCACGCTCCTCCCGCACCACCGGATTGATCGAGGCAGGTAGACATGAGCATGCGCATCGTGAGCGTCCGCGGGGTACTCCCCGACCACCGCTACGCCCAGAAGGAGATCACCGACGCCTTCGCCAGCTTCGTCCTCACCGACGGTGAGGGCCGGGGCATCCTGGAGCGGCTGCACGGCAACGCCCAGGTCGACTCGCGTCACCTGGCGATGCCGCTGGATCGCTACGCCACGTTCCGTGACTTCGGGGAGTCCAACGACGTCTTCATCGAGCAGGGCGTCGAGCTCGGGGCCCGGGCGGTCGTCGACGCGCTCAAGGACGTGGGGCTCACCCCGGCCGACGTGGACCTGGTCATCTCGGCGACGGTGACCGGGCTGGCTGTTCCGACACTCGACGCCCGGGTGGCGGCCAAGATCGGCATGCGTCCCGACGTCATCCGGATGCCGTTGGTCGGCCTGGGCTGCGTGGCCGGGCGGCCGGGGTAGCCCGCCTGCACGACTACCTGATCGGCCATCCCGACGACGTCGCCGTCCTGATGTCGGTCGAGCTGTGCTCGCTGACCGTGCAGCGCCAGGACCGGTCCGTGGCCAACCTGGTCGGGAGCGGCCTCTTCGGGGACGGCGCCGCCGCCGTGGTCGCCGTCGGGGCTCACCGGGCCGCCACCGATCCGCGCTTCTCCGGAGCGTCCGGGGCCGGTCCGCAGCCCGACGTGCTGGCCAGCCGTAGCCGGCTCTACCCCGACAGCGAACGCACGATGGGCTGGGACGTAGGGGCAACCGGGCTGAAGATCGTCCTGGACTCGAAGGTTCCCGAGATGGTGGAGACCTACCTCGGCGGGGACGTCGAGGAGTTCCTGGCCGCGCACGACCTGCGTCGAGACGACATCGAGTGGTGGGTGGCCCACCCCGGCGGGCCGAAGGTCCTCGAGGCCATGGCGGACACCCTGGGGCTCGAGCGGGAAGACCTGGGGATCACCTGGCGGTCCCTGGCTGCGGTCGGCAACCTCTCCTCGGCCTCCGTGCTGCACGTGCTGGCCGACACCCTGGAGCAGAGGCCGCCCCGACCAGGCTCGTTCGGCATCCTGCTGGCCATGGGCCCGGGGTTCTGCTCCGAGCTCGTGCTGCTCCAGGCACCCGAGGAGCATCTGGAGCACGCCCGATGACCAGCGAGGTTCTCTTCACGCTGCTGATCGTGGCCGTCGCGCTGGAGCGGCTCGCCGAGCTCGTCGTCTCCCACCGCAACGCGCAGTGGAGCCTGGCCCAGGGCGGTGTCGAGACCGGACGCGCACACTACCCGGTGATGGTCGTCCTGCACTCGGCCCTGCTGGTCGGCGCCCTGGTCGAGGTGTGGATGCGCCGTCCCTCCGTGGCCCCGGTGCTGGCGGTCAGCATGCTGGTCCTCGCGGTGGCCTCCCAGGCGCTGCGCTGGTGGTGCATCAGCACGCTCGGACGTCGCTGGAACACGCGGGTGATCGTCGTCCCCGGCCTGCCCCTGGTCACCGGCGGCCCGTACCGCTTCTTCTCGCATCCCAACTACGTCGCCGTGATCGTCGAGGGCGCGGTCCTGCCGCTGGTCCACGCGGCCTGGATCACCGCGGTGGTGTTCACGGTGCTCAACGCCGCCCTGCTCACCGTCCGGCTCCGGGTCGAGGCCGCCGCCCTGCGCACGCTGCCCGCGCCCGGTGCCCCGGTGGCGCCGTGATCGACCTGCTCGTCGCCGGGGGCGGCCCCGCCGGTCTGGCCACCGCCCTGCACGCCGTGCGCGCCGGGCTCGAGGTCCAGGTGTGGGAGCCCCGCGCCGAGGTCATCGACAAGGCGTGCGGCGAGGGTCTGATGCCCGGGGCGGTCGCGGCCCTGGCCGAGCTCGGGGTGGACCCCGCGGGCCACCCCCTGACCGGGATCGCCTATCTCGACGGCACCCGCCGTGTGGAGGCGTCCTTCCGCCACGGCGAGGGCCGCGGCGTCCGCCGTACGACGCTGCACCGGGCCCTGGGTGACGCGGCCCGCGGCGCAGGCGTCGTCGTCGAGCGGCGCTCGGTCGGCGTGGTCTCCACCGACGAGCGCGGCGTGGTCGCCGACGGGGTCTCCGCGCGCTACCTCGTCGCCGCCGACGGGCTGCACTCCCCGCTCAGACGCACCTTGGGGCTCGACGCCCCGACGAGGCCGACCCGGCGCTACGGGCTGCGGTGCCACGTGCGGACGGCGCCATGGACCTCCCGGGTCGAGGTGCACTGGTCACCGGTCTCGGAGGCCTACGTCACCCCGGTGTCGGAGGACCTGGTCGGGGTCGCGCTGCTGACCAGGCGGAAGGGTTCCTTCGCCGAGCACTTCCGCGACTTCCCCGACCTCGCCGACCGGCTCGCCGGCCACCACCGTGGCGACGTGCTCGGTGCCGGTCCGTTGCGGCAGCGCTCGACCCGACGGGTGGCCGGACGGGTGCTCCTGGTCGGCGACGCCTCCGGCTACGTCGATGCGCTCACCGGCGAGGGCGTGTCCCTGGCTCTGGCCCAGGCCCGGGCCGCGGTGGGAGCGATCGCGGCCGGCGACCCCGCGCGCTACGAGCGGGAGTGGGCATCGCTGACCCGGCACTACCGGCTGCTCACCCTCGGGCTGGTCGGGGCCACCCGCTGGGGACCCGCTCGTCGGGCGCTCGTGCCCGCCGCCGCTCGGCTGCCCGGGGTCTTCTCCGGCGCCGTCAACGCGCTGGCGCGTCCGGCATGAACGGCCCCGTTCCGGCGACCTCCGAGGAGGTCGTGCTGCTCGACGAGCAGGGTCGCGCCGTCGGTCGTGCCGCCAAGGCGTCGGTGCACCACCAGGAGACTCCGCTGCACCTGGCCTTCTCCTGCTACGTCTTCGACGCCGCCGACCGGCTGCTGATCACGCAGCGCGCGCTGGCCAAGGCCACCTTCCCCGGTGTGTGGTCCAACAGCTTCTGCGGCCACCCAGCGCCCGGCGAGGACTACGTGGCCGCCGTACGGCGCCGCGGCGAGCAGGAGCTGGGCCTGGGGCTCGCCGACCTGACGCTGACGCTGCCCCGCTTCCGCTACGTGGCCCAGATGGCCAACGGCGTGCGGGAGAACGAGATGTGTCCGGTCTTCACCGCACGCGTGGCCGATCCCCGCGCGCAGGTGCGGGTGGAGCCCTCGGAGGTCGACGAGGCGGTCTGGGTGGACTGGGTCGGTTTCCGCGACGACGTCCTGTCCGGTCGCCGCGAGGTGTCCTCGTGGTGCGTCGAGCAGGTGGCCCAGCTGGCCGCCCGCGAGTCGAGCGACGCGCACTTCACCCCCGGTGACCCCGCGCAACTCCCGCCGGCCGCACGCTGACCCGCCGCCCGACCGCCACCCGAGCCTGCGCCCGCGCGAGCTAGCCCGGGGGTCCTAGGCCAGGAGGCCGTACAACGTCCGGAGTACGACGCCCACGCCGATCAGGCACACGCTGGCCGCTGCGCCGTAGGCCAGGACGTGACGCACCGAGGCGCTGACCCGGCCGGTCCGGGCCACGGCCCGCTCGAGCCGGGCCACGATGCCGCGCGCCATCAGGCCCGCAGCGGCGAGAGTGGCGGCCATGCCCACCCCGAAGGCGAGCACCAGCACTCCCCCGAACCAGGCCTTGCCCAGCGCGACCGCAGCCAGCATCAGCAGGAGCGCGGACGGACTGGGGACCAGCCCTCCGGCCAGGCCCATCGTCCAGGGCTCCCAACGTCGGGTCGGTCGCGTCTGCGGCTCGACAGCGACGTCCGCGACCACCTCGGTCCGGGCCGGCGCCGTCAGCACGTCCCCCTCCTCGTCGGCAGGGACCGCCGCAGAGGGCTCGTGGCCGTGCCCATGACCGTGGCCGTGACCGTGCCCGTGCCCGTGCCCATGACCGTGGCCGGAGTCCTGCCGGCTCGCCCGCCGGAGCAGGGAGAGCCCGAGCACGAAGATCAGCACCCCGGTGGCGATCGTGAGCCAGGGGTACACATCGGTGGGCACGAACGCCGCGCTCAGCGAGACCAGCGCCGCGAACGCGAGCACCGACCCGGTGTGCGCCAGGGTCACGCTGATGCCGACGGCCACGGCGGAGCGCCAGGCCGTGTCGGTCCCCTGAGTCAGGTAGAAGGCCATCACGGTCTTCCCGTGACCAGGTGCCAGCGCGTGGCTCGCGCCCAGCACGAGCGCGACCAGGACGGCCAGCACCCCGGCCACCAGCCCGTTGCCTGCGAGCAGGCGATCGGCCTGCCCCGACAGCCAGCCGCCCGCAGCCGTGGTCGGCCCGCCCACTTCGGCCACCGTCCCCGCCGCGGCCGGCCCGCCAGGTGAGGCGCTGAGGTCCGCCGACGTCACGTCCAGCGGAGAGCTGAGCAGGTCCTGCGGATAGCTGCTGAGCCGGTCGCTGACGCTGTCCACCGGGACGTCGCTGTCCTCCAGCGTGACCCGGTCACCGACGGCGGTGACCTCACGCCAGCCGATCTGACCCGGCGAGGACACATCCTCGAAGCGCACCGGCGTCGCCGCCGCGGCGAGGTCGACCTGAGCCGAGAGCTCGCAGACGATCCGCACCACCGGGAGGCCGGCCTGCCCCTCGGAGCGGGTCGCGTCCGCCGAGGTCACCGAGATCGGGACCACGGTGCCGCCGACGCTCAGCCTCATGGCGTCGGCCGCGGTGCTGCACTGGTCGCGGCTGAGCTGCGGCAGGTTGCCCAGGGCGTCCCCGAACTGGGCCGTGGGCACCTCGGCCAGGTCCACGACGTGGTCCAGACCGATGGTGTCGGTGCCGACCACCAGCCCGGTGTAGCGGTTCACGGTGAAGTTCCCCAGCGGATGGGCCAGCGCCGGTACGGCGAGCAGCACGGCCAGCGCGCCGACCAGACCGGTCAGCGCGACCAGCCGCGTCCACCACCGGCTCATGCGCCCGCCTCGAGCGACGACAGCAGGGCGCGGGCCTCACGGACCTGGAGCGGAGCGAAGCCCGGGTCGATGCCCAGACCGCGGCGCAGGTGCGTCCGGGCCTGGGCGTCCAGCCCCAGGGACGCCTCGATGGTGCCGCGATGGATCCACATCCGCGCCTCCGCGGTGCCCAGCCGGGTCGCGGCTCGACTCAGCCGCAGGGCTGCGCCGTCCCGTCCGGCCTGGTGCAGGCTCCAGGCGTAGACGTCGGCCACGTGGATGCTGTGCCGACGTCCCCACTCGGTCCGGGCGCTGGCGACCGCGGTCTCGGCGTCTGCGTGGTCGGCGGCGAACAGCGCGACCTCGAGGTCGGTGTTGACTCCCTTGCTGGCGAACAGCCGGGTGGTGGCGTCCACGACGTCGTACTGCGCCTGGGCGGCGTCGTCGTCGCCGAGGAACTCCTCGAGCTCGCCGAGCTCGGTGAGGTACTCGGGCAACGGGAGCAGAGCCACGACCTCGCTCCACCGGGTCACGGCCTCGCCGTAGCGGCCCCGGGCCACTGAGAGCCTGGCCGTCGCGGCGCGGGCGGCCACCGACTCGGGGGCGAGGCGCAATGCCTCCCGCAGGTGGGTCGCGGAGTCGTCGAGCCGTCCCCGGCGACGGTCGAGGTCCCCGAGCAGCGTCAGCAGGTAGGCGCGGTCGGCTCCGCTGGAGGAGGCGGCGGAGCGGCGCAGAATTCGCGACGCCTCGGCCAGGTCGCCGCGCAGCTCGTAGGCGTAGGAGTAGCGGGCGGCGACGGGGACGCCGGGCTGGCGGGTGTCCGCGGTGCTCAGGGCGGTGAGCTGCTCGCGGTAGCGGCCGAGCTCGGTGAGGGCGTCGACCCGGACGAAGAGCGCGTTGGGCTGGTAGGGGTCGATCCGCAGGGCCTGGTCGGCGGCGTCCAGCGCGTCGGTGAAGTCGTGGCGGGCGGCGTCGAGCGCGGCCCGGGCGGCCAGCGCGACCGCGTTGTCCTGAGGGTTCAGCCGTAGCGACCGGTCGACGGCCTGCTCGGCCTGGTCGTAGAAAGTGGGGTTGCCGCTCACCCGTGCCTGCTCGACGTAGGCCAGGCCGAGGGCAGCCCAGGTCCGGTCGTCGGAGGGGACCGTACGCAGCCGGTCCTGGAGTGAGCCGACCATGGCGCTGATGTCCCCGGCGTCTGCGCGTCCGGCGGCCGCGACGGCCCCGGTGTCCGGTGCAGGGCCTGGTGGCGACTCCGGGTCGGAGCCGCGGACCAGCCCGAGCGCTCCCGAGACGGAGAGCACGAAGGCGACGGCGATCACGATGGCCAAGCGGCCCATGGTTGTCCTCCCGGGTGGTCCCGGCCGCACGGGTTGCGTGCGACCGGGACCTGTGTGGGTGCTACACGGTTCCTAGCAGGTGACTCAGACGCCGTCCTTGCGGCGACGCACGAGCCCTGCTGCTCCGCCGACCATGGCCAGCAGGCCGATGCCCAGCGCGCCCGCGGGAGCCAGACGGCCGCTGACGGCACCGTCCGTGGTGGCGGAGCTGTTCTTGCTCCGCGACCCATAGGCGGCGTCGCCGTGCGGGTCCGGGTCGCTGCCCGAGGCCGGCAGCGCGAGGTACGGGAAGATGTTCCCGAACGCCACGTCGTTGGCGTCCACCCCATCGCTGAGGTCGTTCGGGTTGCCCGTGAGCTCGCCCTCCATGACCTGCAGGGCGATGTCGATGACGTCGTCACCGAGACGGCGGCCGTTCGGGAACCCCTGATTGTCGCCGCCGATGACGCCGAGACGGTTGGGGTTCGCGGTGACATTCGTCATCATGTTCAGCCGCAGCTGCTCGCTGGGCGTCACGTTCTTGGGCTGGTTGAGCCCGTCGACCCCGGTCAAGAACACCGCAACGAGGTCGTTGCGCGGCGTCTTGGGCGCCGGGATGCCGTAGACGGCCTCGATCAGCTTCGCGAGCTCCGGGTTGGTGACGTACTTGAGGAACTGGCCGTCACCCTTGGGCTTGGACGCGTTGAACTTGTCCTTGTCCTTGACCGGGATGACGACCTCGTTGACCAGCGGGTTGCCCAGCCGGGAGACCTGGCGGTACTTGCCGTCCACGCCGCGACGGTCGGTGGTCGACCAGACGCCGACGATCGAGTTGCCCTTGCCCGGGCCCTTGAGCATGAAGCGGGGGACCTGGAGGGCCACCGAGTTCACGTTGAAGCCCTTGAGGGTGTCGTCCCCGGACTCGGAGAAGTCACCGCCGTAGAGCAGGTCGAAGACCCGGAGGTCGAGGAAGAACGGGTCCTCGGCCTGGCCCACGAAGGACTTCACGACCGTGCCACCCTTGTAGATCTTGGTGGTGGCCTGGTTGCGCAGGTCCTCGTAGTTCGGCATCGAGGCCGAACCCACGTTGGAGGGGGCCACCCGACGGTTCTTCGCCATGACCACCTTCTTCCCGTTCTTGATCCGGGTCAGGGTGTAGGTCTGGTAGAAGTTCAGGTTCTTGTCCCGCAGCGTGGTGACCGGTCCGGTCGCGTAGAGGAACGTGTTGCCTGAGACCCGGTGGTCCTTGAAGGTCCAGCGGTAGGTGATGTCGGACTTGGCGTCACCGTCGTTGTCGACCTTGATGTTGTAGCGCGCGTCCTTGGCGAAGGCGTAGAAGTTCGGGCCACCCGCCGGCTCCGAGAACGGCAGCCAGTTCGCAATCAGCGTGACCGAGTTCGTGCGGTCCGGGCTGCGGAACGCGTAGACGTCGGTGTTGTCGTACTGGGGGGCGCCGGCGATGAGCGGCGCCTCGCGGTGGCTGGACGCCGAGGCGCCGACCGGTCCGAGACCGGCGAGTCCACCGGAGACGAGAACGCCTCCGACCGCGGTCAGCGCGATGGCTGACCGACGGGACCCTCCGGGTCGCATCCGTGGGTTGCGGATGGGATTCATGTGGTTCCTTCTTTCAGGAGTTCGCCGTCGGCGTCAGTACCGGCGACGTGCTGATAAGGCTTCCTACGACGGCGAGGGTGCCGCTGAGCCTCACTGGTGTCCGCGAACGTGCTCCCTCCTCGGTCGGGCTTCCTCGCCACGAGTCGGGTTCGTCACCCCACACGGGTGGGATTGGTCACGTCTCGCAGTATTGCTCGCAGCATGTCATTGGTGCGCAACCAAATGAAGGCTTTGGGGTAACTATTCAGGTCCCTTGCGGCGTGGCTCGCTGATCTTGACTTGAGTCGCGGGAGGCTTCGCCTGTCCGTTCTGCGACTTCCCCCGCAGGCAAGGTGTTTCGTGGTCGATCCGTCG